>JASHQS010000043.1 GCA_030038995.1 Xanthobacteraceae bacterium
CAAGACCGGACGCCCGGTGTGGTTCCTGCTCACCGACCGCTACACCGATCCACAGCGCTGGCGCCGGCTGATCAAGGCGGTGCACGAGGCGCGCGCCGAAGGCTTGCCGATCACCGCGCAGATGGCGGGCCGGCCGATCGGCGTGATGATGGGCATCGGCACCACGCTCAATCCGTTCACGGTGCGGCCGAGCTACAAAAAACTCGAAAGCCTGCCGATCGAGGAACAGCGCCGCCGCCTGCGCGACCCGCAGGTGCGGGCGCAGATTCTGGCCGAGGCGTCCTCGGCAGCCGAGATCGCCAAGCTCTCGCAATTCCGCCAGGAAGTCGCCACGGCGTTCGACAGATTCTTCACCATGGGCAACCCGCCGGACTACGAGCCCGGCCCGGAAAAGTCGGTGGCGGTCATCGCGGCGCGCGAACGCCGCAGCCCTGAGGAAGTAGCCTACGACTACATACTCGAGCCCGACCAGTATCTCTATTACCCGGTGGTCAATTACGTCACCGGCGACCATGAGCCGATCCGCGAAATGCTCAACGATCCGGCCTGCCTGCTCGGCTTGAGCGACGGCGGCGCGCACTGCACCTCGATCGTCGATTCCGGGGTGCCGACCTTCATGTTGACGCATTGGAGCCGCGACCGCGCGCGCGGGCCGAAGCTGCCGGTCGAGGCGCTGGTGAAGCGGCAGACCAGCGAGACTGCGGATTTCTTCGGGCTCGCCGACCGCGGCCGCCTGCAACCCGGCCTTCGCGCCGACATCAACCTGATCGATTACCAGCGCCTGCGGGTGCAGAAGCCGGAACTCGTGCACGACATGCCGGCCGGCGGTCGCCGTTTCGTGCAAAAAGTCGACGGCTACGAGGCCACCTTCGTCGCCGGCACGCAAATCTACGTGCGCGGCGAGCATACCGGCGCCCTCCCCGGCCGCCTCGTCCGCGCCGGCCGCCACGAGCAGATCCTGAACGCGGCGGAGTAGTGCCAAAGGTCAATCTCGCCGCGAACTACCTTGCCTTCATACGGCGGGCGTCGATCAGGCGCTGCGCTCATAGGCGCTAACGTAGGCCTCTGTTTCCCGGATGCCGGTGCAGCGCGAAGCGGTGCACCGCTGATCCGGGACCGTCCCAGACTCCGCAACTTGTTACGATCCCGGGTCTGCAGCGCACCACTTCGCTGCGCTTCGTGCTGCGCTGCGCCCGGGAAACGCAGCTATGTTAGCGCCTATGGCGCTGCGCTGGGCGTTATGAGCGCCGCGCTGTCACCCCGCGCTGGCGCGATGCTGGTTCTCGGCGGCGGCATTGCGGCCGGCGATGTAGCCCTGGCAGGCGGCGCGGGCGAGTCCGTGTTGGGAGAAACCGCCAGCCGATTCGCCACCGCAGTAGAGGCCGGGGATGACTTCGCCCTTCATGTCCACCACTTGGCATTTGGCATTGATGCGCAGGCCCGCCCGCGTGTCGTGCACGACCGGCGTAGCCCAGGCGGCGTAGAACGGCGGCTTTTCGATCTTGTGCAGTGGTTTTGGCTTGCCGAAATCCTCATCGGCACCGCTGTCGACGAACGAATTGTAGCGTGCGACCGTCTGCTCGAGGTTGTCCGGCGGCATCGGCACGCGCTGATACTGCATTTTGATCTTCGCCGCGAGGTCGCGGAGCGTATCGGCGCTGAAGAAGAATCCGGCTTTGGTGTCGACGTTCGGCGGATTCGGATCCCACTTTTCACGGACGACCGCATCGGCGTCAAATATCGCCCAGATGGGGCCGCCGCCGTTGTGGCCGTCGCCGATGCCGGCCATCGCCGCATCGATGAAGTTGTTGGGATTGTATTTGATGTTTTTGGCGTTCAGGTAGCTGCCCTGGGTATAGGGCTTGATCGAATTGTAGTCGTTGGCGGTGAACTGCGGACCGGTTTCGTCGTAAAACCGTTTGCCGAGCATGTTGACGAGGATCACATCCTGCCAGTTGGCGACGGACAGGCCCGATGCACGCGCCCGATCGAACACCGGGCTTCCCGGCATCCACTTCAGATTGACGTAGCCGTACTGGCTGCCGATCGTGCCGGGCTTGGTCAGGTTCGAGCCGAACTCGCCGGTCTGGTTGTACAGCCCCCACAGCGACGCGCCGATGGCCATGGCGGCGAGTTCGCCGCTGGCATCCTGGTTCGACCACGGCATGCCGGAGAGCCCGCAATATTCCTCGGTCAGGCGCGGATCGAACATGCGGCGGAAATTGATGTTGCCGGTCGAGCCGCCGGTGGCGATGATCACGGCCTTGTTGGCGCCGACGTTGAGAATCTTGCCGTTGTTGGCCACGGCGATGCCGATGACCCGACCTGAGGTCGGCTGCTCGCGGTATATCGCGGTCATCCGATGCTCGAGGAGGAGCTGCACGCCGGCCTTTTTGGCGACCGCTTCGAGCGGACGCATCAGGCCGTTGCCCGAGGAAAGCATTTTTTGAATCATCGGATCGGCCGGCTTGCCGGTCTGCACCATCGGCCAATCCATCACCGCGCTGTGCATCTCGCGCGGCACCGAATTGCCGACCGACGTGCCGCCGAAATCGTCGGGCGCCTTGTCGACAAAAATAACGCCATGGGCGACCAGCCATTCGAAGGTCGGCGCGCTGTTGTCGGCGAAGGCGCGGATGATTTCGCGGTCATTGTAGCGATAGTCGGGGAAGCCGTTGGGCTCGACCACGGACCAGTCGGTCAAATCGCGAAACAGGAGGTCGGGCGAATCCTCGATCCCGTATTTCTTTTGCACGCTGGTGCCGCCGCCGAGCGGGACGTTGCCGCCGCTGGTGATGGCATGGCCGCCGATGTCCTTCTCGGCTTCGACCAGAATGACCGAAGCGCCGGCTTCGCGCGCCACGATCGCGGCGGGCAGCCCGGTGGCGCCCGAACCGATGACGACGACGTCGGCCTCGCGCTGCCACCGCGGCGGCGCCTGTGGCGATTGGCCGGCTGCGGGCGCCACGGCAGTCATTGCACCAACCGCCAAGGCGGCGGCTACGCCGCTGCCGCTGAGCAGCACATCTCGTCGCTTCATGGCCATGACGGTCCTCCTTGTTCGGTACGAGCCGATCGACGTTTCCACACCTGCTTCTTAGCGCCGCAGATCGCCGGAAAATCGATTAAGCTTGTGAGGAAAGCACGGGTGACACATTGATGCAGATCAATTCCGCGGCCGAGCCCGTCCGTTAAAAATTGCGCCGGACTGGCGATCA
This sequence comes from Xanthobacteraceae bacterium, assembly GCA_030038995.1. Taxonomy (GTDB): domain Bacteria; phylum Pseudomonadota; class Alphaproteobacteria; order Rhizobiales; family Xanthobacteraceae; genus BOG-931. Next base: position 3,219 of record JASHQS010000043.1, read on the forward strand.
CACGGTTGGCCGCTGAGGGAAGCTGTCATGAAGTGGAAGCGGTGGTTGGCGGCGGCTTCGCTGATCGTCGCGGGCGGCGTGGCCGGCGCCGGCGCGATCATCGCAAGCACGGTGGTCAATCGCGCCACATCGACCGAGGCATTCTGCACCTCCTGCCATTCGATGGCTCAAGTGGCGGCGGACCCGCACTATCAGCAGTCGGCGCACCGCGCGAATGCGGCCGGCGTCTTGGCGAGTTGCTCCGACTGTCATGTTCCGTCCAACAACTGGTTCGTCGAGACTTACTCGCACGTCGTGGACGGCGTTCGCGATGGCATCGCCGAATATACCGGCAACGTGAGCGACCCCGCGGTCTGGTCGGCGCGCTTGCCGCGGCTGGCAGAGCGCGTGCGCGAGGAGATGCGCAAGGACGATGGTGCGACCTGCCGGAAATGTCATGATCCGGCTGCTATCCGGCCGGCGAGCGAGGCTGGTCGAGCGGCGCATGCCATGCTCGCGCAGACGCACGTCACCTGCATCGATTGCCACTTCAACCTGGTCCATGCGCCGATCGCAGCCAGCGCAAGTTTCCTGCATGGCTCAGGACTTGGGCAAAGCAGGCCGTGAGCGTTCGGGCGGGTCGCTGGCCGGCTCACGGGAGGCACGGGCGGCGGAAACCGCTTTGACCGGCAAGCCGCTCGACGAGCGCACCGCCGCACAAGCCGCCCGGGCGGTGCTCGCAGGCGCCATGCCGTTCAGCAAAAATGCTTATAAGCTGCCGCTATTCGAAACGCTCGTCCGCCGTGCTCTTCTGACGGCCGTTGCCGGCACTTAGGTTTAGTGGGCGGCCGCCTTTGCGGGTCGGCGGTCGAGCAATCGCCTCGTATGTCCGGCGATCATAAGATTCTCGTTCGTCGGTATGACCCACGCCGACACGCGCGAATCGCGGACGGAGATGCGCGGTCCTCCGGACGCGTTGGCGCCATCGTCAAGCGCAATGCCCAGCCATCGCGCGTCATTGCATACCCGAGCCCGAATTTCTGCGCCATTTTCCCCGATGCCGCCGGTGAACACGACGGCGTCGAGACCATGAAGTGCCGCCGCGAGCGAGCCGAGCTCGCGTCCGATTCGATAGACAAAGAGATCCACAGCCTCTTTTGCCGCCGGAAGCTTGTTCGCCAGCAATGTGCGCATGTCGCTGGACAAACCAGACACGCCGAGAAGTCCCGAGCGCTCGTAGAGAAGCTGTTCGATTTGCGCCGCGTTCATGCCCTCGTGCTGAAGAAGATAGAGAATGACACCGGGATCAAGCGCCCCGATGCGTGTTCCCATCGGCAACCCATCGAGCGCGGTCAGGCCCATGGTCGTGGCGATGGAGCGGCCGGCCTCGATCGCACACATGCTGGCACCGTTGCCGAGATGAGCGACGATCACCTTGCCACGCGCACATTCGGGAGCGACCCGCGGCAGGACCGACACGATGTATTCGTAAGAGAGTCCGTGGAAACCGTAACGGCGCAGGCCCTTGGCGGTGAACGCACGCGGCAAGGCGAATTCCTGGGCCAGCGCCGGTTCCGCTCGATGAAAGGCAGTGTCGAAACAGGCAACCTGCGGGAGCTCCGGCGCGATCGCGCTTACCGCGCGGATTGCAGCGATATTGTGCGGCTGGTGCAAAGGCGCGAGCGGCACGAGCTCTTCCAGTGCGGCGAGTACCCCCGCATCGATAAGCACGGGTTGCGCATACGCCATGCCGCCGTGAACAACGCGGTGGCCGACCCCGGAAAACCCGGCCTCGCTGCCGACGTGCTCGTCGAACCAGTTATGAATGGCTGCCATGGCGCCGGCGTGGTCTTTGGCGGTGATCGGGCTGTCGATGAGTTTTCGACCCTTGCCGTCGGCGACCTCGATGCGCGCAGCTCTATCGCCACCTTCGCCAATGCCTTCCACTTGGCCGTGAGCGCCGGCCGAGAGCGAGCGATCCGCGGCTGTCGCAAACACCGAGAACTTGCAGCTCGATGAGCCGGCATTGATGACGAGGATCGGCTCGCGCATGACGATTCAGCCGGCAACCTTGCCGATTTCGGCCGCGGCGACACGGCGGGCGTGGGCAAAGAGCGCGGCCACGGCGCAACTCGCCATGCGGGCCCGGACATTGTCGGCACGACTCGTGAGAATGATCGGGACTCGGGCTCCGAGTACGATGCCGGCGGCATCCGCATTGGCGAGAAAGGTCAGCTCCTTCGCCAGCATGTTGCCGGCCTCGAGATCGGGAACAAGCAGAATATCGGCGTCGCCCGCGACCGGGGACGCTATGTGCTTGATGCTGGCCGCCTCGCGGTTGATCGCATTATCAAGCGCCAGCGGACCATCAAGCATGGCGCCGGTAATCTGGCCGCGTTCGGCCATCTTGCACAATGCGGCCGCGTCGATGGTGGACGGGATCTTGGAAGTGATCGTCTCGACCGCGGAAAGGATCGCAACTTTCGGCCGCTCGATCAGCAGGGCCTGCGCAAGCTCGATCGCATTCTGCACTATATCGGCCTTATCCTCGAGCGTCGGAAAAATGTTCACCGCAGCGTCGGTGATGAACAGCGGTTTTGGATAGGTCGGTACGTCCATGATGAAGACGTGACTGATCCGCCGTGCGGTGCGGATACCAGTATCCTTGTTGACGACCTCGGCCATCAACTCATCGGTGTGCAAGCTGCCTTTCATCAGCGCATCGGCCTCGCCGACGCGAACGATTTCGACGCCTTTCGCTGCCGAGGCGTGACTGAATGGCGTGTCGACAAGCTGCAGGCTTGCGATATCAAGGTTGAGCGAGGTCGCGAGCGCACGGATGCGGCCTTGCGGTCCGACCAGGACCGGCTTGATGATCTTCGCTTCCGCCGCCTCGACGGCGCCGCGCAGAGAGGTCTCGTCGCAAGGGTGCACGACGGCCGTCCGTACCGGCGCGAGCGCATGACAGGCGGAAATCAGTGCATCATATTTTTCGTGTTTGCGTGGTTCGAGCATGCGCCATCCTCAGTCCGGCAGCCATTGCTGCCAAGGGGCATTCTACTCCGCCGCTTCTGCATTTTAAGCGGGCTACTCGGCACCTACTCAGCGGGCACCACTGCGCCGTTAGGTTTGCCCGCCGGCGCTTTACCGTGCAGTTCCTGCTCGACCCAAAGGCTGTGGTGCTGCTTGGCCCAATTCAGATCGACCTTGCCGCCGGCCATTGCGTCGATCCCACCCTCCATGCCAAGCGTCGCAATGTAGACGTGAGCAATGATGGCGGCAATGAAGAGCATGGCTCCGAGCCCATGTATCATTTCAGCAATCTGCATACCGCCGATGCTTGCCACGTAGAACGGAAAGATGAGCGTATAGCCGGGGACCGCGACCAGGATTGTTGCAAACACGACGCCCCAAAACAGCAGCTTCTGTCCGGCGTTGAACCGCCAGGCCGGCGGATGCTTCGAGCCGACGAAGCCGCCGCCTTCCTTGAGCCATTTGATGTCCACGGCCGTCGGCAAATTGTCCTTGCCCCATAGCAGCAACATGCCAATGACGCCGAGTACGAAGGGGAAGCTGAGGAAATTGTGGGCGTATTTGCAGGCTTCGCTGAATGCGCTGAATGCTTTCGGTCCGATCAGCGGAAGCAGGACCTTCTTGCCATAGGTGAAGTTCAGGCCGGTCAGGCCGAGAATGACAAACGTGGTGCCTGCGAGCCAATGCACGAACCGCTCGATCGCGTCAAAGCGTAGAATTGTGAGACCGCTGCGTCCGGCTTCGATGCGGATCGGACCGCGAAACCAATAGAACACGCCGAGCAGAGCGACCATGCCGAGGATCGCGGCTATCCCGAAGACGTTGAGCACAACCTCGTGAAAAAACCGCCATTCGCGTCCAGCCGGCTGGATAAGCACGCTTTCGCGCTTGTCCGGTAGATCGACACGGCCTTGGACCTTGCCGAGCTGCTGCAGCAGCATTCGCTCATTGACCGCATTGGCGTTTGGGTTCGAAGGCGACGGTTGGGCCAACGGCGATGTTCCGGCGGTACAAGCTCCTATGACTATCGCGGCGAACAGAAACCGGAAGTAGCGAACAAGCCGGATCATGGCAGGACACCCCGAAAAAATGATCGGTCAAAATTTCATGATTGCCCGACGGGTCGCTTTGATCTCGATCAAAGCGGAACCGACCTGCCGCTGCGATCACGACGTCTGCTGGAAAACTGCGGTGACGGTTATCGTTACCTTGCCGCCCGTCGGGTAACCCATGGGGAACTCTCGATTTCCGGACAGGCGTATCGCATCTACGCGGAGCGTCCTGGTGCGATTCCCGAGGGAAAGTCTCGAACTCGGACCTTCTGAACAGGATCAAGTCGGAATTCGACGGTGCCGCACGGCACGAAGCGCTTGCGACAAAGCGCAGCACCGGAGCGAATTGCAGACTGCATATCTCTCGAATATCCGACGGCGGCGGCAAAATCGCTTAATCCGCCCAAGAGTGCGATGACGCGCGGAACTTACTTAATGCGGACGGCAATTCGCGTCGAACGGCTGGACCGCCGGCAGGATCGCCGGAGCGCCGAAGGCGCTGCTGCAGTACCTGCGCGCAAGCCATTCGCGCTCACGCTTCAGCTAACAGGAGGAGTGGATGAAAGCGCTCGTTTATCATGGACCCGGGAAAAAAGCCGTCGAAGATCGCCCGAAGCCCGAGATTGCGGCGCCGACGGATGCCATCGTCGAAATGGTCAAGACAACGATCTGCGGTACTGACCTGCATATTCTCAAGGGCGATGTGCCGACATGCGAGCCAGGCCGTATTCTCGGCCATGAAGGCATCGGCGTGGTCGATAAAGTTGGCGCCGCGGTCACCGCGTTTCGTCCCGGTGACAGGGTGATCGTGTCGTGCATCTCGTCATGCGGCAAATGCGATTATTGCCGGCGCGGCATGTACTCCCATTGCGTCAACGGCGGCTGGATTCTCGGCAACAAGATCGACGGTACCCAGGCGGAATTCGTGCGCATTCCATTCGCTGACACCAGCCTGTACCACATTCCCGCCGGGTTGGAAGAAGATGCGCTCGTGATGCTCAGCGACATTCTGCCGACCGGCTTCGAGTGCGGCGTGCTCAACGGCAAAGTCCAGCCCGGCTCGACAATCGCTATCGTCGGTGCTGGTCCGATCGGACTTGCGGCACTTCTCACGGCGCAGTTCTATTCGCCGGCTGAGATCATCATGATCGATCTCGATGACAACCGTCTGCAATTGTCGACCCGTTTTGGAGCAACCGCGGTAATCAACAATAAGGACGGCAAAGCGGTCGAGAAAATAATGAAAATGACCGGCAATCGCGGCGTTGACACGGCCATCGAGGCGGTCGGCGTGCCGGCGAGCTTCATTACGTGCGAGGACATCGTCGCGCCCGGCGGCACGATCGCCAATATCGGCGTGCACGGAGTCAAGGCCGACCTGCACCTGGAGCGCCTGTGGGACCGCAACATCGCGATCACCACGCGGCTCGTCGATACCGTCACCACGCCGATGCTCCTCAAGACGGTGCAATCGCAAAAGATCGATCCCAGGAACCTGATCACCCACCGCTTCAAATTCGACAGGATACTGGACGCCTACGACACGTTCGGCGCGGCGGCCAAGACCAATGCGCTCAAAGTTCTCATCGAGGCCTAAAAGCCCGAAGATCGAGTGTACCGTCGATGCCGTCGCTTTGTGGAAGATGGCCGATCGCGGTCGGATATCGGCGGTCATCCCCGGCGGTCTTGTGGCCGCGACAAAAGGATGCGCCGTTGCTACCGCGGATGGCTGGGAGGCCGGGATGATCGATCAGGCTACAATCAAGTCAGCCGCTGTCGGGCAGCCACCCGGCTCCATGAAGGCGGGGGAGTTGATGACCCGCGACGTGATCTCCGTGCGGCCGGAGATGCCGATCTCCCAAATTGCACGGCTCCTCCTGAACAACGGAATCAGCGCTGTTCCCGTCGTCGATGAGAGCGGAGCCCCGATCGGCATCGTGAGCGAAGGCGATCTGATCGGTCGCGAGGAAGCCGACCGTGAGGCGCGCCGCGACTGGTGGCTGGCGCTGCTTGCCGAAGGCGAGGCACTCAACACTGATTTCGTCGCCAGCCTGCGCGAGAAAGATCGCGTCGCGCGCGAGGTCATGTCGGTACCAGTTGTGGCTGTCGACGAGAACACCGAAGCGGGCGAGATTGCGCGGCTTCTGCATTCCTACCATATCAAGCGGGTTCCCGTGGTTCGCGGCGGCAAGATCGTCGGCATTGTCAGCCGCGCCGACCTGCTGCGTGCACTGGCGGAACAAGCGCCGCCGGCCGAACGAGGTAAGGAAGGCTTTCTGGCGGACGCATTTGCGGGCCTCGACGAGCGCTTCGCGCATTTTCGCCGTCGTGAGTCACCAAAGCAGCCGCCCCCGAAAGTTCAACAGGACGAGACGCGACTGGAGGCCGCCGATTTCCGCGCGCTGGCGGAGGATTTCGAACGCAAACAGGTGCACGAGCGCGAGGACGCGCGGCGCGCCGCTGCCGAGCAACGCCGGAGGAAAGTCGCGCAGCTCATCGACGAACACATTGCGGACGAAGGCTGGCGGGTGCTCGTGCATCAGGCACGCGACGCCGCAGAGCGCGGCGAAAAGGAATTCCTGCTGTTGCGGTTTCCCAGCCAATTGTGCGCCGATGGCGGTCGCGCGATCAATGTCCCTGATCCCGATTGGCCAGCGACGTTGCGCGGCGACGCTGCCGAAATGTATTTGCGCTGGGAGCGCGATCTGAAGCCGCACGGGTTTCACCTCGTGGCGCGCGTGCTCGACTTCCCCGGCGGCCTGCCCGGTGACATCGGATTGTTTCTGGTTTGGGGAGCTTAGGCAAAGCCTAAATCCACGGGCTATAGGTGTAAAGCAAGAGCGAAATAGTTGGGGCCAAGCTGAGAGGTGCGACTAAACCGTGATCTGAAACCCGAGCGAGCGACAGTAGTTGATAGCGTCGACCAAAATGGAGCTAAGTGGTGCCTACGAACCCAGCTGCCAGGTCCTCCGAATTTTCGCTCGCCAGCGTGCCGGCATTCTGGCCGGTAGCCCTTGCGGCTTCACTGGCTGAACAGGGGGCGGAGCTTTACGCAAAGAATCTTAAATTCGTCGAGGAAGAGATCAAGATTCACGACGAATTGCGCCCCAATGTGGCGACTCCCAATACCGTGCGGCTCGATCTGCGCACCATGACGCTGCGCGAATACGGCAAGCCGAACGGCATGCCGACCCTCGTCGAGGCGCCGTATGCCGGCCACACCGCGATGATCGCCGACTATCACAGAGGCCAGAGTCTGGTCGAAACGCTGCTCGCTCATGGCGTTGCCCATGCCGCGCTTACCGATTGGAAGTCGGCGACCGATGATATGAAGGATCTTGAGATCGACAATTATCTGGCCGAAGTCGTCGTCGCGATCGATGACCTCGGCGGCCGCGTCAATCTTGTTGGTCTTTGCCAGGGCGGCTGGATGTCGGCGATGATTTCGGCGCGTTTTCCCGAAAAGGTGAATTCGCTCGTCCTTGCCGGCTCGCCGATCGACACGGATGCCGGCAACGGTCCGATCAAGCGCATGGTGCATGAATCCCCGATGTCATTCTACGAGGAGCTGGTGGCGCTCGGCGGCGGCCTGATGAAGGGAAAATTCATGCTGCAGGGCTGGAAGAACATGCACCCGGAGCAACATTATTTTCAAGATCAAATCGACCTCTACGAGCACATCGACGATCCGGCCTATGTGGCCAAGGAAGAGACATTTGCAAGCTGGTACGAGAATCCGATCGATCTGCCGGGCCGCTGGTATTTGCAAGTCATCCGTCAACTGTTCAAGGAAAACCGTCTCGCCAATGGGACGTTCGTCGGCCTCGGCCATCGCCTGAATCTCAGGAATATCAAGTGTCCCGTTTTTCTTCTCGCCGGCGAAGCCGATGACATAACTACCAAGGAGCAGGTTTTTGATGCCGAAAAATATCTGGGCACACCAAAAGACCAACTTGTGAAGCAACTGGTTCCCGGCGGTCATATCGGCCTGTTCATGAGCTCCCGCACGTTGAATGACGCTTGGCCCGCGATTGCCCGGTGGATTGCGGCCCAGCACGCACCTGCCTGAACTTTGGCATTCGGCGGCACCAAATGCTGCCGTGCCGTATGTCAGTCTACAATCCGCCCTTAACGCACAATACCCACGGCCAAAAGCGCGGAATAACCCAGGCATAGAAAGGCTGCCATCGGCGTCAACGGCACGAGCGCGTCGTGACGGTCCTCGGTGAGCACTTTTCGCGCAATCGCCAAGGCGACGGGCAGGGTGATCAGCGGCAGCAGTACCGACGAGTCAAAACCCCAGCTCAGCCAGAGCCAGAATGGAACGACGTAGGCGAATGCCGACAGCGCCACATATTCGATGCGGCTGAAGCGTATGCCAAAACGAACCGGCGTGGTGCGCCATCCCTTCGCCGCATCGAAGGTGCGGTCTCTGATGTCGTCGATTATCAGAATGTTCACCGCAAAGACGCCGAGCGGCAGACCGACGATCAGCGCTCGCAACGGCAAGTCGTGAAATGCCAGGCTCCAGTACGCGGACGCGGGCTCATGCGCCGCCATCTGCACATAGTAGGCGGCGGCCGGCGCCAACAGACCGAACATGATGAAGAAATGAATGTCGGCGAGCCCGAGCTTGCCGAGAGGATAAGGCCCGCCCGCGTAGATGAGACTGCCGATCATGCCGACCAAGCCGATGGCGACGACCGGTGGGCCGGCGACATGCAGAAGGTAGACGCCGGTCAGAGCTGCCAACACCAGGCAGGCCAGGATTGCGGCGCGCATACCGTTGAGGGTGAGCGCGCCCTTATTGAGCGCCTCGATCAGTTCGGGATGCTCGTTCACCGAGCGATGCCGAACCAACAGTTCGTAGTTGTCGGTAAATAGGCCGGCAATGTGGATCAGCCAGCTTGCCAGGAACCCGAGGAGCGCGGGCAGCGGAGCGAAAACGCCATCGCGGGCGGCCAAGGCCATTGCCACCAAAACCGGCGCCGCGGCAGTGGGCAGCGAATGTCCCGGATAAATCAGCCAGTGGAGCCAAAGCTCGCGCGGGGCGTGGGTCTTCTCGGTCATAATGGCGATCGGGCGGCGCGTCTTCAGGAGGTCCGTACGTGTAATGCCGGCGTCATTGGTGATTCTACTCGTAGCGAAGCGCCTCGATTGGATCGAGCCGCGCTGCCTTGCGGGCGGGATAATATCCGAAGAAAACGCCCACCGCGGCGGAAAACAGGAAACCGCCGGCCACGGCGGCGGGCGAAATCGGCGCCAACCAGCCGGCCATCAATGAAATTCCAACCGAGCACGCGATGCCCATCACGATACCGGCAATGCCGCCGCTGACGCTGAGAAACACCGCCTCGGCGAGGAACTGCAAGAGGACGTGAAGACGTCTGGCGCCGATTGCCATGCGCAGGCCGATTTCGCGCGTTCGCTCGGTGACGGACACGAGCAGAATGTTCATGATGCCGATTCCGCCCACGATCAGTGAAATCGAGGCGACCGCCGCCAGCAGCAGCGCCATGATGCGGCTCGAGCTTTCCGCGGTCTCCACAAACTGGCTGAGATTGCGGATTTGAAAGTCGTCGACCTCGCCGGGTTTGATGCGGTGGCGGTCTCTGAGCGTCACGGTTGCTTGGTCGATGGCGGTCTGCACTTCGGACTCGGCCACTGCCTGAACAAAAACGTAGTTGACAAAACCGGTCAGGCGCGGCTGCAGGTTATAGGGATTGGGCGGCGGCAGATAAGGCCAATTGAGCGGCGTCTGTACCTGGGTCGGCGCTGCCACGCCGAGCACTTTCTGTTGGCCCGTGGTGAACGGCAGCATGATCAAATCGTCTTGATCCGTGCCGAACGGCGACTGACCCTTACCGACGAACAGGCCGATCACCTGCAGCGGCACGCTCTTCACCTGGATGAACGCGCCGATCGGATTCTCGCCAGGACTGAAGAGCTGACGATAGACCGTCTGGCCGATGACAGCGACGAGCGCCGCCCTGCTCTCGTCCTCGGCACTGATGCCGCGGCCGCTCGCGATTTGCCAATTGGTGATGGATGGATAGGTTTGGCTGACGCCCTGGACATTCGTGGTCCAATTCTGGCTGCCGTACTGCACCTGGCCCTGTTGCCGGATCAAATATCCGATCTGCGCCACGGCCGGATCGCTGCGGCGGATCGCGCGCGCATCCGCGACAGTGAGCGTGCTGGCGCTGCCGTAGCCAGCGCGGATGCCGCCGGTGGTGAGGGCTCCGGGCACGATCACGATAACGTTCGTGCCAAGGCTCTGGATTTGTCTGCGCACCGCTTCATTGGCCCCTTGGCCTATGGCGACCATCGTGATGAGCGCGGCAACGCCGATGAACACGCCCAGCATGGTCAAAGCCGAGCGCATCTTGTTGCGCCCGATGGCCTGTGCCGCCGCGGCCAGCACCATCAGGCCGAACGACAAATGGGCGCGTCCTGGAATGTTTGTGAGCGCTTGCCGCGGCGCCGATGACATTGTCATGAGCGCAGTTCCGGAGCGGGGGATCGCCAGCTTTTCGACCCGTTCATCGGATATGATCCTGCCATCCCGCATGGTCAGGATGCGGTCCGCATAGGCGGCAATATCGGCTTCGTGCGTCACCAGCACGATGGTCACACCCTGTTGGCGGTTGAGCGAAACGAGCGTCTGCATGATCTCATGCGAAGTGCGTGTATCGAGATTGCCGGTCGGCTCGTCAGCGAGGAGAAGATTCGGCGAATTTATCAGCGCTCGCGCGATGGCGACCCGCTGCTGCTGACCGCCGGAGAGCTGACCGGGAGTGTTGCGTTCGCGATCGCCGAGGCCGAGAAATTGCAGGGCCGTGCGCGCCCGTGCGATACGGGCCGGGCGGTGTGTCGGCCCGGAAGCCGCGTAATAGAGCGGCAGGCCGACATTCTCCAACGCGCTCGTTCGCGCCAACAGGTTGAAGCTTTGGAACACGAAGCCGAGCCGCTCGCTGCGGATGCGCGCGAGCTCGGGTTCGTGAAGGGCCGCCACATCGACGCCCTCGAGAAAATAATGCCCACTGGTCGGACGATCGAGGCAGCCGAGGAGGTTCATCAAGGTGGACTTGCCTGAGCCCGACGAGCCCATGATGGCGACGAACTCGCCGGCCGCAATCGTCAAATCGATTCCGCGCAGCGCCTCGACCTTGACGTCGCCAACGACGAATGTGCGGGTCAGATGCTCGACCCTGACGACTGGCGGCGGCACGTTCAGTTTGCCTGATTCGCTTGCCGCAATTGTCACAGCCGCGGCGCCGGGAGGGCCGTTTTGCCGCTGCCGGGGGCGCCGGCATCGGCGGTAATGACCAGATCGCCTGCGTGTAAATCGCCCTGGACGATTTCGGTGAAGTTGCCGTCGTCGACCCCGGTCGTAATGATGACCGAGACCGGCTCGCCATTGCGCAACACCCAGACGCGCTCATGTCCCGCAGGCGGCGCAGCCGGCACATTGGCAGCCGCACCGGGCGTATAGCGCAGCGCCTGATCGGGCACGCGCAGCACGTCGTTCTTCTGCTCGATGACGATCCGGGTTGAGGCAGTCATTCCCGGCAACAGTGCGAGATCACCGTTGTCGACGCCGACGACGACGTCGTAGGTCACGACGTTCTGCACGGTCTGCGGTGACTGGCGCAACTGGGTAACAGATCCCGTAAAAGTCCGCTGTGGGAAGGCATCGACTGTAAAGGTCGCTTTGTCGTTCACCCTGATACTGCCAACGTCGTCCTCGCTGGTATTGGTATCGACCTCCATCTGCTTGAGATCCGTGGCGATCAGGAACAGCGTCGGAGTCTGAAAGCTCGCCGCCACCGTCTGGCCGCCGGTCACATTGCGGGACACCACCGTGCCGTCCACCGGCGAAACGATGTTGGTATAGTCGAGATTGAGCTTGGCGCTTTCGACAAGCGCCTGATCGAGCTTGACCGTCCCTTCGTCCTGATTGACGAGGTAGGCTTGGTCTTCGGCCTGCTGGCGCGCGATCGAATTCTCACCGGCAAGTTGCTGGTAGCGGGCGAGATCCTTGCGATCTTTGTCGAGGCTGGCTTGGTCGCGCGCCAACTGCGCGGAGTACTGATCGAAGGTCGCCTGATAGGGCCGCGGATCGATCCGGGCGCAAACTTGGCCCGCCCTGACCTGGGTATTGTAATCGCAATAGATGTTTTGAATGACGCCGGACACGTAAGTCCCGACGATGATCGTAAGCACCGGATTGACCGTGCCGGTGGCGGTCGCGGTGCGGGCGACGATGCCGCGCGTGACTTGCGTGGTGGCATATTGTGCCGGGTTTTTCGTACCGAAAATACCGAACAGTACGGCCCCGCCGACAACGAGGATGAACGCTAGCGCCGCGCCGATCGGCCAGTATCGCCTCAGGCCAGGGCCCGCGTGCAGCGCGGCAATGCGCGACACGGGAAAGCTCAGCACCTTGCCGCGACCCTTCACTTCCGTATCGGGGCTGATGCTCATGGCCAGCCTCCTCATGGTTGTTCAGAACATCGATTGGCTCTCATGGCGCTTTTTCCAGCGGCTGTCCCGGAACAGCATTGACCTGGGTCAAGAGGGTTCGGAGAAGCGGGCATCAATGTCGCAAAACCGGGTCTTTCCTTGCATTCCGCCGCGGTGGCTCCGGCGATGTCTAATGTGCCGTGCGGCCCGGTTTCGCTCTCATTGGTTCGCGCTGGATCCGTCCGCCCGGCAGTGCCCGAACTCGATGACCGGCTGCCCCGGCCCATATTGCTGCCAGACAATGCCCAAGGATGAGCGGTCTATGCCGACGCTGACGTCAGCACTTTGACCGCTGATCGATACGGTGCTGATCGACACCTGAGAAAAGCTGTAGCTCCGGCTTCCGACCAGCGCCTGCAGACCTTTTCCGGCTTCATCGAAGCTCACGACAATCGGCCGGTTTTCCGCTCCGAGCCGCGCTGGGATATCGGTCAATACGCATTCGAGCCGCTGCTGCGCGGCAAAGGCGTCCACTGCGCTGGCAACGATGGCCGCCAAAGTGGAACCGCCGATCACGGCAAGCCGCCATTGTCTTCGGGGTCTCATTCCAGCTCCCACGCCGTGCGCCGCGTATTGCGAACGCCACAATCAACCTCATAGCTGGATTGCGTCATTTGGTTTTGCGCTGGATCAAAAATCGCGATCGCCACGGGTGATTGCCAATGACCTCAAGTTCCTTTGATCGACATCAAAGCGGGCGCTCGCGCGTTCGGCTTTGCTCGGACGTGATCGGAAATGGAGCCCCCAAAATGGCCACGATAGACGCCTCACTCCCGGCGAATCGCGGAACGTACCGGCTGTCGGGCAGTCCAGGCCTTGGATTGACGATGGGCACGTGGGGTTTCTTCGTTGGCTTCGCCGCAGTCGCACTCTATGGGCCGGCGGCCAAATACTTTCAGGACCAAATGCATCTCGGCGGGCTTGCGCTCGGTCTCCTGGTCGCGGCGCCGCAATTGACCGGGTCGCTGCTGCGCATTCCGTTCGGCGCCTGGGTGGACCGCGTCGGCGGCCGGCTGCCGATGCTGACGCTGTTCGGGCTGTCGCTGGTCGGGATGTGGGGGCTCGTCTTTATCCTGCTGACAGTCAAGACGCTCACGGTCAGTGCCTACCCGATCGTGGTCATGTTCGGCTTTCTGAGCGGCTGCGGCGTTGCCTCATTCTCGGTTGGCGTTCCACAGGTCTCGTATTGGTACAAACAGGCGCAGCAAGGAACGGCGCTGGGCGTCTATGGTGGCGTCGGCAATCTCGCGCCCGGCATATTCACGCTGTTCTTGCCCTACGCCATCGCGAGTTGGGGCTTGGCGGGTTCGTATTTCGCCTGGTTCACCTTCCTCCTGATCGGGGCCGCGCTCTACGCCATGTTTGCGCGCGACGCTTATTTCTTTCAGTTGCGCCAACATGGATTCGATTCGGAAACAAGCCGCAAGATTGCCTCGTTCAGCGGCGAGGAGCTGTTTCCCAACGAACGCGTCTGGCAGGCGGTCATTGCCGCGGCGGAGGAACCGCGCACCTGGGGACTCGTGGTGCTCTACTTCGTATCGTTCGGCGGCTTCTTGGCATTGACGGCGTGGTTCCCGACTTACTGGATGAATTTCCACCACCTCAATCTCAAATCCGCAGCCATGCTCGGCGGCCTGGGCTTTTCCCTGCTCGCGGCCATCGTCCGGGTGTTTGGCGGAATGCTTTCCGAGCGCATCGGCGGCGAAAGGGCCGCGGTAGCGTCCTTTATCGCCGTGCTCATCGGCGCCGTCATGCTCACTTACGTGGTCGACTTCTCGCTTGCCCTTGCCGGCGAATTACTGATCGCCGTGGGCATGGGCGTCGCCAATGCGGCAGTCTTCAAGATGGTGCCGAAATACGTTCCCGAGGCGGTAGGCGGCGCCGCAGGCATCGTCGGTGGGCTAGGCGCGCTCGGCGGTTTCATCATTCCGCCGTTTCTCGGCGCCGTCGTCGATGCGCTTGGCCGTGAGGGTTACGCGGGCGGCTTCTTTGCCTACGTCGTGCTGGCGGCGACTGCCGTCGTTGTTGCCGCGATGTTTTGGCGTCTGGATCGCGGTACCAGATCGGGCAACGCGATCAAAGCCGCCGCCGTTCCGACCCGACAGGCAGTGCCATGAGGCATTTGCTTGACCGCTGACCTTTTCAAACGAATCGCTGCGGTGCCAAAGTCCCGATTTGATCTCGCTCAAAGCGCGTTCCATCACCCACATCAGCCTCTTTAATAGGTCTAGGCTGCGCATGCTCCCGACCAGCGGTCACGGGTTCGCGCGAATCTCTTTTGCAAGATCCTGGCGAGCGAGCGCGATTCTGAGTAACGCACAATGATCCGGTAGTTCCGCCCTTCCGTCAATGACAAGAACGCCGGTCGGCCATCGACGTCTCGGAACGGGATGGGCCCGGCGCCATGGTGACGAGGCAGAACCTTTATTTGCGCCGGGAACACGATTTCGAGCCGCGCGGTTTCCATATCGTCGCTCAGGCGGCCGCTTTCCCGGGCGCTCCGCCTGTCGATATTGGCCGGTTCCCTGATCTCGGCGTTTAAGTCGGGAAAATCGCAGCGACCACCAAGACAATGGCTCCATTCCCCGCTCCGCCATCCGGTCTCAAAGTCCTTCTCGCGCATAGTTAGACGAGGGGGATGACTGCCAGAATAGAGAGGACGCGTCATGTCCAAACCCACTGAACTGCCGACCCAGAACCGACCGCTCTCCGGCAAAGAGTTGAGCTTGATCGATGCGTGGTGGCGTGCAGCGAACTATCTGTCGGTCGGCCAGATCTACCTGCTCGACAATCCTCTCCTGAAGGAGCCACTTGAGCTTCGCCACATCAAGCCTCGTTTGCTGGGTCACTGGGGAACGACGCCCGGCCAGAATTTTATCTATGTCCATTTAAATCGGATCATCAAGGCGCGCGACCTCGACATGATTTACGTCGCAGGTCCAGGCCACGGCGGACCAGGGCTTGTCGCCAACACTTGGCTTGAAGGCACCTATAGTGAAATCTATCCGCATATTCCGCAGGATGCCGCAGGCTTGCAGCGCCTGTTCAAGCAATTCAGCTTTCCCGGCGGTATTCCGAGCCATGCCGCGCCCGAAACGCCCGGCTCGATCCACGAAGGCGGCGAACTCGGATATTCGCTGTCCCACGCCTACGGTGCGGCCTTCGACAGTCCGAACCTTATCGTCGCCTGCGTCGTCGGCGATGGCGAGGCAGAAACCGGCCCACTGGCGACATCTTGGCATTCGAACAAATTCCTCAATCCCGTTACGGACGGCGCGGTGCTGCCAATCCTGCATTTGAACGGTTACAAGATTGCCAATCCCACGATCCTGGCGCGCATCGGCGCAGAACAGCTGCATAGCCTGTTTGTCGGTTACGGCTATAAGCCTTATCTCGTCGAGGGTGATGATCACGCCACAATGCATCAGCTCATGGCGGGCACGCTGGATAAGGTGTTTGATGAGATTCGCACAATCCAAAACGAGGCGCGCCAAGGCAGCGCAAATGGCCGACCCAGTTGGCCGATGATCATCCTGAAAACTCCGAAGGGCTGGACCGGCCCCAAGGAGGTGGACGGGTTCAAGACGGAGGACTTTTGGCGGTCGCACCAGGTGCCTTTCGCCGAAATGTCGACGAAACCGGAGCACATAAAGCTGCTGGAACGTTGGATGAAGAGCTATCGGCCGGCCGAGCTGTTCGACCAACATGGCGCCCTCAAGCCGGAGATTGCTGCGCTTGCTCCCAAGGGCGAACGCCGGATGAGCGCCAATCCGCACGCCAATGGCGGATTACTGATGCACGAACTCGATCTTCCCGACATCGCCAATTACGCGATCAAGGTCGAAAAGCCGGGACATGATGACGCCGAAGCGACAGCCGTGATGGCTCAATTTCTCCGTGACCTCCTTCGCGCGAGCGAAGCGCGTCGCAATTTTCGCCTGTTCGGACCGGATGAGACTGCCTCAAACCGCCTTTCCCATGTATTCGAGGCTACCGACCGCGCCTGGGATGCACGGACGTTGCCGTATGATGACCATTTAGCCGCCACCGGCAGGGTCATGGAAATCCTCTCGGAACACACCTGCCAAGGATGGCTGGAAGGCTATCTGCTGACGGGTCGGCACGGCCTTTTCAATTGCTATGAAGCCTTTATTCACATTGTCGATTCGATGTTCAATCAACACGCAAAGTGGCTGAAAGTTTGCAACGAGATTCCCTGGCGCCGTGCCATCCCGTCGCTCAACTATCTGCTTACCTCGCATGTGTGGCGCCAAGATCACAATGGATTCAGCCATCAGGACCCGGGCTTCATCGATTACGTCTGCAACAAGAAGGCGGAGATTGTGCGCGTCTATTTGCCGCCGGACGCCAATTCATTGCTCTTCGTTACGGACCACTGTCTTCGCAGTTGGAATCGCATCAATGTGATTGTTGCCGGCAAGCAACCGGCGCCGCAGTGGCTGACCATGGGCCAGGCGGTCAAACATTGCACCGCAGGCATTGGCATGTGGGAATGGGCCAGCAACGATCGCGGCGCCGATCCCGACGTCGTCATGGCATGTGCCGGCGATGTACCGACACTGGAAACCCTTGCGGCGGTCGATCTCCTGCGACAACACGTTCCCAACTTGAAGATTCGCGTCGTCAACGTGGTGGATCTGATGACGCTCCAGCCGCACGAGGAGCATCCCCACGGCCTAACCGACCACGATTTTGACGCGCTCTTTACAACGAATAAGCCGGTGATCTTCGCCCATCATGGCTATCCTTGGTTGATCCATCGATTGACCTATCGGCGGACCAATCACCCGAATTTCCATGTGCGCGGTTATAAAGAAGAAGGCACGACGACGACCCCGTTCGACATGGTTGTCCGCAACGACCTCGACCGGTTTCATTTGGCCTCGGATGTGATCGATCGCGTTCCTCAACTCGGCTATATGGCCGCCTACGCAAAGCAGGCGTTGCGCGACAAGCTCATCGAGCACAAAACCTACATCCGGCGGCACGGCGAGGACATGCCTGAAGTGAAGGACTGGCGCTGGTCGCCGGTCGAGCCCAGTGCAAGCGGCCAGTGAAACGCGAAATCCTGCCTTCACCGCAGAGCGTGATCGCGAGGGATGAGGTTTATGCGCCGGCCTTTCCTTGCCGGCGGAGCGAGGACGGCCGGGTTCACGCCAAGACGGGCAAATTTGTCTTCGTCGAACCCACGCATTGGCGTTCTTGGCCCGAGGAGTGATCCGATTTCAAGCACTACCTTTTTTCGCGGCTGGAAGCTTTGCCAATTTGGCTTCTTCTTCCACGAGCAATCTCTCGATAGTCCGGCGCTTTGCGGGGTCCGTCTCAGTTTTCAACAAGTCTCGATAATGCCTGATGTTCAGCTCGATAATCGCTCGCGCGCTCGTATCACTCATGTGTCGGTCTCGGCACGTGCAGGAGACACCTAGGCGCCAGACCGCGCCGCCTTCGAGAAAATGCGGGCGGATCCCATTGAACTGCCGACGGTCGGAATGCCAATTCTGCTCAATGAATCGACGGTCGGTTTGGCAGCGAAGGACATCTCACGCACACTCAACGATCAAGGGCTACACCCCGCAAATTTCCCGCCAAGCGGGCCCGCGCTCTGTCCGATTTCGAACACAAGGACCTATTTTTGCGGCCCGTACAGCTTTTCCAATTCATTCCGCATTACGGCATAGCATTCACAAGCTGCATCTTCGAGACCAGCCCGGTCTATCACGGTTATATTACCGCGCCTGTGCTCGATCAGCCCGGCTTTCCTGAGCATGCTCAAGGCGATGGATACCCCGGCCCGCTGCGAGCCAAGAATCATCGCAAGATGTTCATGGGTCAGCGGAAATGTGTCCGACAGGGTGCTGTCATGGGCGATCAAGAGCCACCGGCAACAGCGCTCCTCAAGATGGTGCAGCCGATTGCAGCCGGCAGTTTGCCCAAGTTGACCGAGGGCAAAACGGGCGTGGTCACTGACGGCCTGACGAAATGCCTTATCGTTGTCCATCGCCTCCAGGGCAGCATCGCGACTCATACGGAAAGCCGAGCCGGGAATATGGACGGTGGCTTCCAGGACCGTCTTTTCGAAGCACATGAGCGTGAGCGCGCTTGTCATGCCTTCGATGCCAATCGCGCCAATCTCAACCGAGCGGCCGTCAGACATGGTCTTGACGACAGATACAATTCCTCTGTTGATAAAATAGACGTGACGGAGAGGTTGATCTATTTGGGCAAGTACTTGCCCCTTCTCCAAACTGACCGGGGCCAGAACGTGCTTAATCCGGTTCAATGACGCCGAAGGAAGCGCAATCAAAATTCGATTGAAAACCCCGTTGTGCCTGCGAACCGTCTTCACGACACAAAACAGGCATCAGCTCACGTGCTGACCGCCCGAGCCCTCCGATTGCCAGCCGGCGATCAAGCGCATCCCAGCCTGCATGACTTTCTGCGTATCGTTCTGCGGCTGCCGAATTCGTTCGCATCGCTCATGTGATCGATCTCGGCAGAGAAGGAAACGCCTAGCCGCTAACACGCGCCAGTCGAGCGCACTACCAGCTCATCATGCAAAAGTTTGATCAGGATCAAACTTTGCCGCCATTTTTGGAGTACTTTGTTATTGTGACGCAGCAAGGCGCAAAAGACGATGCCGAAAAACCCAAACTCGATAAGCGGTCGTGGACCTGCCATCCGCGCTTCTGACCCCTGGGCCTCATCCGCTGGCCGCATACATCAACTGTTGACGGACGATGAGCGCGCCCGACTTGCGGTAACGGCGTCGATCGTTCGATTCAAGAAGGGTGAATATATCTATCGGCAAAACGATCCCGCAAACGCGGTTTTTAACATCATCAGTGGCGTTGTTGCGGCGCACCAGAAATCACCCGACGGCAGCGACCATATGGTCGCGTTCTTACTCACTGACGACGTATTCGGGCTCGCCGAAGAAGGAAGGTATACGAACTCCACCACGGCTATAACCCCTGTTTCCGCGTATCGTCTTCCGATTACCGCATTACGCAGCCGTCTCACCAAGGACGCTGGTTTGGAATTTCACGTCATCTGCAAGCTGTGCCATGAACTGCGGCAGACGCAGCGGCATGCTTTTTTACTGAGCCAGAGAAGCGCGGTCACCAAAATCGCGATGTTTGTGCAAATGATCGAGCAACTTCAACACGCCAGAGCCGAGCAAACGACTGAAGTGACTCTGCCCATGGACCGATCAGATATTGGCGAATATACCGGGCTGACGCTCTCAGCAGTCAGTAGAGCATTTCGCAGCCTGACTGCACGCGGGATCATAAGGGTGCGGGACCGGCGGCATGTGAACATCATAGATCGCGATGCTTTCGAGAAGATTGCGGGCGATCCCATTGAACTGCCGGCCGTCGGAGCGCCGGGTCCCGCTCGATTTGGCACCTAGCGGAAATGATAACCGCTCCTAGCGATGTCCGCTGTTTGCGGGTGAATCGAGCCTCACGTTATATGGGTTGCTGTCGCCCGCTGATCCATTCGAGGGCTTCAGCCACGCGCGGGCATCAACGCGGGCCAGGTCATTTCCGGACTGCCCCACATCACGGCGGTTTGCATGAAATCGAACAGACGCTCATTCGCAGGGCGGGCAAGCCTCAGATTAATCCGGATCATTAATTTGCGTCGCTTCGAGGCGTCGCAGCTTCAGGGCGTCTTGAAATCGAAGTTGTGGCATTGCGCGCAATACGTCACCGAAGCCTGATGAATCTTGTGGCAGCTGGTGCACGGAATGTCGCCGAGATGCGAGGCGTGCGGATTGGGTTGATCCGCGGCGGTCTTGGCGGCGACGTCCTTGTAGCTGCCGTGACACTTGGTGCAGACCGCTGAATCCGGTTGCTTGGCCGGCGGGCTTTCGCTGTGACACGAGGCGCAATTCAGCCCCGCGGCGACATGCTTATCGATCAGGAAGCCGTGGCCGGCGCCGGGCGCGCCGGGTGCGGGCGTTTGCGCCAGCACATGCGTCACGAACGCCGCGGCGATGCCGAAAACGGCCGCAAGCCCAACAAGACGAAATCGCTGCATCCCAAATCCCCGATTGCTGCTTGAGTTTAGCTCAGCCGATGACGCACGCCCGCAGGTTGCGGGCACCGTCGCACCTATTTGTGCGCGCCTTCGAACTCCTCCAGGGCGGTCAGGGCATCGCCGGCGTACATCGCGGCCGGGCCGCCTGCAGCTCGCTGCGCCGCGCTGGAAAATCGTTGCTCATTGTCGCGCCTGCCATGCCAAAAGTTTGATTGGATCTTTGAGCTGTTGCGCCAGTGTTTCGAGAAAGCGGGCGGCGTCGGCGCCAAACACGACGCGATGGTCGCATGCAAGCGTGCAGAGCGTACCCTCCGGGCGCGACGTCGCCACCGAAAGGATCGCCGCGGCGCCGATCGGGACAATGGAATCGAAGGCATATACGACCGCCGACGTTCCCAGGTTGCTTAGATAAAAGGTGGCGCCGCTATATTCGGTCGGCGTAAGCCGACGTTTTTTGACCTTGTCGCGCAGACTGCTCCAATCGCGCGACAGCTCGGTGATGGGCTTGTTGGCGACGTCCCGCAGCACCGGCGTGATCAGTCCCCGGCCGTCGTCGACGGCGATGCCGATGTCGACCCGTTCGCGCCGCGCCAAACCTTCCGGCGTGTGGGCGGCATTGAAGAGAGGGTGCGCGACGATTGCCAAGGCACAGGCGCGAGCCAGCAGCAGGGTGAGCGATTGCTGCCGCTCTTGGGCTGCCCTCAGCAGCGGATCGAGCGAAAACTGCGCTGTGACGCGGAAGATCGGCGCTGCAGCGCTGGCGATCATGTTGCGCGCCACTGCTTCGCGCAGACTGGAGACGCGCTCCAGCCGATATGGCGGGCCCGCCTCGATCGCAGCAAACACCGCTGGATTGGAGGGGTGCGTTTGCGGCACGGCAGGTTCGGGCGCCGTCGATGATGGTGCGGCATTGGCACGCGCAGGAGCGGCCGATGCGACATGGCGCCGTGCTGACGGTGACCGTGATGCCGCCATCGAGGCCGCCAGCACAGCCGATACCGGAGACGCCGCGATAGCGGGCTTGTCGGACGGATGTCCCCCATCGGCGCCGCGCGGCGCGCTCGGCGCCGCCGGCTTTGCGGCCGCACCGATCCCGGTCGGGTTCGTGGAAATGTAGCCGATGATCTGCCCGACCGGCGCCTCGATGCCTTCTTCAACGAGAGGCCCGCTGAGATAGCCGTCCTGAAAAGCTTCGACCTCCATCACCGCCTTGTCGGTTTCCACCTCGGCGATGACGTCGCCCTTATGGACGGAATCGCCGAGCTTTTTGATCCATTTCACCAGCCGACCGTTGCTCATCGTGTCGGACAAAGCCGGCATGGTGACGGGCTGGCTCATGATCAGGCCGCCTTGGATTCCGACGCGGCTTGGCACAATTGCCGCGCCGCGGCGACGATGTCCGCAATCTGCGGGATGCTCGCGGCTTCCAGCGCTCCGTTGTACGGCGTCGGAATATCGAGGCCGGCGAGGCGCTGTACCGGCGCATCGAGCGAATAGAAGCAGCGCTCGGTCAGCGCGGCGGAAATCTCCGCCCCGGCTCCGGCGAAGCGGCAGTCTTCCTCGACGACCAGCAGGCGATGCGTTTTCTCGACCGACGCCGCGCAGGTATCCCAATCGACCGGCTTGAGGCTGCGCAGATCGATCACCGCGGCCTCGATGCCCTCCTTGGCGAGTTCGCTGGCTGCATCTTGCGCGAGCACGGCATGCCGCGAATAGCTGACGATCGTCACATCACGGCCCTGGCGCCGCACGATGGCACGGTGCATTGGCGGTGCTTCGGCTGCGAAATCGACTGGTCCCTTCGTGAAGTACAAAAGCTCGTGCTCGAGCAGAATGATCGGATCGTCGCTGGCGATGGCCTGGCGCAGTTGCCAATAAGCGTCTTGCGGCGTCGATGGCACGGCGATGCGCAGGCCAGGGACGTTCATCAGCGTGTGCTCGAGCCTTTGCGCGTGCTGTGCCGCCAGTTGGCGGGCAATGCCGCCCGGCACGCGCACCACGAGCGGCACCTTCAATCGCCCGCCGGACATCAGCGGAATTTTCGCGGCGCCGTTGACGATCGAATCGAGCGCCAGGAGCATGAAATTGATGGTCATGATCTCGACCACCGGCCGCATGCCGACCAGCGCGGCGCCGACGCCGAGACCGGTGAAGCCGTTTTCCGAGATCGGCGTGTCGCGCACCCGCCATTCGCCATATTTGGCATAAAGCCCTTCGGTGACGCGGTAGCTGCCGCCGTACAGGCCGACGTCCTCGCCCAACGTGAACACCGAATCGTCGGCCGCCATTTCATGGTCCATGGCGCGGTTGAGCGCCTGCCAATAGAGCAATTCCTGCGACATGGTGCTCTCCTACATCAGTACTTCGTGCCGGTGGGCATGGTTCAGATAATCCATGGCCGAGTCCATGGTGGGCTTTGCGCTTTGCAGCGCGAACTGCACGGCGTCGTCCACGATCTTCTGAACATCCTGCTTCATTTCCTCGACGTCGGCTGCGGCGAGATGCTCGCCGTCGATCAGGTGGTCGACAAAAAGCTTGACGTTGTCGGAGCCTACTTCCGCAAGCTCTTCCGGCGTCGGATATTTGAACTCGACGTCGCGAATGGCCGCGGCGATCGGATCCCAGCTCTGATAGGCCTTGAGCTCGACCGCTGGCCGATAGGTGCCCGGATCGGCCATCGAATGGCCGCGATAGCGGTAGGTCTCGCATTCGATGAATTGCGGCCCGCCGCCGCGCCTGATGCGCTCCAGCGCATGCTTGGTCGCCTCGTGGACCTTCAGAACGTCCATGCCGTCGATCTTTTCCGCCGGGATGTTGTAGGCGGCGACGCGCTTGAACACTTCCGGCACCGCCGAATGCCGGTGAATCTCGGTGCCGATCGCATAATGATTGTTCTCGCAGACGAACAGCACCGGCAGCCGCCACAGCGACGCCATGTTGAGCGACTCGTGGAAGGTGCCCTGATTCACCGCGCCGTCGCCGAGGAAGCAGATCACGACTTCCGGCAGGCCGCGCATGGCGACCGCGTAGGCGATGCCGACGGCGATCGGACAAGTCTGGCCGACGATGGCGTAGCCGCCCATGAAGCGGCGTTCGGGATCGAACATGTGCATGGAGCCGCCCATGCCGCGGCTCATGCCGGTCGCCTTGCCGAACAGCTCGGCCATGACCTCGCGCGCCGGCGTGCCGCGCACCAGCGCATGGCCGTGCTCACGATAGTTGCTGACGATGTAATCCGACGGCCCGGCGGCGTTGATCACGCCGGCAGCGACAGCTTCCTCGCCGGGATACAGATGCAGGAAGCCGACGATATTGCCTTTGCTATATTCTTCGGCGGCGCGCTCCTCGAAGGCGCGGCAGAGCAGCATATCGCGCAGCATGCGATGTAACGTTTCGCGTTCCATGTGAAAGCCCCTTCGACCCATTCGGCTCAATTTCACTTCGACAGCGTGAACGGGCGGGGCAAGGAACGCGCACCGCCCGCTCGCTCAGCAGCAGCCGCGGAAGCGGCCCTTGCCGACGGCGTACCGGGCTTCCTGACGCTCCGCGAAAAACTCTTCATAGGTCATGATCGGAAGTCCGGGATGATTCTCTTGGCGGTGCCGCACGTAGGTGTCGTAATCGGGTACGCCGATCATCAACCGCGCGGCACGCACGCTCCACGTTTTCACGGCCTGGCTGCGCTCCTTCCATTCTGCGAACTTGGCGGTGAGCAGGTCAGGCACGGCTTCCTCCAACCGCCGCGGCGCCGGCGAATTCGATCTCGATGGCGGTTGCCTTCGGGGCGCCGAGCGCCTTGCGGATGCTGATGATGCCGTAGACCACCATCGAAACGACCACGGCGGCGAACAGCGCGGCCAGCGTGGCGTCCAAGTAGTCGTTGAACACCAACCGGCTCATCTCGCCCAAGGAACGCGCTGGCACCAGAACCTGACCTGCCGCAATGGCGCTTGACAGATGCCGGGCGTGAGCGATGAAGCCTATGGCGGGATCGGGGTCGAACACCTTCTCCAAGCCCGCGGTCACGGTGCACAGCACGAGCCAGGTGGCCGGCAAAATTGTCACCCAGGCGAATTTTTCGTGCTTCATTTTGAACAGCACCACAGTGCACAGCACGAGCGCGATCGCCGCCAGCATCTGATTCGAGGTGCCGAACAGCGGCCACATCGTCCAGATGCCGCCATAAGGATCGATCACGCCTTGATAGAGAATGTAGCCCCACAATACGCAGGCCACAGCCGAACCGATGATGTTGTTGGTCCAGGATTTGGTTTCCTTGAACGCCGGAATGGCGTTACCGACCAGCTCCTGGATCATGAAGCGCAACACGCGCGTGCCGGCATCGACGGTCGTCAGGATGAACAGCGCCTCGAACAGGATGGCGAAATGGTACCAGATGGCAGTGAGCGCCTGACCACCGAACAGGCCCGACAGGATCTGTGACATGCCCACCGCGAGCGTCGGCGCCCCGCCAGTACGCGACAGGATGGTGATTTCACCGACGTCATGAGCCACCTGCGTCAACTGATCGGGAGTCACCACGAAGCCCATGTTGGACACCGCCTGCGCAGCTTGGGCCGCCGTGGTGCCGATCAGTCCCGCCGAGGTGTTCATGGCGAAGTAGACGCCCGGATGCAGAACGCAGGCGGCGACCATGGCCATGATGGCGACGAAGGATTCCATCAGCATGGCGCCGTAACCGATGAACGGAAGTTGCTTTTCGTTCTCGATCATTTTCGGCGTGGTGCCCGACGCGATCAGCGCGTGCCAGCCGGACACCGAGCCGCAGGCGATTGTGATGAACAGGAACGGGAACAGGCTGCCGGCCCAGACCGGTCCGGTGCCGTCGACGAATTTGGTCAGGGCCGGCATCTGCAGGTCCGGACGCACGATGATGATCGCCAGCGCCAGCAGCGTAACCACGCCGATTTTCATGAACGTCGACAGATAATCGCGCGGCGCCAGCAACAGCCATACCGGCAGCACCGAGGCGACGAAGCCGTAACCGATGATGATCAACGCCAGCGACGGGCCGCTCAAATTGAAGTAGGCCGCGAGCGCCGGCGTCTGCGACACGGTCTGGCCGTAAATCAGCGCCGCCATCAGCAGCACGAAGCCGATCAGCGACATTTCGGCGACGCGGCCGCGACGGATGTAGCGGCCGTAGACGCCCATGATCAGCGCGATTGGCACCGTGCAGAACACCGTGAACGTGCCCCAGGGGCTGCCGTTGAGCGCCTGCACCACGACCAGCGCCAGCACGGCCAAGATGATGATGCAGATCAGCAGAATGCCGATGCCGGCGATCGTGCTGGCGACCGGTCCCATTTCCGAACGCACCATGTCGCCGAGCGAGCGGCCGTCACGCCGAGTCGAGAGGAACAGCACTGTCATGTCTTGGACGGCGCCGGCGAGAACCACGCCGGCGAGGATCCACAATGTACCCGGCAGATAACCCATCTGCGCCGCCAGCACAGGACCGACCAGCGGGCCCGCTCCGGCAATTGCCGCAAAATGGTGGCCGAACAGCACGTATTCGTTGGTCGGCACGTAATCGAGGCCGTCGTTGTGCCGGACGGCGGGCGTCGGCCGCTTCGGATCGACGCCCAAGACCTTGCTGGCAATGAACAGCGCGTAATAGCGATAGGCGACGAAGTAGATGCACACCGCCGCAATCACGAGCCATGCTGCATTGACGGTCTCGCCGCGGCTCAACGCAACGATGCCGAGCGCAACGGCGCCGAGCGTGGCAATCGCACCCCATAGCAGCTTCGTCTGCAATCCATTGCCATTCCAACTCAACGCACTCATGGCAGCCCTCCATGCGTCGGCGTTCTTCCAAATGGGCCGCGTGGGAAGCGACTCATTCCGCGGAACCTACGCCCGCTTGGAGTGCCATTTTTCGCACTGGGAGCCGGGGCGCTTTGATTCAGGTCAAAGTCACGCCGTTTATCTTTTGCGGCCGCGCAGGCTCGCGAAGGCCGGTGCTGCCTCGATTTCAATTTTTTACGCGGACCAAGAGCCGCCTTGACGCATCTCCAAAATTCATGTGCCTCGGCATCGCCACGTTTTTGGGCGTCGGCGGCAAGCGTTGCATGCGTCTCCACCCGAAGGCCTATTCGAGCGATTTGCGGAAGCGAAGGATACTCGTGGCGAGCAGGATCAGCGCAATGGCGGCCATGGCGGCGAGTTCAGGCCACAGGACGCCGAGACCGACGCCTTTGAGGAAAGTGCCGCGAATGACGACAAGATAGTAGCGTAACGGATTGACGTAGGTCAGCCACTGCAGCACCTGCGGCATGCTGGAAATGGGAAAGCTGAAGCCGGAGAGGATGAAAAATGGATTGAGGATGAAGAAATTCAGGGAAAACGCCTGCTGTTGGGTCGAGCACAGCGTCGAGATCAAGAGCCCAAGCGCCAACGTACTGAGCAGGAACAGCACGCTGCCGAGCACCAGTACGAGCGGATTTCCGGCAAACGGGACCTGAAACCACAACGTACCGACGGCGACGATCAGCGCCACTTGGAAAAGACCGATAACGAAGAATGGCACGGTCTTGCCCAGGATGAACTCCACGGGACGGATCGGGCTGACCATGATCTGTTCAAGTGTTCCGACCTCGCGCTCGCGTACGATGGCAAACGCCGTGAGATTGACGACGATCACGAGCGTCAAGGTGCCGATCAGGCCCGGCACGAAGAACCAGCGACCATTCAGATCCGGGTTGAACCAAGGCCGCTGCTCGAGCACGACCTGGACCTGCCGCGCTCCCGCCGTGCCCGAAATCCTTTGCGCCAGGTCGGTTGCGTAGTCCTTGGCGAAATTCGCCGCGATGGCGTTGACGTAACCGAGCGCGATCAGCGCGGTGTTGGAATTGGTGCCGTCGACGATGACCTGCAGCGGTGCGCTCCGGCCCTTGCGCAAAAGCTCGGCAAAGCCCGCATGAATGACGAGTGCCACGGCCGCGTCGCTGCGGTCGATCGCGGCGGTGATGTCGCGCTGCGAGCGCGCCTCTTCGACCACATCAAATCGATTGCTTGCAGTGAAGTGCGACAGCAGCTCACGGCTTTCCTGCGAATGGTCGAGGTCAAGAACCGCGGTCGATACGTGGTAGACCTCATAGGTCGCCGCGTAACCGAACAGCAGCATCTGCAGGATGGTCGGGACGATCAGTCGGAAGCGAGCCGAATTGTCGCGCCGCAGCTCGATGAACTCCTTGATGATGATGGCGATGATTCGCTCGAACATGGGATCAATCCAAGCGCTTGCGGAACGAGCGCGCGGCCAGAATCATCACGGCCGACGCATAGACGGCCAGGAACAAGATCGGCGTCATCAGCTCCAGAATTCCCGATCCTTTGAGAAAAACAGCTTTGAGGATCGTCACGTAGTAACGTGAATACAACAGATAGGTGATGTCCTGGACGACCGTCGGCATCTGGTCGATGGGAAAGACGTAACCGGACAACAGCACCGTCGGCAGCATTGTGACGACGAGCGCGATTTGGCTGGCGCCGACCTGGCTGCGGATAAGCACGGAGAGTAGATAACCGATGCTCAAAACGGCTACGAGAAACAGCGTCGTCGTGAGGAACAGCGCGACAAGCGTGCCGCGGAACGGCACCGCAAACCATAAGGCCGCGATGACGAGACAGAACGCGGCGTCGAGCCAACCCAGAACCAGATATGGCGCGAGCTTGCCGAACATCAGCTCGACCGGCTTGACCGGCGTGGAAACCAAAAGCTCCATGGTGCCGCGCTCCCGCTCGCGCGAGATCGTAAGCGAAGTGAGCTGCGCGCCGACCAGCGCCATGATGACGGCGACCAGACCGGGAATAATGAAATTGCGGCTTTCCAGATCCTCATTGAACCAGACGCGCGACTGCACCGTCATTGGCTCGATCTGCTGCAGCGGCCGGCCCTGGCGGTCGAACCAATGCAGCTGCACGTCGGCCGAATATCCCGCCACCACCGCGGTGGCATAACCGAGCGCGAGATTCGCCGTGTTGTCGTCGCTGGCGTCGAGAATGGCCTGTACCGGCGCGCTACCGGTGTCGTTCAGGCGCTCGGAAAAATCCGGCGGCACGACGATGGCAAAGCCGCAGGTCGCATCATCGATAGCCGCGGTCAATTCCGCATAGCTCGTGACATTGCGCGCGATCGTGAAATATTGCGAGGCCTGGAAATGCTTGAACAGCGCCTGGCTGAGCTGGCTGCCCTCGCGATCGAACGTGCAGACCGGCAGGTGCTTGAGGTCGAGATTGACGCCGTAGCCGAGCAGAAACATCTGGGTGAAGGGCAGCAACAGCGCAATCATCAGACTGCGCGGGTCGCGCCAGATCTGCAAAACCTCCTTGACAGCGATGGCCTTGAGCCGGCGCCACCTCATGCCGCCCTCCGCTTCGCCGAATCGACGGCGATGAGCTGCACGAAAACGTCTTCGAGCGACGGCTGAATCCGCACCAGCCGTGTCGGCGGCAGCCGCCTTTGTGCGAGATAGTCCGGCAGCTCGCGCAGGCTGCGCTCGGCGCTGCCGACCAATACGTGAAGCGAGTTGCCGAACACCGAGCAATCGAGAACGCCGGGCGCGCTCTGTAGAGCGGCGAGCGTCGGCCCAAGCATCTCGCACTCGAGCAGCAAGAGGTCGCCGCCGAGCGCGGTGTTTTTGAGCTCCTCAGGGCTGCCGACCGCGATCAGCCGGCCCTGGTTGATCAAGGCGGCGCGATGGCAGTATTCGGCCTCGTCCATATAATGGGTAGAGACCAGGACGCTGACGCCGTCGGCGGCGAGCGCATGGATGAGATCCCAGAACCGGCGCCGAGACGCCGGCTCGACCCCCGACGTCGGCTCGTCGAGGAAGAGAATCGGGGGCCGATGCAGCACCGCGCAGCCCAGCGCCAATCGTTGCTGCCAGCCGCCGGCAAGGTTCGACACCAGGGCATGCTCGCGGCCGCCGAGGCCGGCCATGTCGATGGCAAAGCGAATGCGCTCGCCGAGCTCGGCGCGCGGCACGCGGTAGATGCCGCCGAAGAACTTGAGATTTTCCTCGACGTCGAGATCGCGATAGAGCGAAAATTTCTGCGACATGTAGCCGATGCGCTCGCGTACCCGCTCCGCATCCCGTGCGACGTCGATGCCGGCGACCAGTGCGCGGCCGGCACTCGGGCGCAGCAGGCCGCACAGGATGCGGATGATGGTCGATTTGCCGGCGCCATTCGGGCCGAGAAAGCCGAAAATTTCGCCGCGGCCGACGCGGAAACTCACATGATCGACGGCGACGAAGCTGCCGAAGCGCTTGACGAGATCTTCGGCAATGATCCGCGGCTCGGCGGGTTGGCCGGCGTTCATCGCGGCGCCTCCGGGTCATCAAGCAGCGCCATGAACACGTCCTCGATGCTTGGCTCGCCGACAGCGATATTGGCAAACGGAACGTTGACGCCTTCGAGAGCCTGGCGCAGCTCGGGGATTCGCAAGCGCGAATCGTCAACGACGGCGTGAACACCGTCGCCGACCAGAACGACGTTGCTAACGCCGGCAAGCCTGGCGATCGCCGCCCGCGCGTCGCGGCCGGCGGACGACGTTATGACGATCAGCGCTCCCGGCATGTGCCGCTTCAGCGCGACCGGCGTGTCGCAATAAAGCACGCGGCCGCCATACAGCAGCGCCAAACGGTTGCAGCGCTCGGCCTCGTCGAGATAGGCGGTGCTGATCAGGATGGTCACGCCTTCTTCGCGTAAGCCGTACAGGATGCGCCAGAAATCGCGGCGCGAGACCGGATCGACGCCGGTGGTCGGTTCGTCCAGCAGCAAAACCTGCGGCGTGTGGACGAGCGCGCAGGTGAGGCCGAGTTTCTGCTTCATGCCGCCCGAGAGCTGCCCCGCGAGCCGCGCGCGAAACTGGCTCATTCCGGAAGCAGCCAACAGCCTCGTCGCCCGCTCCTCGCGCAGCGCGCTGGGCACCTCGAACAAATCAGCGTAGAAGCGGATGTTTTCGTCGACGGTGAGGTCCTCGTACAGGCCGAACCGTTGCGGCATGTAGCTGATATGCTGCTTGGCCCCTTCCGGATCGGCCACCACGTCGACACTGTCGACGACGATGCTGCCCGCATCCGGCGGCAGCACGCCGGCGAGCATGCGCATGGTGGTGGTCTTGCCGGCGCCGTCGGGACCGACGAGCCCGAAAATCTCACCGCGGTCGACGCTGAAAGTCAGACCATCCACCGCGACGCTTTCGGCAAAGCGCTTGGTCAGCGCCTCGGCCGCAACGATGGGCGTCCCCGCATTCATCGTTGACCCGCCGGGAGCGCCTGCAGCACCGCGTCCGCCGGCATGCCGGGCACCAACTCGTGCGATGGATTGTCGATATCGATGCGGATGCGATAGACCAGCGTGACCCGCTCCGCGTGGGTCTCCACGCTTTTCGGCGTGAACTCGGCGTTCGCCGAAATGAACGAGACGCGTCCCTTGTAGGTCTTGCCCGGATACGTATCGGTCGTGACGGCGGCTGCCGCGCCGTAGCGAACCTTGCCGATATCGGTCTCGTTGATGTAGGCGCGCAGCCAGACGTGATCGAGATCGGCGAGCGTGACCACCGGCGTTCCCGGCACCATGATCTCGCCGAGCTCGGCTTGGCGCACTTGAATGACGCCGGAGAACGGCGCATGCAGGACCGTATAGCCGAGGATGATCTGCGACAGCTTGAGCGTCTCCTCCGCATTGTGGATGCTCGCGTGGGAGAGTTCGACCTGACGCTGGGCGGCGTTTTCCAGGGCCTGATCACGCTGGTGCGCGGCGACCGCTTGCTGCCATGCGGCGTAGGTCTGGTCGCGCGCCTCGACGGTGCCGGCGCCTTGCTTCAACAGAAAATCAGCGCGTTTGTATTCCGCGCCCCGGAACTCGAGATCGGCGGCGCTATACTCGACGGTACGCTGGGTCGCCGCGAGATTCTTCTCCGCGGCGGCGAGCTGGCGGTTCTGCATCTCAAGGGCCGCCTCGTTGACTGCCACCTGCTGGCGGTAATCGGAATCGTCGAGCCGCGCGATCAGCGTCCCTTTATCCACC
>JASHQS010000044.1 GCA_030038995.1 Xanthobacteraceae bacterium
TTTTCCACGCCGACGCCATGCTCGCCGGTGAGCACGCCGCCGACCTCGACGCACAGCCGCAAAATATCGGCGCCGAATTCTTCGGCGCGCTGGAGCTCGCCGGGTTTGTTGGCGTCGTAGAGAATGAGCGGATGCAGGTTGCCGTCGCCGGCATGAAACACGTTGGCGACGCGCAGGCCGTATTGCCGCGACAGCTCCTGCATGCGCTTGAGCACGAGCGGCAGCCTGGCGCGCGGAATGGTGCCGTCCATGCAGTAATAATCCGGCGAGATGCGGCCCACCGCCGGGAACGCCGCCTTGCGGCCGGCCCAGAACAACAGCCGCTCCTCTTCCGAGTTGGACAGCCGGCAGGTCACCGCGCGGCAGCCGCGCGCGATCTCCTGCACCCGCTCGAGCAGATGATCCACCTCGGCGCCCGGGCCGTCGAGATCGACGATCAACAGCGCCTCGACGTCGAGCGGATAGCCGGCATGGACGAAATCCTCCGCAGCCTTGATGGCCGGGCCGTCCATCATCTCCATGCCGCCCGGGATGATGCCCGAGCCGATGATGCGGGCGACGCAATCGCCGGCGTCCTCGGATGTCGGAAAGCCGATCAAGGCGGCGCGCGCGGTCTGCGGCTTCTTCAAAATCCGCACCGTCACCTCCGTCACCACGCCGAGCAAACCTTCCGAGCCGGTGACGATGCCGAGCAGGTCGTAGCCGCCGGAATCCAGATGCTTGCCGCCGAGGCGCAAGACTTCGCCGGTCATCAGCACCAATTCGCAGCCGAGCACGTTGTTGGTGGTGACGCCGTATTTGAGGCAGTGCACGCCGCCGGAATTTTCCGCCACGTTGCCGCCGATGGTGCAGGCGATCTGCGACGAGGGGTCGGGCGCGTAATAGAAGCCGGCAGGCTCCACCGCCTGCGACACCGCGAGATTGGTGACGCCGGGCTCGACCACGGCCACGCGATTGTCGAAATCGATGTCGCGGATGCGGTTGAACTTGGCCATGCCGAGAAGGACGCCGTCGCCGAGCGGCAGCGCGCCGCCCGACAGCGAGGTGCCGGCGCCGCGCGGCACGACCTTGATGCCGGCGCGGTGGCAATAGCCGAGTACGCCGGCGACCTGCGCGGTGGTCTCCGGCAGCACCACGACCATCGGCAGCTGTCGATAGGCGGTGAGCCCGTCGCTTTCGAACGGCCGCATCGCCTGCTCGGATGCGATGACGCCTTCGCCGGGAACGATGCCGCACAGCGCCGCCACGATCTCGGCGCGGCGCTCGAGCACGGCATCGTCGGGCAAGGGCATGGCGACCGGCATGTGTTGCTCCGGGTGTTGAGCGGCAACCAACAGCGTTCATTATAGCGCGAAAATTCTGTTCTGGCGGCAAACGATCAAATGCCCCGGCTCGGCGTCGTCTGCCGGCAATTTGGCCGTTGACAGGGGAAGGCGGGCTCGCTTGAACGGGTCGGCAGACCGCCGACAGGGAACGCAACAATGAGACCATTGATTGTCGGGGCCGTCGTATTGGTAGCGTCGGCCGGTACGGCCCTCGCGCAGAACGTCGCCGACGGCGAGCGCGATTTTGCCGTATGCCGGCCCTGCCACCAGGTCGGCGACAACGCCGAAAACATGCTCGGGCCCGAGCTCAACGGGCTCGACGGCCGCAAGGCCGGCAGCCTTCCCGACTACCCGTATTCGCAGGCGATGAAGAACTCCGGCATGGTCTGGAACGAGGCCACGTTCAAAGCGTACATCCACGACCCGCAGGCCATGGTGAAGGGCACCAAAATGCCGTTCGCCGGCATCAAGGATGACAAGAAAATCGCCGATCTGTGGGCCTATATCAGTCAATTCGACGCCGACGGCGCGAGCAAGAAGAAGTAGGCGGCGGCGACGCGCTTGATCTGCGTCAATGACCGTCGCGTGACATAGAATGAGACCGCAGTAGGCCGCCGCAGACTTAAGGGAGACGCCGCAATGATCAAGGACATCGTGGTCAATCTGAGCGTCGGCGAAGGCGGCAGTTACGCCGGCGATTATGCCGTCTCCGTCGCCGCGGCGCTCGATGCGCATTTGACCGGCCTCGCTTTCCTGTACGACGCCGTCGTCCCGGTCGCGGCCACGGGCTATATCCCGCCCGAAGTCATCGAGACGCAGCAGCGCGACAGCGAGGCCGCCGCCAAGGCCGCGCTCGACCATTTTGCCGCAGCCGCCTCGCGGGCGGGCATCGCCGCCGAGCCGGTCAAGCTTGCCGCGAGCTTCGCCGGCGCCGGCGAGCAATTCGGCCTGATCGCGCGGCGCTTCGATCTCGTCGTCGTCGGCCAGGCCGAGCCCAATAAGGAAACGGTCGAGGCATTGATCGCCGAGAGCGCGCTGTTCGAATCCGGTCGGCCGGTGATCGTGGTGCCCTATATCCAGAAGGCGCCGCTCAAGCTCGACCGGGTCATGGTGTGCTGGGACGGCAGCCGGGCCGCGGCGCGCGCCATCGCCGACGCCATGCCGCTGCTCGAACGCGCCGGCGCCGTCGAGGTGGTGATCATCGCCAACGAGCCCGGCAAGCAGGACGAGATTGCCGGCGCCGACATGGGCCAGCATCTCGCCCGCCACGGCCTCGACGTCGACGTCAAACGCCTCAGCCGCGGCGACATCGACGTCGCCGACGCGCTTTTATCGCACGCCGCCGATGTCAGCGCCGATTTCCTGGTCATGGGCGGCTACGGCCATTCGCGCTTGCGCGAATTCGTGCTCGGCGGCGTCACCCGCAGCATCCTGCGCTCGATGACCGTGCCGACGCTGATGTCGCACTGAACTAGCGCATGTTCCGCTCCGATCGAATCGCGACTCCTCGGTTCGTCATTGCCGGGCTTGACCCGGCAATCCATGCTGCGTCGGGGCCGCATGGATGCGCGGGTCAAGCCCGCGCATGACGGGGAAGTGGCGCCACATGAGCGGGATCTGCTCTAGCCGCACTGCCGCGTGGCGTGCTGCCGCACGTCGTTGACGCGCGAATGGCGGGCGTGTCACGCTGCTCATCATCGGGTTGAACCGGCGGCCGCAAGCCGGAGCGCAAACGGCCTCTTGTCGCAGCAAGAGACAGCAGGGGGAACGCGGGCAGGAGAGGATGGCCATGGCGATTGCCTGCGCATGAGCGACATGCCGTTGCGGCAAACGGCGGCGGCGCAAGGCGGCGCGCCGGCGCCACTGCTCGAAGTCGTCGACGTGACCATGCGCTTCGGCGGCATCGTCGCGCTCGACGGCGTCACGTTCTCGGTCGCCGACGGCCGGATCGCCGGATTGATCGGCCCGAACGGCGCCGGCAAGACCACGTTGTTCAACTGCCTGAGCCGGCTCTATCGCCCCGCGCACGGCGACATTCGCCTCAATGGCCGCTCGCTCAACGACTGCGCGCCGTCCGCCATCGCCGCATTGGGGATAGGCCGCACCTTTCAGAGCCCGACCTTGTTCGATTCCCTGTCGGTGCTCGACAACGTCAAGATCGGCGGTCATTCCCGCGGCCGCAACGGCCCGCTCGCCGATGCGTTCACGTTCCCCGGCTCGCGCCGCGAAGAGCATGAGCTCGACCGCGCCGCGCGGGCCATGCTCGCCTTCGTCGAGCTCGACGGCGCGGCGGCGCGGCCGGCGGCGAGCCTGACGTTTGCCCAGCGCAAGCGCGTCGAACTGGCCCGCGCGCTGGCGACAAGACCTTCGCTCGTCCTGCTCGACGAGCCGGCCGGCGGGCTCAATCAGGAAGAAGTGGCGCAGCTCGGCGCGCTCATTCGCTCGATCCGCGACCAGCTCGCAACCACCGTGCTCTTGGTCGAGCACCACATGGGCCTGGTGATGAGCTTGTCCGACCAGGTCGTCGTGCTCAATTTCGGCCGCGTCATCGCCGACGGCACGCCCGAGGCGGTGCGCGGCGTGCCGGCCGTGAGCGAAGCTTATCTGGGGACGCGGCACTGATGGCTCCGATCCTGCAATTGCGCGGGGTCAAGGCCTTTTACGGCGCGTTGGAGGCGCTGCACGGCATCGACGTGGCAGTCGAGGACGGCGGCATGACCGTGCTCCTCGGCGCCAACGGCGCCGGCAAGACCACCACCTTGCGCGCGGTGTGCGGCATGGTGCGCAGCGAAGGCGACATCGTTTTTGCCGGCGAGCGGCTGCAGCGGCGCTCGACCGAAGCGATCGCCGCCCTGGGCATCGCGCACGTGCCGGAAGGGCGCGGCACGTTCGTCGGCCTCACCGTTGAAGAAAACCTCCGCCTCGGCGCCTATACGCGGGCCGGCAAGCCGCACGACGCCATGGCGCGCATGTACGGCTATTTTCCGCTTCTCGCCGACCGGCGGCGCCAGCAAGCCGGCGCGCTGTCGGGCGGCGAGCAGCAGATGCTGGCGATCGCCCGCGCCCTGATGATGGCGCCGCGGCTCCTGGTGCTCGACGAGCCGTCGTTCGGCCTCGCCCCGCGCGTCGTCGAAGCCATCTTCGCCATCATCGAGCGCATCCGCCGCGAACAACGGGTCAGCGTGCTGTTGGTCGAGCAGAACGCCGGCCTGGCGCTGGAACTCGCCGAC
Source organism: Xanthobacteraceae bacterium (assembly GCA_030038995.1). Lineage (GTDB taxonomy): Bacteria > Pseudomonadota > Alphaproteobacteria > Rhizobiales > Xanthobacteraceae > BOG-931. Next base: position 4,556 of record JASHQS010000044.1, read on the forward strand.
AACGCTTATCTGATCGAGACCGGTTACGTGGTCGCTTCGGGCAGCGCCAAGGCGCTGGCCGACGATCCGCAGATTCGCCGCTCCTATCTCGGCTACTGACGAGCGCCCATGCACCTTTTCCTGCAACAAGTGTGTTCCGGACTGGCGTCGGGCGCCATTTATGCGAGCCTGGCGCTGGCGCTGGTGATGATCTACCGCGCCACGGACCTGATCAATTTCGCGCAAGGCGAGATGGCGATGTTTTCCACCTACATCGCCTGGATGCTGGTCAATGCGGCCGTGCCGTTCTGGGCCGCCTTTGTGCTGACGCTGATCGTTTCGTTCATCGGCGGCATGGTGATCGAGCGGATCGTCATCCGGCCGGTCGAGAACGCGCCGGTTCTGGCCGCGGTCGTCGTGACCATCGGACTGTTGCTGATCTTCAACGCGCTGGCGGGCTGGCTCTTCACCTACACGCTGCAGGAATTTCCGAGCCCATTCCCGGACCGGCCGCTGTTGGGCGCGCTCCTAACGACCCGCGACCTCGGCGTCATCGCCGTGACGCTCGTCATGCTCGCGCTGTTGTTCGTGTTCTTCCGCTTCACCGCGACGGGCCTGGCGATGCGCGCGGCGGCGCAAAATCCGGCGTCGGCGCGGCTGTGCGGCATTCGTGTCGGCCGCATGCTCGCCATCGGCTGGGGGCTTGCTGCCGCTATCGGCGCCACTGCCGGCATCATGGTGGCGCCGATCCTGTTCCTCGATCCCAACATGATGGGCGGCGTGCTGCTCTATGCCTTCACCGGCGCGCTCCTTGGCGGCATCACCAGCCCGGTCGGCGCCGTGGTCGGCGGCTTGATCGTCGGCGTTACCGAAAATCTGGTCGGCACCTATTTGATCGCGAGCCAGCTCAAGCTGACGATCGCGCTCGTCCTGATCATTGTGGTGCTGGTATTCCGGCCGAACGGCCTGTTCGGCACCGCGATGGTGCGGCGGGTGTGATCATGAACGATGGCACCGCCGCGACAGCTCCGGAAAAGCTCGCCGCCGGCGGCCGCGCCGCACCGCGCATCGGCGCGTGGCGACGGTTTGCCGTCGCCGCGTTGATCGTGCTGGCCGCGGCGCTGCCGTTCGGCTTGAGCAATTATCAGGTCTTCGAACTCACGCAGGTGATGATCTACGCCATCGCCGTGCTCGGGCTGAACATCCTCACCGGCTATAACGGCCAGATCTCGCTCGGCCACGGCGGCTTTTTTGCTGCCGGCGCCTACACCGCCGCCGTGCTGATGCATCGCTACGGCGTGCCGTATTGGGCAACGCTGCCGCCGGCCGCCCTGGTCGGGTTCGCACTCGGCCTGCTGTTCGGCTTGCCGGCCCTGCGCTTCGAAGGTCCCTATCTGGCGCTGGTCACGCTCGCCATGGCGGTCGCGACCCCGCAGACGCTGAAATATTTTTCCTGGACCGGCGGCAATCAGGGTCTCAATCTCGCCAAGCCGTCGCCGCCGCCCGGGCTCGGCATCGACCGCGACCGCTGGCTCTATCTGTTCGTCTTTGTCGTTTTATTGGTCGCCATCCGCATCGCCGCCAACCTGCTCAACGGCCGCACCGGCCGTGCCTGGATGGCGATCCGCGACCATCCGATCGCGGCGGCGGCGATGGGCATCGATACCGCGCGCTACAAGACCTTGGCGTTCGGCACCTCGACCTTGTTCACCGCCGTCGCCGGCGCGCTTTCGGCGATCGTGGTCGGCTTCGTGGCGCCGGAGAGTTTCAGCCTGTTCCTGTCGGTGTCGTTCCTGGTCGGCTCGGCGGTCGGCGGCATCGCCACCATCGGCGGTGCCATCGTCGGCGGCTTCTTCATCGAGTTCGTGCCAAACTTCGCCAACGACATTTCCGACGCGGCGCCATGGGCGATCTACGGACTGGCGATGCTGTTGTTCATGTACGCGATGCCGCGCGGCGTGGTCGGCTCGCTCGGCCCGCTCGCCGCCTGGCTGCGCGCTCGATTGCGGCCCGGCCGCAGCCGCTGAAGAAATCTCTGCACCGTCGAACCACGCTTCAACGTCGCAACAGACAAGCCAAGGGGGATTGGAATGACGGTGCAGCAAGCCATGTCAGTCGGCCTGTCGGCGGTCGGCCTCATCGTTTGCCGGCGGATTGGCCCATGCGGCGGGCCAATACGGGCCGGGCGCCGGCGATAGCCGGATCAAGATCGGCAACACCATGCCGTATAACGGCCCGGCTTCGTCCTACGGCATCATCGGCAAGGTCGACGCCGCCTATTTCGCCATGATCAACGCCCAGGCCGCCGGCAGCTAAGCGGCCGGCATCGTCGTCTGCACCACAAGGCCGCGGGCGCGCGCATCGGCGACGCCGAACGCGCGCAGCGCGATCAAGGTCAGCGACTGCGCAAGCTCGCGCTCGCGGCCCGCGGCCGCGGGCGCCTGCGGACCGAGCAATCCTTCGGCCAAAAGGCCGAGCAGCGCCGCGGCGGCGAGCGGGACGTCCTGCTCGGGCAGTTGCCCGCGCGCGAGCGCCGCCGCGATCAGCGTGGCGAACTCGGCGGCGAGCACCTTGCGGAACGACGCCCGCGCCACATCCAACTCGGCGTCCACCGGCTCGGCAATCGCGGCGTACAGCAAGCGGCGCTGGCGCAGCGCGCGGGCCGCGAACGTCATGATCGCCGCGGCGAGCGCCGAAAGCGGCCCCGGCGCCGCGGCGGCGGCGTAGCGCAGCGCCGCGATCTCGCCGTCGCAGATTTCGCCGAGCAAAGCCGCGACCAGGTCGGTCTTGCCGGGAAAATAGCGATAGACCGTGCCGGCGGCGATACCGGCCTTGGCCGCAACCGCGGCGATCTGCACCGCGGCCAAGCCGGCTTCGCCCGCCGCCGCGCCCGCCGCCGCAATGATCGCCGCGCGCCGCGCCGCAAGGCGGCGGCTGACGTTTTCGGTGCGGCGGTATGGCATCGTCGAGACGGAATCAGCGACCGGATGCCAACATGTGAACCACGATTCAATTGCGACGACAATTCCAGTCCTTGCGTCTCCTTGCGTCGAATTCGCTTGCCGCTTTGGGCCGCCGCGCGGCTCTGGCATATGGAATGCGGGCAAATGCCATACGGGAGACACGCTCATGATCGGCAGAACGCTTCTGATCGCGGCGGCATTGACCGCGAGCTTCGGGCTCGCCGGTGCGGCGCCGGCCGCCGCGCAAAACAACTATCCGTCGCGGCCGATCACCATGATCGTGCCGCTGGCGCCGGGCGGCTCGACCGACGTGCTCGGCCGCATCATGGCGAAGGCGATGAGTCAAAATCTCGGCCAGCCGGTGGTCGTCGAGAACGTCTCCGGCGCCGCCGGCACCATCGGCGTCACCCGCGCCGAACGCTCGCCGCCCGACGGCTACACGATCCTGTGGGGCATGTGGGGCACCAACGTCGCCAACGGCGCGATCTACAATCTCGGCTTCGATCTGCTCAACGATTTCGAGCCGATCGGGCTCGTCGCCACGCAGCCGTTCTTGATCGACGCGCGCAAGACCATGCCGGCCAACAACCTCAAGGAATTGGTGGCGTGGCTGAAGAAGAACGGCGACAAGACCACGATGGGCACCTCCGGCGTCGGCAGCCCGAGCCACGTCGCCGGCGTGTTGATGGAGAACATGCTCGGCCTGCACTGGCAGATGGTGGCGTACCGCAGCGCCGGGCTCGCGACCAACGATCTCCTTGCCGGCATCACCGACATTCAGCTCGACACGCCGGCGGTATCGCTGCCACACGTGCGCGCCGGCGCTTTGAAGGCTTACGCGGTCACGGCGCCGAAACGCATCGCGGTGGCGCCCGACATACCGACCACCGACGAAGCCGGCATGCCGGGCTATTATTTCTTTTTCTGGCACGCGCTGTGGGCGCCGAAAGGCACGCCGAAGCCCATCATCGCCAGGCTCAACGCCGCGGTGCAGGCCGGCCTCGCCGAACAGCAAACGCGGCAGCGGCTCCTCGATCTGGCGCAGGAAATCTATCCGCCCGAGCAGCGCACGCCGCAAGCGCTGCACGCCTTCCAAAAAGCCGAGATCGACAAATGGTGGCCGATCATCAAGGCCGCCGGCATCAAGGCGCAGTGAACAAGCGAATACCCTCCCCTGCAGGGGGAGGGTCGCCGCCGAAGGCGGCGGGGTGGGGTCGAACTAATGGCGAACAGAGGCCTAACCGATCAAACGAAAATGCTTGCGCAGCGTTTGCGCCGCGCCCCGACGGATGCGGAGAAGCGCCTGTGGCGGCATCTGCGAAATCTACGGATGAAAGGCTCTCACTTCCGTCGGCAAGTTCCAATTGGCCCTTACGTCGCCGACTTTGCCTGCATGGCAGCACGCCTCGTCAGCGAGTTGGATGGCTGGAGACACGGTAATCCAAGGAACCAACGACGCGACGAGGTCCGCACCGCGTGGCTGCAAAAAGAGGGTTATCGGGTCGTTCGCGTCTGGAACAATGAAATCGATAGAAACATCGCTGGTGTAATGGAAAGGATTTATGCCGAGCTTTACGGAGGAATGAATGCTGAACCCACGCCCCTAAAGCACGTCAGGCGCAAGCGCTCACGTTCGGCGACTGCCCCACCCCGGCGCGCTCCGCGCGCCGACCCTCCCCCTGCAGGGGAGGGTGGAAGCTGATGCGCAGTTACTGCGGCTGCGGCTGCCGTTGTGCTTGCGGCTGCGCCTGTTGCTGGCGCTGCAGTTCCCTTCGCCTCGCGGCCGAGTTGGCCAAATGACGGCCGGCGATGCAACCGGTCACGGCGCCGATGAAGGCATGGTGATGGGCGTAATGGCCGGCGACGCCGCCGACTATCGCGCCCTTGATGCAGCCCTTGGCCTCGGCCGCGCCGCTGTTGACGGCAACACCGAGCGCCAGAACCGCGCAGGTGAGGATCATTTTCATGCCGAACTCCTCCGATACGGCTGTCCAATCCGTGGCAGTGGCTTTGGTTCCAAAGACGGAAAATCAGGCGAACGCCCGTCATTCCGGAGCGCCGCGAAGCGGCGAGTCCGGAATCCATAAGCCCTGCGCCGGGGTTATGGATTCCGGGCTCTTCGCGGAGCTTGTCATCGGGCCGGCCCGGGGTCCCCATCGCGCAGGCGCGACGGGGTGCCCCACTTCGGGCCGGACCCGTTGGCTCGGCCCGGAATGACGAAGCGAACGTTTCCTCAACCGCCCCGCGCGGCGAGCGATTTGGCCCGAATTTTCGCCAGCGTTGTCACCGGCGTGATCGCCTCGGGATCGATCTTGAGCCGGATGATCGCCGGCTTGCCGCTCGCCTGCGCGGCTTTGAACGCGGCCGCAAAATCCGCGGTGCGCTCGACCGCGGCGGCGAAGCCGCCGAAGGCGCGGGCGTAAGCGCAGAAATCCGGGTTGCGCAGCTCGGTCGCGAAGATGCGGCCGGGATATTCGCGCTCCTGGTGCATGCGGATGGTGCCGTAGAGGCCGTTGTCGGCAATCAAGATCGTGAACGGCAGGTCGTATTGCACGGCGGTGGCGAATTCCTGGCCGTTCATCAGAAAGTCGCCGTCGCCGGCGACGCACACCACCGGACGCTCGCGATAAAGCCGCTTCATCGCCACCGCGGCCGGCACGCCGAAACCCATCGAGCCCGCGGTCGGCGCCACGTGCTGGCCGAACCGGCGCATGCGGAAGAAGCGGTGAATCCAGGCGGCGTAATTGCCGGCGCCGTTGCAGATGATGGCGTCGGCCGGCAGGTTGTCGCGCAGCCACACCATCACCGCGCCGAGATTGACGCTGCCCGGCTGCTCGGTCGGCT
>JASHQS010000045.1 GCA_030038995.1 Xanthobacteraceae bacterium
GGTTTTGGGCGCGTTTGCGCGCATGGGACCTCGCCGCAGCAGCCGTCGCGCTGGGCATGCTCGCGGCGAGCTGCGGCAGCGCGGCCGCGCAGGGCGTGGTGCGTTCGGTCTATGGCGACTGGCAGATCCGCTGCGAAACGCCGCCCGGCGCGCAGAGCGAGCAGTGCGCGCTGATGCAGAGCGTGACCGCGGAAGACCGGCCCAATGTCGGGCTGACCGTGATCGTGCTCAAGACCGCCGATCAGAAGTCCCGCGTCATGCGGGTGGTCGCGCCGCTCGGCGTGATGCTGCCGTCCGGATTGGGGCTGAAGATCGATAACGCCGACGTCGGCCGCGCCGGCTTCGTCAAATGCCTGCCGAACGGCTGCATCGCCGAAGTGGTGATGGACGACAATCTGATCAACAAGCTGCGCAACGGCCACACATCGACCTTCATCATCTTCCAGTCGCCCGAGGAAGGCATCGGCTTTCCCATGAGCCTGAAAGGCTTCGGCGAAGGCTACGACAAATTGCCGTAGCGGTGCGGCATCGGCAGCGTCGGCGCCTGCGCGATCGCGGCGTCGCGGCCGGTGGCACCGGGCGCGATTGACGAGCCGGCGCCGACGCGTAGGCTCGGCGGCGCATGCGCAAGGTGCAGCCGATGCGCGCCAGTCACAAGGTGCTCGCCGCCGCGGCGATGCTGTTCGCCGGCCTGATGCCGGCTGTGGCGCAGAATGCGGCCGGCTATCCGAACCATCCGGTGGTGCTGATCGTGCCTTACGGCGCCGGCGGCGTTGCCGACGTCGGCATGCGGCTTCTCGGCGAGAAGCTGGGGGCGCGGCTCAAGCAGCAATTCGTCATCGAGAACCGGCCGGGCGCCGCCGGCATCGTCGCCGCGCAGGCCGGCGCCGCGGCGGCGCCGGACGGCTACACGCTCCTGATGACCGGCAACAACAACGCCATCGCCGCCTCGCTGTTCAAAAAGCTGCCGTACGATATCCTGACCGACTTCGCCTCGGTGTCGACCGCCGCGTTCTTCGATCTGTTGATCGTCACCCGCGCCGGATCGCCGCTGCACTCGCTCGCCGACCTCGTGGCCGCCGCCAAGGCCAATCCGGGCAAGCTCAATATCGGCACCATCGTTCCGGGCAGCACGCAAAATCTCGCCGCCGCGCTGTTCGCCAGCACCGCCGGCATCAAGGCTACGATCGTGACCTTCCGCACCTCGCCCGACATGGCGGGCGCCGTGATGCGCGGCGACGTCGATGTCGCCTTCGAGTTCTACGCCGCGATCCACGGCCTCCTTGCCGACAACAAAATCGTGGCGCTCGCCTCGACCGGCGCCGCGCGCACCGCCTATTTGCCGAACCTGCCGACCGTGATGGAAAGCGGCATCAAGGACTACGAGGTCGATAGCTGGAACGGCCTTTCGGTTCCGGCGGCGACGCCAAAGCCGATCGTCGCCACGCTCAACACAGCGATGCAAGCGGTCATTCCCGACCCCGGCCTGCAGCGCAAAGCCGCGCAACTGGGCATGGCCATGCGCGCGAGCACGCCCGAGGCGATGACCGCGCGCATGAAGGCCGACATCGCCAAATGGGGCGCGGTGATCGAGAAAGCCGGCATTGCCAAGCGCGATTGAAGCTGCGCCAGACGGCCGCCGCGCTTCTCCAGGTCCGCCATGGGCTCGGCTAGGCGCTCACTGCGCTTCTCGGATGGGCCTCCGCGACTTCGCGAAGCGCGGGCGGATCGTCTTGCTCGCCGCCTTCAGTCCATCCTCGAGCGTTCTGCCGCGAAGTGATTCGAGCAAGGTCGCACCGGCTCGGTCGAGCTGGTTCATGGACGACGGCAGCTTGCCGGTCGCCTGTCGGAGAAGTTTTAGCGCATGGTCCACGGTGGCGCCCTCGAAGACGGTCCCGCGGCGCGTCGTATGCAGGGCTTCCGTGAGAAGGTCCCGTGCGATCCGCGCCAAGTCGCCATCGTCCGTCGCAGCAAGCACGGCAAGATCGGCGGAATGGCGATCGAGAACCTCGATGAGCCATTGCCCGGCGGGCTGCTGAGCTACCAGGTTATCGCGAACCCGCTGCATCTCGCCGAGCTGCTCCTGATCACGCTCGAAGAGGAAGAGGTTGTTGATCGCGCACGCCACCGGCTGCTGGAGTATCTGCGTGACGGTACTGGCGGGCGCGCCGTCGATGTCCGAGTAGCTCATGTTCGAGGTCTCTTCGGTGCCCACACCAGCTTCGCCACAGGCTGCGCCAGGACCGCCATTTTGTACGGAGAGCTGCCCCGAAGAGACGCTGTAGTAGATGATGCCGCGCGAGTTCGTGAGCCCTTGCGTGAAGTTGGCGTTGGCGGAGCCGCCCGGTCCGACCAGGTTCAGCGTGCAGGCGACGATCGGAATCACGGCAGGCGGCTTGAACGGGCTGGGGGAATGGGCGTTGCCGTTCGGGTCGGTGTAAGTGAAATTGACCTGGGTGACGCCGGAGCTGTTGGTTTGGAGCGCGATCTGGAGCTGCGATCGGCTCGGCAGCGTGTCGCCGTTGATGCTGGCGAACGGGCTGGAGAGGTAGTAGTCGTTGGCCCAGCACGGCAGCCACGGTGTCGTGCTTGGCTGCGGCGTGAAGCCGGACGGCCAGGGCGCGGCCCCGTACGACCAATACTGGATTTCGTACGCGAGGTTGCCGCCCTGAACATACACGATGTACTGTAAAATATTGACTTGGCTGGTTTGGCAGTACTCGCCCGGCGGTGGATAGCAGTTGAGCTGAAAGCTCCAGCCGCTCCCCGCGGTGGTAGCAACATCCTCGCCGACCTCAAGGGTGACCGACAGATTCTGTAAGTTGTTGCAGCCGTCGATCAAGACGGCGTTGTTGTTCGAAGCGTACGTCATGCGCCCCCGCTTTTCCGATGCCCGCCATAGTTTCCAATAGCCCCGGCATGTCAGGGCGGATTGGCCGAAAGGCCCTAAGTTTAGGCCGGCGTCCCTGGATCGCAGATCATAATATATAATTTTTGGGCGCGTAGCCTGGATTTCGCTTCCGCCTCCGCGCTCCTCGCTTCGGCGGACTGCAACCCTCCGAAGCTCGCGGAGCGAGCGTAGCAGGGTCGCTCAATCCGGCTGCTTGCTAGAAGTTCTTTTTCGCCGGTTGGCAAAACCAACCTGACACCGCCAACCGCCCGCCCATCCAGGTTGACATATCGCCCGTGTTGCGGTCGATGCGCCGAATCATGACCGCACTGCCAGACGTCAGGGGCCAAGTAATATTCGAGCGACTGACACCGGCTGGAACGGCGCCATAGCCGTTACCCTCGAGGTTGCCGGGCTGCGCGGCAACTGTGCGTGCAGAGAGGTCGACAACGTAGGTTTGCGCGGCGAAGCCGCCAACGGATGTGGCCTCGCACATCAGCATCACCACCTCTGCGCGCGCCGGCGCAGCGAGCGCGAGACTTCCGATCATCGCCGCGATCGCAATGCCACTCATGATTCGCAAAATGCGCGACGCCAGCGAGCGTAGGGGGGCTCAGCGCAGCGAAGCCCACGCGATTTGAAGAACCGGGATGAAGACGTGGGCACGGCGCTTCGCACCTTTGCCCACCCTACGCTCGCTGGACCGAGTCAGGCGGACCGACCATCGCGCCCCCCACGCATCGCGGGTGCGGCACCCGCATTATAGAAAACATAATTGGAGGTCAACGCGGGGGTACGGTGCATTTTGATTGGCGCGCGCCAGGACTAACCTGCGAAATTGCCCTGTTGCTTGCGTAGACCGGCATTGAGCCGCGCTTGGCGCGGACCCTTTGGCGCCTTTGCCCACCGTACGCTTGCTTTATCTTGATCTTGCCAGACGGCGGCGGTTTCGGCCTACTCGTTTTCGATAGACGCCGATGACCTTTTTGGCGATGCGGTGGCTATTTTGGCCCGTCATGGCAGCGGCCGCCGCACTTGCTTGCGCCTCCACCAGTGCTGCGACCTTCTCGCTCATCATCCGTTGCGCCTCGGACTGGCCTCGGCTACCACCCAGTCCCAATCGCATGAGACGAAGTGCGATGACGTTCTGCGCTTCCCACGCGAGGCGAGCGCTTTGTAACGATAGGCCGAGCCACGCACTCCAGATTTCCATCGAATGGACACCTTACATTACGAGCCTCGCTTCGGAAAAGCGCCAGGGGGTACATTCGTTCCTTGAAAAGGCGTTGATCTTCGGAATCGAGACAGCGTCATGGTGGACGGATAGCGCGTAGGTATCTCCGGTGCTGACGACCAGCACACAGGTGACCGGCGCGACAAGCTTCAGCCTTCCAAGAAGTGGCCAAACGCCGCCAACGGTCGCACACGGTCGCAAACGATCTTTGTTATTGCCAGTATTGGCACCGATAGTATCGCGCCGGGAACGCCCCACATCCAGAACCAGAAAACCAGGGACACGATCACCAGGACCGGATTGAGCGTGAAACGCCTGGCAAGCAACATCGGCGTAATTGTCTCCCCCTCGACCAAGTGGATGCCGAAGTAAAGCCCGGCCGGGAGAAGCATCAGCCACACAGTTTTGGCGGCAAGTGCGCCGGCGAGCAGGAAAATCAGGATGCCCAGCAACGGGCCGAGGATCGGCACGAAATTCAAGAGGAAGGCTATCGTTCCCCACAGGGCGGGATCGCCCACCCCGGTAAGCCACATCACCGCCGCAGTGGCGATGCCCACGGCGGCGTTCATCGCAGTAATGGTCAGGAGATAGGCGGAAATGTCGCTCTCGATTTGATTAGCGATGTCGACCACCTGACGCTTGCCGCCGAAGCGGGGCATGATCTCCACGAGGCGCTGCAGAAAAATCTCGCCGGCGACAAGAAGAAAAAAAAGAAACAGAAGCGTCGTGAAGAAGCCGCTCGCGAAACTGCGGGTCCCGGTTAACAGTGTCGTAAGAAAAGCGCTGCCTGACGAGTCTGTGCCAGTTTGCCACCCGGCAAAGTTCTCTATCTGCTGCCAGAAGTGCTGAAGCGCGGTGAAAGGCGCTTCGAGAAACCTGAGGCGTTGGAACAAATGCGGCAGGCCATCCGGCAGCTTTGCCGCCCAACTTGCCGCAGGACCGGATACCGCGGTTCCCAGCCCCACGACCAAAGCCAGGACCGCGGCGACAAGCAATAGGGCGCCGAGCACGCGCGGGACGTGCAGCCTGTCCAGAAAACGCAGCAGGGGATTGAGCAGCAGGGAAAGCACGAAAGCGAAGACGAGCGGCCACACGATCTCCGCCGCGATGTAAAGCGCCGCCAACGCGAGAATGAAGAATATCCCGCCGAGGAAGACGACTTGGGGCTCGGCGGGGAGCGGCATGGCCTCTTCCTCGCCCTCGGCCGGATGCGCACGCTCTGGCGTGTTTGACGATGATGGTGGCTCGGCCTCGGCCCGTTTCATTTGCTGTTCCAAAGCGCGGCAGCATCACAAGATGCCTGCCGGCAAGAAACGGTCGATCAAGCATCCGGAGCACCGAATGGAACCTCGCCTGCGGAAGAAAGGTTCCAGAAATCGCCTGCCGCGCTCGGCGCGTAGATGGATGAGCGAAGCGATATCCGGGAGCTGACTCGCAGTCCCGCATGTCGCTGGGCTCATGCGCTACGTGCCGTGCAATTTCGAGCGCCCAGAACGATTCAAATGCAGTCAAACGATTGTTACTGCTCAAAGATTCGTTGAATCGTGAGGAACTCAGAGCGCGGAAACGGTGGTGCGGCCACAGCCGCCGAAGCAAAAAGCGCCGCAGAATCAATGCTTCGTCACTCGTGCTTGACAAAAGTACGCCGCCGAATACAAGGCGCGCCGCTTCGCTCATCAAGGGCGTCAACCGGTGGCGTACCGATTGATGGAGCGAGTGCGGCGCTGGCGCGCGGTTTCGCACACTGCACGCGGGCGGTTCGGAAACTCGCCCGGCCGGCCACGACGCCGGCCTGCCAGGAGCTGGCTGCCCGGGGCGCGGATCGGTTGTCCGCGACCATGAAGCGCGGGACCGGACTGAGCCAAAGCCGCGAGGCTTTGGCAAGAGCCGCGACGGAGCGCCGAAAGGCGAGCGCGCCCCGCACAGCGGGTGGTTCGCGGTAACGCGAAACATTCGTGGCGCGCGCCGCACCGGTCAGCGGGTTCGGATGCGCTCATCCGAAGCGCCGGTGCGGTTTCTGACTACGCGCCTCTCGGCGCTCCGCCCCCCTTATTTTATTCGGGGCAGCTTTCGTGCAGTGGCTTGGCAAAGCTCGGGCGCAAACTAAAGAGCGCCGCGAGAACGATGTCGCTTATCCTCCCCCGCTCTGCTTCGCTACGCGGGGGAGGATGAAGAAGCAGCCCGAGCCGCCGTGACGCCGCCGCAGGCTGCAAAACGCCGCGTCATGGATTATCTCTAGGCGGCACACGTCGACGATGCCGGAGTCCCCATGAGCAATGCCCCTACGTCCCTGATCGACCGCGCCGGCTTGGATCGCGCGCGGCTCGATAAAATCATCGCGCGCGGCCTTGACGGCGCCGACGACGGCGAGCTTTACCTCGAATATCGCCAGTCCGAAGTGCTGACGTTCGATAACGGCCGGCTCAAGCGAGCGAGCTACGACACCTCGCAAGGCTTCGGGCTGCGCGCCGTCAAGGACGAAGCCGTCGGCTATGCGCACGCCTCCGACGTGTCGGAGGCGGCGATCGCGCGGGCCGCCGACGCCGTGCGCGCCGTCAAGGGCGGCTATTGCGGGCGCTACGCCGCGCCGCCGGCGCGGACCAATGTCAAGTTGTACGGCGAGGACAACCCGCTCGGCAGCCCGGCTTTCGACGCCAAGGTGCGGCTGCTCGAGGCGATCGACGCCTATGCGCGCGGCAAGGACCCGCGGGTGCGCCAGGTCACCGCCAATCTCGCGGCGAGCTGGCAGGCCGTCGAGATCGTGCGCGCCGACGGCGCAACCTATCGCGACGTGCGGCCGCTGGTGCGCGTCAACGTGGCGGTCGTGGTCGGCGACGGCGACCGCCAGGAAAGCGGCGTCTACGGCTCCGGCGGACGCGAAGGTTATGAGCGCTTTATCGCAACCGGCGCCTGGCAGGACGCGGTCGACCAAGCCGTGCGGCAAGCCTTGGTCAATCTGCAATCGGTGCCCGCGCCGGCCGGCGAAATGGACGTGGTGCTCGGCCCCGGTTGGCCCGGCGTCATGCTGCATGAGGCGGTCGGCCACGGATTGGAGGGCGACTTCAACCGCAAAAAGACCTCGGCCTTTGCCGGCCTGATGGGACAACAGGTGGCGGCCAAGGGCGTCAGCGTGGTCGACGACGGCACCATCGCGAGCCGCCGCGGCTCGCTGTCGATCGACGACGAAGGCACGCCGACCGACCGCACCGTGCTGATCAACGACGGCATCTTGGTCGGCTACATGCAAGACCGGCAGAACGCGCGGCTGATGGGCATGAAGCCGACCGGCAATGGCCGCCGCGAGAGCTTTGCCCACGTGCCGATGCCGCGCATGACCAATACCTACATGCTGGCAGGCCGGCATGAGCCCGGCGAAATCCTCGCCTCGGTCAGGAACGGCATTTACGCGGTGCATTTCGGCGGCGGCCAGGTCGACATCACGTCGGGCAAGTACGTGTTCCAGTGCACCGAGGCCTATCGCATCGAGGACGGCAAGGTCGGCGCCCCGATCAAGGGCGCCATGCTGATCGGCAACGGCCCGACCGATCTGCATCGCGTCTCCATGGTAGGCAACGATCTGGCGCTCGATCACGGCATCGGCACCTGCGGCAAGAACGGCCAGGGCGTGCCGGTCGGCGTCGGTCAGCCGACGCTGCGCATCGACCGCATCACCGTCGGCGGCACGGCGTGACGGCCGCGGCGCCGGCCGGCACCGCTAACAAGGCAGAGCCCGATGACCTCCTCGCAGCATAGCGATTCGTCGCCGACCACCCGTCGCGCGCGGTCGTGGGTCAAATCGATCCTCGACGTGCTCGTGATCGTTCTGATCGCGATCGCCGCCAAAACCGCGATCGCCGAGCCGTACTACGTGCCCTCCGGCTCGATGGAGCCGACCCTGAAGATCGGCGACGAATTGCTGGCGACCAAATTTCCGTACGGTTACAGCACATCCTCGCTGCCGAACTTCGTGACGCTGCCGGACAGTAAACGCATTCTCGGCGCGCTGCCGCGCCGCGGCGACGTGGTGGTGTTCCGCTGGCCCGGCGATCGCTCGCAGATCTGGGTCAAGCGCGTGGTCGGCCTGCCCGGCGACCGCGTTGCCATGCGCAGCGGGCAATTGTGGATCAACGGCAAGCCGGTGCCGCTGCAGCCCGACGGCATAGGCTCGATGGAGACCGAAGACGGCTCGCAACAGGCGACCACGCGGTTTATCGAGACCCTGCCCGGCGGCCGTCAGCATACGATCTTCAAGTCGGCGGGATTCGATCCGCTCGACAATATGCCCGAGCTCGTCGTGCCGCCGGGACATCTGTTCGTGATGGGCGACAATCGCGACTATTCGGCGGATAGCCGCGTGCCGCTCAGCGCCGGCGGCGTCGGCCTGTTGCCGGTCGGCGATCTGGTTGGACGCGTCGATGCGCTGGTCGGCTCCTGGGATTTGGGCATGGAGCGCCAGCCGTTCTGGCGCTGGCCGCAGGGCCTGCGGCTGTCGCGGTTCTTTACGGCGGTTCGCTAAAGCGGAAACAAGTTCGGATAAACCCGCAAACGCCCTTGCGAGCGCTCCTGTATGCGCATATAATATGCGCATACAGGAGCGCTGATGATGAGCGAGCGCCAAGCAAAGAAGCGCGCAGTAAACCTATTCGTCGATGTCGATCTGCTGGACGAGGCACGCCGCCTGCGCATCAATATGTCCGAAACGCTCGAGCGTCGGCTGCGCATAATTCTCAAGGCAGAGCGCGAGAAGCTCTGGCTTGAGGAAAACCAAGCGGCCATCGATTCAATCAACGCGTTCATCGACCGGCACGGGCTGCTCGCCAGCCGCTTGCGATATCGACCGACCGAATGAGCCGTCAGTTCGACGTGGTGCCGAACCCGGATGCAAGCGATGCGTCCAATCGACCTTTTCTCGTCGTCCTTCAATCCGATCTCGTCTCCGGCTTGCGATCGACCGTCGTTGCGCCTCTAGTCGCCCGGGAACAACTGTCCGGAGCCCAACGTATGAATCCGATCTTCTCGGTCGAGGGAAAAGAATATTGGCTGGCCACTCACGAACTGTTCGCGATCGAACGACGTTTCCTGAAGCGCAGTGTCGCCAGCCTTGCCGATCAGCACGATGCGATCATGGCCGCTCTCGATTTCGTATTCACGGGGATCTAAAGTGACGCCGCGTCTACCGCACCACTCCTGAGATGCAGCACGGGCGCCGGCGCGGCGGCTTGATCTCGCTCTTGAGATAGCAGCGCGCGGCCGGCGTGCCGTAGCCAGGCCGCCGATAGGTCCAGGCGCGGCAGCGCGAAGCGGCCTGACAGGCCTCGGCACAGGGTGCGCCCTTGGCATCGGGCTCGGTGTCGAACGATCGGTAATCGCCGCCGACCCGGTCGATCGAATATTCGAGCTTGCCGCTGTGCGGCTCGATGACGCCGGCACCGCGCACGCCCGATACGCAGCAGCTCGACGGCACGGCCGGGCTCACCTGCCGCTTCAACCGGCACATGGCGGCGCCGCCGGACGCCGTCGGGTAGGAAAAGCTCCACGCCCGGCAATTGCGGTCGCGCTCGCAGCGCAATGCGCAGACCCCGGGATCGCCGTTGACGACCGCCGCGTGGGCATAATCGCCGCCGGGCCGGTCATAGCCCGATTGCGCCAAAGCGACCGGCAGGCCGAGCGCTCTGGCGACGACCACGACGGCGATGCCCGCGATCAAGGCCCGCTTCATGCGCCCGCCCCTTCCGTGCCTCTGCCGCCGCGAAAAAGTGCCCCGCGAGAGAAAACCGCCGTTTTCGCCGAAACGCCACAACAATTTTGCGCTCGGGCGCAATTGCAGGCGCTACGGGCCGGGATGCGGCACCAGGGCATCGCAACGCGGTTCCCTCGCCGCTACGCCTTCGGATATGGTGAAGCCGATGCCTCCGCCCGCCCGACTAGCCGCGCGGCTCATCGCTCCGCTCGCCGCGACGCTCATCCTGCTCCTGCCCGCCATCTGGAACCGGTTTGCCCTCCTGGAATGGGATACCGGCGGCTATCTGGCGCGCTGGTTCGAAGGCACGCTCGTACCCAGCCGGTCGACCACCTACGGCCTGTTCCTCGCCGCCACGGCGCCGCTGCAATTCTGGCCGGCATTGGTGCTGCAAGCGGCTGCCGCGGTGTGCATCATCGCGCTCGTCCTGCGCGTCCATCAGTTCCCGGTGCACCGCCTTGCGCTTCCCGCAATCGTGGCAGTCCTCGCCCCGATCACGGCGCTGCCGTGGCTCGCGAGCGTGCTGCTTACCGACATTTTCGCCGGCCTTGGCGTGCTTGCTCTTCACGTCCTGGTGTGCCGGCCGGACCGCGTCTCGCCGCGCGAACGGCTCGGCCTGGTGCTGTTCATCGCTTTTGCGGCCTCCACCCACAGTGCCACCTACGCCGTGCTGCTCGCACTCATGCTGGTCGCGCTCGGCGCCTCGTGGCGCAACGCCAAGCTCGTGCCGCGCCTCGCCTTGCCGCACGGCGTCGCCGCCCTTGCGCTCGGCGCCGGCCTCTTGCTGGCCGGCAATTACGTCGTCGCCAAACAGATCGCCTGGACGCCGGGCGGCTACGGCATCGCGTTCGGCCGCATGCTGCAGGACGGCATCGTCACCCGCTACCTCAACGATCATTGTCCCGATCCGCGACTGCGCTTGTGCGCCTACCGCAAGACGCTGCCGCTCGACGCCGACGAGTTTCTGTGGGGCCAGAGCGTTTTCGACAAGCTCGGCCGTTTCAAAGGGCTGGGCGACGAAATGCGCACGATCGTGCTCGGCAGCCTGCGCGACTATCCCGGCATGCAGCTCAAAACCGCGCTGATCGCCACCGCAAGGCAGCTCGTCACCGTCGGCACCGGCGAAGGCATCAATGCCAATATGTGGCACACTTACGGCATCATCGAACGCTATACCCCCTATGACGTGCCGGCGATGCGCGCGGCGCATCAGCAGCACAATGACCTCAACTTCAAGCCGATCGATGCCGTCCACGTGCCGGTGGCCTGGGCGGCGATGGCGCTATTGCCGTTCGTGATCCTGCTCGGCTGGCGCAACGCGGCCTTTGCCGACCTCGCCATCCTGGCGGCGGGCATCGCGCTGTCGCTTCTCGGCAATGCCGCGGTGTGCGGCATCATCTCCAATCCGCACGACCGCTACGGCTCGCGCATCGTCTGGATCGCAGCCTTCGTGGTGGCGCTGACGACCTGGCGCATCGCCGCGCTGGCGCGCCATCGGTTCACCGGCTTGCGCTCCTCCGCGGTATCGACAGCGGCGGCACCGTGACCGCGTGAAGTCCTCACGCGCGGAAGTGCTTCGATAATTTCAGCCCCTGCGCCTGATAATTGGAGCCGATACCGGCGCCGTAGAGCCGCTCGGGCCGCGCCAGCATCTTTTCAAAGACCAGACGGCCGACGATCTGGCCGTGTTCGAGGATGAACGGCACTTCGCGCGAGCGCACTTCGAGCACGGCGCGCGCGCCGCCGCCGCCGGCGCCCGCATAGCCGAAGCCGGGATCGAAGAAGCCGGCATAATGCACGCGGAATTCGCCGACCAGCGGATCGAACGGCACCATCTCGGCGGCGTAATCGGGCGGCACCTGGATCGCTTCCTTGGAGGCGAGGATGTAGAACTCGTCGGGATCAAGAATGAGGTTGCGCTCCGAGCGCGCGATTACCGGCTCCCAGAATTCATCGACCTCGTAGCCACCGCGGCGGTCGACGTCGATCAGGCCGGTGTGCCGCTTGGCACGGTATCCGACGATGGCGCCACCATTGGCCCGTCCGCCTTGCGCTGGGCTCGCGTCAAAACCCGACAGGTCGACGCTGACCGCAACGCCCTCGCCCATCACGGCTGCCGCCGCATCGACCAGGCGCTCGCGGGCGTGCAGCGCCCGCAACGCTGCGGCGTCGAGCGTGGCATCGCCGCGGCGGAAGCGCATCTGCGACAGCCGCGAACCTTCGCGCACGAGGATCGGAAAAGTTTTCGGGCTGATCTCGGCGTAGAGCGGCCCGCGATAGCCGGCTTCGACGCGGTCGAAGCCGCGCGTCTCGTCGGCAATGACACGGGTGAACACGTCGAGCCGGCCGGTCGAGCTTTTCGGATTGGCCGCTGCCGCAATCGTGCCCGGCAGCGCCAGCTTTTCGAGCAGCGGCACGATATAGACGCAGCCGGTCTCCAGCACCGCGCCTTTGCCGAGCGCGATCTCGTGGAGCTTCAGCTCCTCGATCCGCTCGACGACCGTCGCGCCGGGGCCGGGCAAAAAGCTCGCGCGCACCCGATAGGCAACGGCGCCCAGCCGCAGGTCGAGACTCGCCGGCTGAATCTGGTCGGCGGCGAACGGACGCACGGCCGTAACGGCGCCATCCTCCGCCAGCGCCGCGATCAGGCGGTCGGGCAGGATGCCGTGTTGCGATGCTTTGAGCGACAGCGCCACAAGCTGCGGTCTAGCGCCGATACCAGTTTGACGCCAAGGGCGCGGCGGGCTATAGACGATCTTATCCCGTGGTCATTTGAGCCGGCCGGCTTGCAGCCACGTAAAATAAATCGCTAAAAGGCCGGGGACGCGTGAGCCCGGCCCGAGGATTTTCCTCCCGGCCGGGTTTTGTTTCTTGGCCAAGGAGGCCCACATGTCCGCGTCTGCAACACGACATTACCGCCCGGAAACGCGCCTGGTTCAATCCGGCACGCTGCGCTCGCAGTTCGGCGAAACCTCGGAGGCGCTCTTTCTCACCCAGGGCTATGTCTACGACAACGCCGCTCAGGCCGAGGCGCGCTTCAAGGGCGAAGACCCCGGCTATCAGTATTCGCGCTTCGCCAATCCGACCGTCGACATGTTCGAGCGCCGCATGGCGGAATTCGAGGGCGCCGAGGCGGCGCGCGCCACCGCAACCGGCATGGCGGCGGTGACCATCTCGCTGGTCGGCCAGGTCAAGGCCGGCGATCACGTCGTCGCCTCGAAGGCGATGTTCGGCTCCTGCCGCTACGTGGTCGAGAATTATCTGCCGCGCTTCGGCGTCGCCTCGACATTGGTCGATGGCTGCAATCTCGACGCCTGGCGCGAGGCGGTGCGGCCGAACACCAAGACGTTCTTTCTCGAAAGCCCGACCAATCCGGCGCTCGACGTGATCGACATCGCCGAAGTGGCCAAGATCGCGCATGCGGCCGGCGCCACGCTGGTCGTCGACAACGTGTTCGCCACGCCGCTCTACCAGAGCCCGCTCGCGCTCGGCGCCGATTGCGTGGTCTATTCGGCGACCAAGCACATCGACGGCCAGGGCCGCTGCCTCGGCGGCGTCGTGCTCGGCGCGCAGAAATTCATCCAGGAAAAAATCCACGTGCTCTTGCGCCAGACCGGCCCGTCGATGTCGCCGTTCAACGCCTGGATGCTGCTCAAGGGCTTGGAGACGCTGGCGGTGCGCGTGCGCCGGCAGACCGACAGCGCCGCGACGCTCGCGGTGGCGCTCGCCGAGCACCCGAAGGTTTCCCGGCTGATCTATCCCGGGCGGCCCGATCACCCGCAGGCGGCGGTGGCCCAGAAGCAGATGCGCGGCGGCTCGACCCTGGTCGCCTTCGAGATCAAGGGCGGCAAGAAGGCGGCGTTCCGCTTCCAGGATGCGCTCAAGCTCATCCGCATCAGCAACAATCTCGGCGACGCCAAGAGCCTCATCACCCATCCGGCGACGACCACGCACCAACGGCTCACCCCGGCGCAGCGCGCCGAGCTCGGTATCAGCGACGGCCTGGTGCGCGTCTCCGTCGGCCTCGAACATCCGGACGACATCGTCGAGGACGTTGTGACGGCGCTGGAGGGAGCGTAGCGAACCCGCTGGGCGCCGAGCCGTTGCAGGCCGACGCCGCGCCGGTCAGACCATACCTGTTCCGGTAAATTAAATCGGGATGATTTTTCTCGCGATCAGAGAAAGCCGTCGATCGCAACGGCGCCATGCGACGAGGAGTGGGAGTTTATTTCGGAGCTATCGGTCGTCGGCTGGCGTCAGACATTCACCGCGCGGGCGGCGCGGCCACGGAGGCAACCGGCGGGCTTGCCGCGTCGACGATGCTGGCCGCCAACAGCTTGGCCCAGCAGGCGTAGCCCCAATCGTTCATGTGCAGTCCGTCGCGCGAGATGAAAACGTCGAACGAGCGGTGCTGGCTTTCGTACCAGTCGCGCATGATGGCAAAGCGGTGGAACAGATCGACGTCCTCCTCCTGCGCAGCGAGCGCGATCAGATCGACCATGCCGGTCGTCTCGGATTTGGCGAGCACGCGCGGCGCGTATTGCGGGTCGATCAGCACCACGTCGGCATCGATCTCCTTGAGCTGCCCGATGCCTTGGCGCAGCTCGACCGCGTGCGGCTTGAGCGGATGATCGCGCAACACCGAGTTGGTGCCGACCTGCCACAGCACGAGCTGCGGATGCGCGGCGATGACGCCGGTTGCGAACCGCGCCATCATGTCCGGCGTCTCCTCGCCGTTGACGCCGCGATTGAGCACGGCGATGGCGTGCCCCGGCAGCAGCTTTTGCAGCTCGACGGCGAGCCGGCTCGGATAGCTCGCCGCCGGCGACGAGGCGCCGGCACCGGCAGTCGACGACGAGCCGATCGCGACGATGACGAGCGGCTTGCCGGCGGCGAGCCGCCGTGCCGTGTGCCGCAACGGATGGTCGAGCCGCGCCAGGCGCGCCGGCCGGCGGCAAACGATTTCGCCGCTGCCGGCCGGCGCCGGCGCCATGGCCGAATCGATGAGCGGAGCGGCTTTCGGATGCGCGACCGCCGGCTTGGCATCTTGCCGGTGCGGCAGGCCCGGCGCGGCAACCGCGGGGATCGGCAGCGGCGCGGCGGTGGTCGCCGCCGGGATGGCGACAGCCGACAACGCATGCTGGGCGCCGGCGGTTTGCGCGCGCGCCGGAGGCAACGTGGCGAGAACCATGACGACTGCCGCCGCCCAGCCAAGCCGGCCTGGCACTGTGCTCGGAGTTTCTTCGTCGCCCGACATAAACTCGTTATCGCAATAATCTCATGGCGTCAGATGTGCCGCATTGATGATCTGAAACGCCAGCGCTCTGCCGATACAATCGTGAACCTTGCGGGCCATATCATATTTCTTGGTCGCCGCATAGAGATCGAAAGTGCCTTCTTCGCTCCAATGGCGCATGATCTCCAGCCGATCAAACAACAGGGCGCCATGCTCCTGCGCCACCCAGCGCATCACGTCCGCATAGGCCGTGACGTCGAGCATGGCGGCGGTGTGCGGGCTGTATTGCATGTCCAACAGATCGACGTCGGCGCCGGCGGCATTGATCGCGGCGACGCCGGCGGCGAGCTTGGCACTGAACGTGTCCGGCTCGACGCCATTGACCGCATCGAAGGTGCCGGCCTGCCAGATCACCAGCGCCGGCTTGTCGTCGGTGAGGATCTTTTGCAGTGCGGCAGCCATCTGCGCCGTGGTCTGCCGCGACTGTACGTGCGCGGTAACCTTAATCGCGATGCCGGGCAGCTTCTGTTTCAGCGCCTCTTCCAGCCGCGCCGGGTAGGCGAATTTCGCACCGTCGGGCCCCGGCAGGGTCGACGAGCCGGTGCCGACGACGCTGATGTCGAGCTGGTGCCGCTCCTTGATCTGCTGGGCGACGCGGGTGAGATCATTGTCGCTCGTGATGAGCGAATCCGGCACGGCGCATTCTTCGGCACCCGCTACGGCCGGCCCGCTCGCCAGCATGAGCGCGGCGAGCAGCGCGATGATGAAATTCATGCCTCGTCCCCCGCGAGGGTCTCGTGGGCGGGTTGCGCGCGTTTCTGTTGCGTGCGTCCCTCCATGTTCTTGTACCACGACAACAGGTTCGCTGTCGCGACCATGATGAGGATGCCGGCGAGGCTGATGGCAGCCTGGATGAGCGGCCCGCCCGACCATTGGCTGACGACGAATTGCCCGGCAAAGGCCAGAAATACGCCGAGGCAGAAGATCTCCAGCGAATGCTGGCCGCAGCGGATCGCCGGCTGCAGCAGCGGCCATTTCAGGCCGGGCCAGTCGCGCGATACGAACCGCACCGTGATGGCAGCCAGCGCCAGGAAATGCGCGAACCGCAACACGTCGAGATTGGTCTTGTCGATCGGATAGATCAGCGCGCCGAGCCAGTTCGGCACCAGAAACTGCAGCGATTCGAAGTGCCACGTCAGCGTCACGTCGAAGGCAAACAGGAGGTAGACGACGGCGACGGCAAAGACGATGCGCGAGCGCAGGAACCCGGCGAGCCGCTGCGCGCCGCCGACCGCGCACCAGGCACCGAACACGAACAGCAATTGCCAGGCGAACGGGTTGAAGTACCACACGCCGTTCGGATAGGCCGGTATATTGATGTCGTAGTGCAGCGCCAGCACGTAGACGACCGCCGAGCCGATCAGCGCCAAGGCGGGCTGCCGTAACAGCACGAACAGCATCGGCGGGAACAACAGCAGCAGCACGATGTAGAGCGGCAGCACGTCCATGTTGACGGGCTTGAACTTCAACAACAGCGCCTGAAAGATCGTGACGTCCGGCTCCTTGAGAAAGCCGAGGATGTTCATCTCCTCGGCGTAGAGCGGATTCTCGAACGTCGCCGCCACGTAAGCGATCTCGGCCATGAAGATGGTGAACAGAAAAATGTGGGCGACGTAGATCTGCCAGGCCCGGCGCAGGATGCGGGCGCTGGAGACGATGAAGCCGCGCTCGCGCATGGCGCGGCCGTAGACGAACGCCGCCGTGTAGCCGGAGATGAAGATGAAGATCTCGGTGGCGTCGGAAAATCCGTAATTGCGGATGGTGAACCAGTTGACGACGTTTTCCGGAATGTGATCGAGGAAAATGAGCCACAGCGCGATGCCGCGGAACAGGTCGAGCCGCAGATCGCGACCGCTCGGCAGCGTCACCGCAGGCGCTGCCGCCGCGGCGCGCGAGACCGCCGCCGCGCGCAGCCGCGCGGCCTGACCATTGACGATGGCTGCCGGCCAGCGCAGCAGCGAGGTCAAGCCTAATCCGCCGATCACGGCGATCCTCGTCACTCGGTTGGCGCGGCGCGGCTTACTTGAGCAAGCGCGCCCGCACGGTTATTGCAACAATGCGGTGAAATCTATTCACTTATCCGTGGAATTTCAGGGGCCGGCCGGCGCGCGAGCATCCCGGTTTGCCGAATGGCTGCCGGCCTTGCGCCAAATGCGGATCGGCAAGGCGCGGCGCAGAGCGCGAGGAACCATGTACCGTGCCGTCACCCGCGGGATCGAGGTCGTGGTCACCCCACGCTTTATCGCCGACCGTTCGTCGCCGGAGAACAATCATTTCTTCTGGGCCTACACGGTCTCGATCACCAACCATGGCCGCGAGACCGTGCAGCTCAAGACGCGGCACTGGCGCATCACCGACGCCAATGGACGGCGCCAGGAGGTCCGCGGCGCCGGCGTGGTCGGCGAGGAGCCGGTGCTCAAGGCCGGCGAGGCGTTCGAATATACCAGCGGGGTGCCGCTGCAAACGCCGTCGGGCTTCATGGCCGGCAGCTATGGCATGGTGAGCGCGGCCGGCGAGCATTTCGACGTGGAAATACCCGCCTTCTCGCTCGATTCCGGCGAGACCAAGCGGACGCTGAACTGACCACCGCGTGGCGGCAACCTGTGTCAGTAAAGCTGCATTGCAGGTTCATTCAATGACCGCGGCCCTCAACGAAGACGTGAACGCATGCCTCGCCGAGCCCGCCATCGCCAACCGCATTCACAACCTAACCATCGAGCCGATGGTCATGAGCCCCGGCGAGCTTGACGCCTTCGTCGCCGCCGACACGCAACGCTGGGCCACGGCCGTCAAATTCTCCGGCGCGAAAGTGGATTGATATCGACGGCGGGCGAAGCCCGGATTGCGCGATAACTGCCGTTCCCGCACGCACCGCGCCGAAAGCGCGCAATCCGGGGAATCAGACAAACGGCAATGCCGCTTTCGGATTTCGCCGTCGCAAAATCCGGGCTACGACATCAAGGCGAAGCCGCATCCGTTGCTATGTCGGCCGGCGCGAACACGTAGGTCGAGCTGCAGAATTCGCAGGTCACGGTGATCTTGCCGTCCTCGACCATGTCGTCGCGGTCGGTTTGCGAAAAGCTCTTCAGCATGGTTTCGACGCCGCCGCGCGAGCAGGAACAGTGCGCTTCGACTGTCGCGGCGCGGAACACGCGCACGCCGTGCTCGTGGAACAGCCGGTAGGCGAGCCGCTCGCTCGACAAGGCCGGATCGATCAGCTCGATGTCGCCGACGGTAGCGACCAGGGAGCGGCCTTCGACCCAGGCCTCGTCCTCGGCGACCACGTGGGGCGCCGTGCCGGCGGGAGCGTCGCCGGGATCGAGATCGGCCTGGCGCGCCCGCTCGATCGAATTGGGCAGGAACTGCAACAGAATGCCGCCGGCGCGCCAATGCCGTCGCCGCTCGCCGTCGCCGGGACGAAACTCCTCGGCAACCGCAAGCCGCACCCGGGTCGGAATCTGCTCCGAGCGCAAGAAATACTGATGCGCGGCGTCTTGCAGATCGCCGCCGTCGAGCGGCACCAGGCCCTGATAGCGGCTCATCTCCGGGCCCTGGTCGATGGTCATGGCAAGATGGCCGCGGCCCAAAAGCTTTCCGGGCTCGACCGCATTGGCGGCAATCGCGGCGGCGACGCGGTCGGCATCGAAGCGGGCGCAGCCCCGCACCTTGCCGGGCGCGGTGAAATCCACCACCAGCATGCGCACCGGCCCGTCGCTCTTGGTCTGCAGGATGAAGCGGCCGTCGAACTTGAGCGCCGAGCCGAGCATCACGGCGAGCACGATGGCCTCGCCCAAAAGCTTGGCCACCGGCGCGGGATAATCATGGCTGGTCAGGATGGTGTCGACCGCGGCGCCGAGTCGCACGATGCGGCCGCGCAGATCGAGCGCTTTTATGGCGAACGGCAGGATCGTGTCGTCGACCGCTTCCGCAGCGGGCGCACGCGTCGGGATGGCAATGTCGGGATGATTCATTGCCGCAACAATATAGGCGCTCCGGCGCAGATTGTGAGCCGCATGGTTCGGGATAATTTTTGGCGTGCCGTTCCCGGCAGACCAACGACCGCAGCCCCTCCAACCGGCCCCTCAGCCCCCAAGCCGCTCAGCCACGTTCGCCTGCAGGCACCAGGCCAGAATTCCCTTTTGCGCATGGAGCCGGTTCTCGGCCTCGTCGAACACCACCGATTGCGGCCCGTCGATCACCTCGTCGGTGACCTCGTCGCCGCGATGCGCCGGCAGGCAATGCATGAAGATCGCATCCGGCTTGGCGCGCGCCATGAGCCGCGCATTGACCTGATAGGGCTTGAGCAGGTTGTGGCGGCGGGCGCCGTTGCGGTCGCCCATCGAGACCCAGGTGTCGGTCACCACGCAATCGGCACCTTTGACCGCTTCTTCCGGATCGGTGCCGATGCTGATCGCGGCGCCCGACGATCTTGCCCAGTCGAGCAACGGCTTCTTCGGCGCCAGCTCCGGCGGCGTGGCGACGCACAAGCGGAACGCAAACCGCTCGGCGGCATGCATCCACGAGGCGAGCACGTTGTTGGCATCGCCGGTCCAGGCCACGGTGCGGCCGCGGATCGGCCCGCGATGCTCCTCGAACGTCATCACGTCGGCCAGCACCTGGCACGGATGCGAGCGCCGAGTGAGCCCGTTGATCACCGGCACTGCGGCGTGGCGGGCGAGTTCCGCAAGCTCGGCGGCGTCGAGCGTGCGGATCATGATGGCATCGACATAGCGCGACAATACCCGCGCGGTGTCGGCGGTGGTTTCGCCGCGGCCGAGCTGCATCTCTTCGGCAGTCAACAGGATCGCGTCGCCGCCGAGCTGGCGCATGGCGACTTCGAACGACACGCGGGTGCGCGTCGACGGCCGCTCGAAAATCATCGCCAGCGTTTTTCCGGCAAGCGGACGCCCGCCGGCCTCGCGCCTGGCCTTCATGGCGCGGGCGGCGTCGATCATGCGGCGCAGCTCGGCGGCCGGGATGTCGATGAGATCGAGGAAGTGGCGGATGCTCACCGCACCGCCTCCCGTTTGCCGCCGCCTCCGCCTTGCTCGGCCGCGCGCGGCGCCGCAGCGAGCGCCCGATTCAATTTGGCGCAGGCGCGGTCGAGGCGCGCGATGCCTTCGGCCAGCTCCGGTTCGGTGACGATGAGCGGCGGCAACAGCCGCACGACGTTGTCGCCGGCCGCGACGGTGAGCATTTTTTCGGCGCGCAAGGCATCGACCAGCGCGCCTGCGGGAATGAGCGCGCGCACGCCGACCAACAGGCCTTCGCCGCGCACCTCGGCGATCAGCGCCGGATAGCGGTCCTTGATCTCGGCGAGCCGCTGCTTGAACAGAAGCCCGATACGCCTGACGTGGTCCAAAAAACCCGGCGCCAGCATGACCTCGAGCGTGGCGGCGGCGGCGCTCATCGCCAAGGGATTGCCGCCGAAGGTCGAGCCGTGGGTGCCGGCCGTCATGCCTTTGGCGGCCTCGCTGGTGGCGAGCACGGCGCCGACCGGAAAGCCGCCGCCGAGCGCTTTCGCCAGCGCCATGATGTCGGGCGCGACGCCGGCGCGCTGGTAAGCAAACAATTCGCCGGTGCGGCCCATGCCGGTCTGCACCTCGTCGAAAATGAGCAACAGGCTGTGCTGGTCGCACAATTCGCGCAAAGCGCGCAGCAACGACGGCTCGACCATGCGCACGCCGCCCTCGCCCATCAACGGCTCGATCATGATGGCGGCGGTCTCGCGGCCGAGCGCGCGCTTGGTCGCCGCCAGATCGCCGAAAGCCATCTGGTCAAAACCTTCGACCACCGGGCCGAAGCCGTCGAGATATTTTTTCTGGCCGCCGGCGGCGAGCGTCGCCAAGGTGCGGCCGTGGAAGGCGCCCTCGAAGGTGATGATGCGATAGCGCTCCGGCCGGCCGCTGACCGACTGATACTTGCGCGCGGTCTTGATCGCGCCTTCGACTGCTTCGGCGCCGGAATTGCAGAAGAACACCACGTCGGCGAAGCTCGCCTCGCACAGCCGCCGCGCCACGCGCTCGGATTCGGGAATCTCGTAAAGGTTGGAGACGTGCCAGAGCTTGTTGGCCTGCTCGGTCAGCGCCGCAATGAGCCGCGGATGGGCGTGGCCGAGCGCGTTGACGGCGACGCCGGACGTAAAGTCCAGATAGCGCTCGCCGTCGCTGGCGATCAGCCATACGCCTTCGCCCCGTTCGAAGGCGAGGTTGACCCGTGCAAAGGTCGCCATCAGGTGCGATGTCACGGCCGCAGCCCGCAAACCGCCGCGCTTGCCTGTCAGTTCGGCCGAGTCATTCGGCCCTGTCGTTTGGCGCGGCGAAAACAAAATGTGCCGCCTCGTTCGGGCGGCACATTCACATTGTTATTGGCGCGAGGCGCGCTGTCAACAGCGGAAATACGCGGGACACTCGCGCCCGCGGACTCGGTTCGTTCTCATCCGGTCCACAGCGAAGGAACATGTGGAAGCAGCGCCGGCGACTCTTGCGTCAGACTCCCGCCATATTGTAGCCTTTTGCTTGTCGAGTACGACATCTCGCGCGGCGGACGGTTCACTAAAGCGTTGGGTTTGGCGTTGCGTGTTGGGCGGCTACGCGCTTCCTGGCCCGACGGAGGATTCCGCCAGGAGGATTCCGTCAAGGCTGTCGCGGCGCGGTTGAGGAGGATGGCATGTCGTGGACGGATGAGCGGGTCGAGCTTCTGAAGAAGCTGTGGTCCGAAGGCCTGTCCGCCAGTCGGATCGCGGCCGAACTCGGCGGCATCACACGCAACGCGGTGATCGGCAAAGTTCACCGTCTCGGCCTGTCAGGACGCGCCAAAAGCGTCAGCGCCAGCGCACCGCGGGCGCGCAAGGCGCGCTCGCCGGCGCTCTTACGCATCGGCCGCGGCGCCATCCGCGGCAACACCGCGCTGGCGCACGCCTACGAGCTCGAAGAGGCGGAGCCGGAGCTGATCGACAACATCATTCCGATCGGCCAACGCCGCACGCTCTTGGAACTGAGCGAGCAAACCTGCCGCTGGCCGGTCGGCGATCCGGGCAGCGGCGATTTCTTCTTCTGCGGCGGCAACACGCTCTCCCCGCTGCCCTACTGCGCCTATCACGCGCGCATCGCCTATCAGCCGGCGGCGGACCGCCGGCGCGACCGGCGCCCGGCGCGGTGAGCATCGAATTATTCTCATCCTCTCCCAAACGTAGGGGCGGCCCTGGCGGCCGCCCCTCACATCTGCAGCCGCCCACAAGGGGCGCCGCTACGCGGTTTTGCCGAACCGATCGTCGAGCGAATAGCCCGAGCCGCGCACGGTGCGGATCGGATCGCCATCGTGGCCGCGGTTGAGCGCCTTGCGCAGCCGGCCGACATGCACGTCGACGGTGCGCTCGTCGATATAGACGTCGCTGCCCCAGACGCCGTCGAGCAATTGCTCGCGGGAAAACACCCGGCCGGGGCGCTCCATGAAAAATTCCAGCAGGCGGAATTCGGTCGGGCCGAGCTCGACCGGACGTCCGGCGCGCGACACCCGCTTCTTGTCGCGGTCGAGCTCGAGATCGCAGATCGACAGCACCGAAGCGACGCGCTTGGGACTGGCGCGCCGCAACAGCGCACCGATGCGGGCCAACAGTTCCGGCACCGAGAACGGCTTGACGATGTAATCGTCGGCGCCGGTCGATAGTCCGCGCACGCGCTCGCTCTCCTCGCCGCGGGCGGTGAGCATGATGATCGGCAGCGATTGGGTCGCCGGCCGCGCCCGCAGCCGGCGACACAATTCGATGCCGGACAGGCCGGGCAGCATCCAGTCGAGCACCACGAGGTCGGGAGCGGTTTCCCGCAACCGCGTCTCGGCCTCATCGCCGCGGGCCACGGCGTCGACTTCGTAGCCTTCGGCTTCGAGGTTGTAGCGAAGCAGCGTGGTCAGCGGCTCCTCGTCCTCGACGATCAGGATGTTGGCTGCCATCCCGGTCTCCCGTTCATCTCTGCATCAGCGCCGAAGGAAAGCTCGTGGTGTCGCCCTTGGGCCGCTGGTCGGTGATCGGGCGGCCCTCGATCATGTAATAGACGGTTTCGGCGATGTTGGTGGCATGATCGCCCATGCGCTCGATGTCCTTGGCGCAGAACATCAGGTGCATGCAGAACGTGATGTTGCGCGGGTCTTCCAGCATGTAGGTGAAGAGCTCGCGGAACAGCGAGGTGCACAGTGCGTCGATCTCGGCGTCACCGCTCCACACCGCCAGCGCTGCCTGCAGATCGCGGCTGCCATACGAGTCGAGCACCTGCTTGACCTGGGCCAGCACCAGCTCGGCCATGTGGTCGACGCCGCGGATCAGGGTCTGCGGGTAGAGGTCGCCGCCGAGCGCCACCACGCGCTTGCCGATATGCTTGGCATGGTCGCCGATCCGCTCGAGGTCGTTGGCCACGCGCATGGCGCCGATCACCTCGCGCAAATCCACCGCCATCGGCTGCCGCCGCGCGATGGTGAGGACCGCCTTCTCCTCGACGGCATGCTGCATGGCATCGATGGCGCCGTCGGTCGTGATCACCCGCTCGGCGAGCTCGGTGTCGCGCTCGAGCAGCGAGCGGGTGGCGTCGGCGATCTGCTTTTCGACAAGACCGCCCATCTCGGCGACCTTGCGGGCGATCTCCTGCAGATCGCCGTCGAAGGCGCGGGAGGTGTGGTCGACCCTGGCGCTGGTTTCGGTCATGGCGCTCTGCCTTGCGCGGTTGCCGCGATCAGCCGAAACGGCCGGTGATGTAATCCTGGGTGCGCTGATCGCGCGGCGCGGTGAACATTTCGCTGGTTCGGTCGAACTCGACCAGCTCGCCGAGATACATGAAGGCGGTGAACTCCGAGACCCGCGCCGCCTGCTGCATGTTATGGGTGACGATGACGATGGTATAGTCTTCGGTCAATTCGTCGATCAGCCCCTCGATCTTGGCGGTGGCGATCGGATCGAGCGCCGAGCAGGGCTCGTCGAGCAGGATCACGTCGGGGCGCACCGCCACGGTGCGGGCGATGCACAGCCGCTGCTGCTGGCCGCCCGACAGGCTCTGGCCGTTGGCGTTGAGCTTGTCCTTGACCTCGTCCCACAACGCGGCGCGGCGCAGCGCGGATTCGACCCGGCCGTCCAACTGCGATTTCGGCAGCCGCTCGTACAGCCTGATGCCGAACGCGATGTTCTCGTAGATCGACATGGGGAACGGCGTCGGCTTTTGGAAGACCATGCCGATGCGTGAGCGCAGGACGTTGACGTCCTGCTGCGGGGAGAGGATGTCGGTGCCGTCGAACATCACCCGGCCGCTGGCGCGCTGGTTCGGATAGAGGTCGTACATGCGGTTGAGCACGCGCAGCAAAGTCGACTTGCCGCAGCCCGACGGGCCGATGAATGCCGTCACCATGTTCTCGTATAGCGGCAGGCTGATCGAATTCAGCGCCCGGAAGTCGCCGTAATAGAAGTCGAGATCGCTGATGGTGATTTTTTCGCTTTTTTCGCCGGTCGCGCGCCGCTTGGCGGATGGCGCAGTGGCGACCGAGATGGCGGGGCTTGCGTTCATGATGGCGTTCTCGGCATCGTTCTATGATGCCCGCATGACACTGCCGTGACAGCGCAAGCTCCTGACACAACGGCCATTATCGGCTCGACGGTGTATCAAGCAACGGCAAGTGGACGACGAATGTGGCGCCGGCGCCGGGCGTGCTCTCGATGGTGAGACGGCCGCGGTGGCGGTTGAGAATGTGCTTGACCAAAGCGAGGCCCAATCCGGTGCCGCCCTGGGCGCGGCTTTCGCGCACATCGACGCGATAAAACCGCTCGGTCAGCCGCGGCAGATGCTCCGGCGCAATGCCGGGACCGTAATCGCGCACGATCATCTGCGCCTCGTCGTGGCCGTCCACCGACGCAGACACCGCCGTCATGTCGACCCGCTTGCCGGTGGCGCCGTATTTGAGCGCGTTCTCCACCAAATTTTCCAAGACGCGGACCAACTCGTCGCGATCGCCCAAGACCCAAAGCGCATCCGCCGCCTCGACATTGACGGTGACGCCGCGGTCGCGGGCCAGCATCTGCAGCGCATCGATTACCTGCCGCACGATCGGCACCAGATCGACCGCCGTGTCGGGCCGGCGATGCGCGTTGAGCTCGATGCGCGACAGCGACAGCAAATCGTCGATCAGCCGCGCCATGCGGCGCGCCTGCTCCTGCATGATGGCCAAGAAGCGCTCGCGCGCTTTGGCGTCGTCGCGGGCGGGGCCCTGCAAGGTTTCGATGAAGCCGGACAAGGCGGCCAGCGGCGTGCGCAATTCGTGGCTCGCGTTGGCGACGAAGTCGGCGCGCATCTCCTCGACCCGGCGCAGCGGGGTCAGGTCGCGAAAGCTCAAGACGACGAGGTCGGGCTTGCCCGGCTCGGTCCTGCCCTTGGCCAGAGCCGGCGGCGCATGCTCGACCGGAATCGCAACCGCTTCGAACCAGCGATCGACCGGCACGCGCTCGGAATATTGAAAACGCTGCGGCGCGGCCGCAGTGAAGGCGCGCACGACCGCTTCGGTCAGCTCCGGCATGCGCAACGCAAGCGCAACCGGCTCGCCCTGCCGCAGCGCCGGCGCCAGCGCCTGCGCCGGCTCGTTGAACGCCAGCACGCGGCCGTCGCGGCCAACGGCGACGACCGGATCGGCGAGACCGGCCACGAGCGCCGGCAGCGGATCGTCCGCGCGCGGGGCGGGTGCTGGTGCTTGCAGCGCCGCGCCAGCCTTCTCGCCGCCGCGGGCGCCGAACCAGGCGGCGGCGGCAACGATGACGAATCCGGCAATCGCATAGCCGACCGCTAACGCACCG
This sequence comes from Xanthobacteraceae bacterium, assembly GCA_030038995.1. Taxonomy (GTDB): domain Bacteria; phylum Pseudomonadota; class Alphaproteobacteria; order Rhizobiales; family Xanthobacteraceae; genus BOG-931. The sequence goes on from JASHQS010000045.1 coordinate 25,983, forward strand.
CTCGCCGCCAGGGCGGCAAACACCAATGCCGCCGCCGCCACGGCGAGCGCCGCGCCGCGCGCGCGGCCCTTGGCGAATACCCGGCGATGCTCGGTCAAGCTCATGATTTAAGACTTTTGCCGCACGCCCACGAGGCGTTGCTCCGACGCCAAGCGGAAGCCTAACGCGGTCAAGTGGCGTCCGATTGCCGGCGCAGGTACTCGCTCGCCTCGGCAATGGCGGCCGGCGCCGGTGCCGCGCCGCGGCCGAGCAAGGCCTCGCGAATGCCGAGAATGAACAGCGAAAGCACGAACGGAACCACATAGTAGAGCAGACGAAACAACAGCAGTCCGGCGACCAGCTCCTCCTTGTTGAACTGCCACAGCGCGATCAGCATCGCCGCATCGAACACGCCGAGCCCGCCGGGCGCGTGGCTGGCAAAGCCGAGCAGCGTTGCGGCGACGAAAATGACCGCGAGCGTGACGAAGCCGAGATTGGGCTGCGGCGGCATCAGCATGTACATGGCGGCCGCGCAGCAGCCGAGATCGACGATGCCGATCATGATCTGTAAGAGCGTCAGGCCGCCGCCGGGCAGCGTGAGGTGCCATTTGTCGTGGCCGATCACGCGCGGCTTGGTCCACACCCAGGCGACGTAGGCGGCCAACAGCGCGAGCAAGAACAGCGCGAAGCCGCGATTGGTCCATAGCGGCAGATGATCGAGCGCGCGCGCCGCTTCCGGCGCATAGAGGATGCCGAGCCCGAGCACGGCGAGGTTGCCGAGCCAGAACGTCAGTCCGGCAATGAAGCAAATCTTGGTGACGTCGACGACCGACAGCCCCCAGCTCGAATAGACGTGGTAACGGACCGCGCCGCCGGAAAACACGCTGGCGCCGATATTGTGCCCGACCGAATAGCTGGTGAAGCCGCCGAGCATCGCGACGCGGTACGGCAGCTCGGCGCGCCCGATGGCGCGCAGCGCGAACAGATCGTAAAAGGTGAGCGTCAGATAGCCGGCCGCGACGAAGCCGGCGCCGGCAACGAGCGTGCGCCGGTCGGTCGCCTTGAGCGCGGCGACGAGCTTGTCGGGATCGATGCCGCGCAGGATGTGATAGAGCATGAGCGCGGCGGCGATGAACACGGTCAGGCTCAGCGCAAAGCCGATCCGGCTCAGCGGCGCCTTGGGCGCGAATGCCGGCAGGATGCCGCGCTCTCGTTTCAGCATTCCGCGCTCCGGACCGTTCGCCTGTCCATCGATCGGCTGTCTCGTCCCGCCGTTCACCACAGCAGGCCCCACCTAGCAGATGTCGCCGCAAGGCGCGAGCGCGGCCGCGTCGTAGAGCGGAGCCACCACGAGACATCGCGTGTCGCGCGACGCGGCAATCTGCCGTCACGGCCGCGGCCAAAGCGTGGCAGACGGCAGGCGACCGCTGAAGTTCTGGCCGGCGGCCACGACGCACCGGCCGACGGCCCGCCGGCGAGTATATGGAACCGGAGTTAGCGAATGGCGAACGGCAAGTGCCGCTCCGTCACTTTCCGCTCGCTGTTCGCCATTTGCCACTCGCTATCGGCGTAATTCGCCCGCGGCGAAAAACTCCCGCAGCTCGCGATAGGTCTCCTCGGGCGCCTCTTCGGAGAGATAATGTCCGCACGGCAGCGCCTTGGCACTGCGAATGTCGCTGGCGTAGCGCGGCCAGATCTCCATCGGCTTGTGATTGCGGCCGACGCCGCCGGTTGCGCCCCATAAGAGCAGCAGCGGGCACGTGATCCTGCGGCCGGCCTCGAAATCCTTGGTGTCCATATCGAGATCGATGCCGTGGGTGGCGCGATAGTCCTCGCACATCGCGTGCACCGTCGCCGGATTGCGGAAACAGCGCTTGTATTCGGCAAGCGCCCGCGGATCGAAGAAGCTCAAGCCTTGCGCGGTCTTGGCCAGCTTCTTCTCGATGAAAAAATCCGGATCGCAGCTCATCAGCCGCTCGGGAAAATCGTACGGCTGGATCATGAAGAACCAATGCCACGAGAAAGTGCCCCAGGCGCGCGTCACGTTGTTGAGCAGATGATGCTGCGGCAGGATGTCGAGTATGGCAGCCCGCGCCACCTTCTCCGGCTGATCGAGGCACATGCGATGCAGCACGCGCCCGCCGCGGTCGTGGCCGGCGGCGTAGAAGCGCGTGTAGCCGAGCGCCGCCATGACCTCGATCTGGTCGGCCGCCATGGCGCGGAACGAGTAGTTCTCATGATTGGCGCCGCCCGGCGGCTTTTCCGAATCGCCGTAGCCGCGCAGATCGGTGGCGACGACGGTGAATTCCTCGGCGAGACGCGGCGCGATCTTGAACCACGACAAATGGCTGAACGGGTTGCCGTGCATGAGCAAGAGCGGCGGCCCCTTGCCGCCGTGAACCGTGACGATGCGGGCGCCTGTGGTCTTGATTTCAGTGCGGGTGAAATTTTCGAAAAACATTTCGCTCCCCTCGTCATTCCGGGGCGCGCGTAGCGCGAGCCCGGAATCCATAATCCCTGCGCGGAAGATAGAACCCCGAACGTATACCCTGAACCTTACGCTCCGTGGTTATGGATTCCGGGCTCGGCCCTGCGGGCCGCCCCGGAATGACGGGCGAGGAGCGTCACGCTAAGGTCCGCGAAACCACGGAGAGGACGCATGGCAAAGAAAATGCCCGCCGATATCGACCCGCAATCCGGCTTTCGCCTGCCGCTGCCCAGGCGCGAGGATTTGGACGAAGCCGGCCGGCGCGCCTTCGACCGCGCCAGCACGCCCGGAAAAACCATCGTCGGCCTGCGCGGGCCGTCGGGCCTTCACCTCTACAGCCCGAAGACCGTCGAAGCGCACAACGTCATGAACCAATACCTGCGCTACCAGTGCTTCGACGCCAAGACCCGCGAGATCGCGATCCTCACGGTGGCGCGCGAGATGGACAGCCGTTTCGAATGGGCGGCGCACGAACCCGAGGCGCTCAAGGAAGGCGTCGCCGCGGAAGTCATCGATATCATCAAGCACCGCAAGAGCACGCAGGGTCTCGACGAACGTACCGCCGCCATCATCGAGTTCTGCCGGCAAATCTTTCGCGATCACAAGGTTACCTCAGAAGCATTCGCGCGCGTCAAAGCACTTTTTCCACCGGACAAACTCGTCGAGCTTGTTCTGCTGATGGGCAACTACGCCGCCACCGCCGCGCTGTTGTGCGCCTTCGACATGCAAGTACCCAAGGGCAAGCCGGTGCTGCCAGTGGGCTAGCATGTTCCGCTCCGATCGACTCGCGACTCCTCGGTTCGTCATTGCCGGGCTTGACCCGGCAATCCATGCTGCGTCGGGACCGCATGGATGCGCGGGTCAAGCCCGCGCATGACGGGGAAGTGGCGCTACATGAGCGAGATCTGCTCTAGTCAACGCTTACTGAAAAACGCGTCTTCCGATCGCGCCGCGGCGGCGGCTGCCAACTTGCCCAACTTCATCACGCCCT
>JASHQS010000046.1 GCA_030038995.1 Xanthobacteraceae bacterium
ACGTGCGCAAGGTGCCGATGGCGCCCGACGTCAATCTGAAGACCATCGCCCGCGGCACGCCCGGCTTCTCCGGCGCCGACCTGATGAACCTCGTCAACGAAGCGGCCTTGATGGCGGCGCGGCGCAACAAGCGCATGGTCACCCAGGTCGAGTTCGAGGACGCCAAGGACAAGGTGATGATGGGCGCCGAGCGCAAGTCGCTCGTCATGACCGAGGAGGAAAAACTCCTCACCGCCTATCACGAGGGCGGCCACGCCATCGTCGCGCTCAACGTCAAGGCCACCGATCCGGTGCACAAGGCCACCATCATCCCGCGCGGCCGCGCGCTCGGCATGGTCATGCAATTGCCCGAGCGCGACAAGCTGTCGATGAGCCTCGAACAGATGACCTCGCGGCTTGCCATCATGATGGGCGGCCGCGTCGCCGAGGAATTGGTGTTCGGCAAGGACAAGGTCACCTCCGGCGCCGCCTCCGATATCGAGCAGGCGACCAAGCTTGCGCGCATGATGGTGACGCGCTGGGGCCTGTCCGACGCGCTCGGCACCGTCGCCTACGGCGAGAACCAGGAGGAAGTGTTTTTGGGTTATTCGGTGGCGCGCCAGCAGAGCATTTCCGAAGCCACGGTGCAGAAGATCGACGCCGAGATCCGGCGGCTGGTCGAGGCCGGCTATGCCGAGGCGCAGCACATCCTCACCGAAAGGCGCGCCGATCTGGAGGCGCTGGCCAAGGGCTTGCTCGAATTCGAGACGCTCACCGGCGACGAAATCAAGGACCTTCTTATGGGCAAGCGGCCGACCCGCGAATCGGTGATCGAACCGGCGGCGCCGCGGCCTTCGACCGTGCCCACCGCCGGCGCCGGCCGCAACCGCCCGCGTCCCGAGCCCGGCCCGCTGGAGCCGCAGCCGCAGGGGTGATTCTTATCTCCCCCGCGAAGCGTAGCGGGGGAGGGGGACCACGTGCAGCGCGGTGGAGGGGGCGCAGCTCGCTCAGGACGTGAGCCTTTTATGACCGAGACGGCCTGGCCCCAGGAGGACATCGACGAACTCGCCGAAATGGCGCGCGCCATCGAAGCGCGTCGCAGCGGGCGTTACGACGTGACGCCGGACGAGGAAGCAGCGATCCGTGAAGGACTTGCTGAGCTCGATCGTGGCCAGTGGGCGAGCGAAGAAACGATGCGAGCCTTGTGGCAGCGCTGCGGCGTTCTATGATGGTGGTGTCTCAGTTTGAAAGACACTACCTAACGGCCGGAGCGCTGGCAAATCAGCGCCAATTCGCTTACCTTGCCAAAATATTTGCAAAGCGCGAGGCCGCCGAGGCGCGCGCCAGAGCATGGGATATGACGCCGGATGATCGACGACAAATACGATTTCAAAACCGTTGAATCGAAGTGGCAGGAGCAATGGCAGCGCAGCGGACTTTACGGTTGGAATGCGGAGGAAGCGAAAGCGAATTCCTACATCATCGACACGCCGCCGCCCACGGTTTCCGGTTTTCTGCACATCGGCCACGTCTACAGCTACACGCAGACCGACCTGATCGCCCGGTACCGGCGGATGGCCGGTGCCAACGTCTTCTACCCGATGGGGTTTGACGACAACGGGCTGCCGTCGGAACGTTTGGTCGAGAAAACCCGCAATATTCGCGCCAGCGATTTGTCGCGCGAGGAGTTCATCCGCATTTGCTACGAGGTCGTGCGCGGCGCCGAGGACGAATTCCGGGCGCTTTTCAAGCAGTTGGCGCTGAGCGTCGATTGGTCGCTCGAGTATCAGACGATCAGTCCGCATAGCCGGAAAATATCGCAACTGTCGGCGCTGGATCTGTTCCGCAAAGGCGAGCTGTACCGTCAGCTGCAGCCGACGCTGTGGGATCCGGCCGACCGCACCGCGCTCGCGCAGGCCGAGGTGGTCGAGAAGGAAATCGCCGGGACCATGTGGGAGGTGCCGTTTCGGCTCGCCCATGGCGGTGAGGTGACCATCGCGACCACGCGGCCGGAGCTGTTGGGCGCATGCTGCGCGCTGCTCATCCACCCCGATCATCCGCGGCGGGCTGAGCTCGAGCGCGGCGAGGCGATTTCGCCGCTCTACAGCGTCCCGGTGCCGATCCTGGTCGACGCGCAGGTCGATCCGCAGACCGGAACCGGCGTCGTCATGTGCTGCACCTTCGGCGACGCGATCGACGTCGACTGGTGGCGAAGATACAAGCTGCCGTTGCGCATCGTCATCGACAAGACGGGCCGGCTTACGGCGATGCACGCCATCGGCGGCGCCGACTGGCCGAGCCTCGACCTGGCGGGCGCTCGCGCCGTCGCGGCGTCGCTGACCGGCCTCACCATCAGGGCTGCCCGGGAGAAGATCGTCGCGATCTTGCAGGAACGCGGGCATCTGAAGTCGCAGAAGCCTATACAACGCATGGTGCCCTGCGCCGAACGGTCCGGCGCGCCGCTCGAAATATTGGTCACGCCGCAATGGTTCGTCCGCGCCCTCGACAAGAAGCAGGCGCTCATCGAAAAGGGCCGCAGCATAAGGTGGTTCCCCGACTACATGCGGCTGCGTTACGAGTTGTGGGTGGAGAACTTGAAGTGGGACTGGTGCATCAGCCGGCAGCGATATTTCGGCGTGCCGTTCCCGTTCTGGTACTCGAAGCGGCGAGACGAGGAAGGCCGCATCATAGCGGCCGATCCGGCGGACCTTCCGGTCAATCCGCTCGCCGATCTGCCGCGCGGCTATGGGCCCGATGAAGTCGAACCCGATCCCGATGTGATGGACACCTGGGCCACCAGCTCGGTGTCGCCGCAGATCAACAGCTACGGCGTTGCGCCGGGGCTGATGATCGATGCGCAGCGGCATCGCAAGCTGTTTCCGGCAACGCTGCGGCCGCAGGCTCATGAAATCATCCGCACCTGGGCGTTCTATACGATCCTCAAGTCGCACTTGCACGAAGACAAGGCGCCGTGGCGGGACATTGCGATCAGCGGCTGGTGCCGCGCTCCCGATCGATCGAAAATGTCCAAATCGAAGGGCAATGTGATCACGCCCGAAGGCCTGCTCGACCGCTACGGCGCCGACGTGCTGCGATACTGGACGGCAACGTCGCGCCTCGGCGTCGACACGGCGCTGTCCGAGGACGTGCTGAAAGTCGGCAAGCGGCTGGTCACCAAACTATGGAATGCCTCGCGTTTCGCCGGGCTTCAGCTCGAGGGATTCGCTGCCAGGCCGCAGACGCCGCGTGCCGATTGCGAACGCGGTCTGGTCGCGGCCGCGTTCGACTGCTGGATCCTCAGCCGCCTGGCCGAGACCGTGACGGAGGCTACCGCCGCGAACGAAGACTATGAATTCGCCACCGCGTTGCGGGTGACCGAACGGTTCTTCTGGGCCGATTTCTGCGACAACTATCTCGAATTGGTCAAAGGGCGCGCGTACGGTGATTTCGGAACGTCGGCGAGCCAATTGTCGGCCCGCTACACGTTGTGGCATTGTCTTGACGTCGTGCTGCGGCTTTTTGCGCCGATATTGCCGCACGTCACCGAGGAAATTTCCAGTCAATTGTTCAGCCGGGCCGCGGCGCCGGACCGTTCCATACACGCCCGCGGCAACTGGCCGAGGCCCGAAGACCAATTCCGCGATGTCACCGCGGAAACGCTGGGCGCCACCGGGGTGAACGTTCTTGCCGCGGTTCGCAAGCTCAAGGCAAACCGCAATCTCTCGCTCAAGAAGCCACTGCTGTGGTGCAACGTGGCGTTCGCGGAAAACGGCGCGCCGCTCAGCCCCGACGCCTTGGACGGGCTGCGGCCCGACCTCATGCATGCGATCGGCACGACGAAGCTGACGTGGAACAACCGGGAGCCGCCGCTCGGCGCCGTCGAAGCCGTCACCACGCCAGACGAGGCCATGCGCGTCGAGGTGGCGTTCGCCGATTGACCGCTCGCCGGCGACGAGATCAAGGATTTGTTGATGGGCAAGCGGCCGCTGCGCGAATCGGTTATCGAGCCGGCCGCGCCGCGGCCTCGACCGTGCCCAGTGCCGGCGCCGGCCGCAATCGCCCGCGCCCCGAGCCAGGCCCGTTGGAACCGCGGCCGCAGGGGTGAGTTGTTGTCTCCCCCCGCGAAGCGAAACGAAGCGGGCAGAGACCGAGCTCAGCCAGTCCTTCGCAGATCGCCGATCGATGAGATCGCGGTCCTGTCAGGAGCGGCCGCGACAAGAGTTCGTGCAATCGTCCAATCACTGGCCGATGTCGAAGTGCTTCGCCCGAAATACCGGCACTTTTCAGAATTGTTGGAAGCGGCGATTGATGGACGCCCGCAGCTACGAGTGGCTCCGCGTCGGCGATCGCGCCATAATGCTTTGCCCGTCCTGGTCCTCCAGGATGAAGGGCGGCAACGCGATGGACCCGCGTCGAACATGCGCCAGATGATCCTGATCGGCTTTCTGCAGGCGCAGAACTGCAGCAATCATCCGAGCTCGTGGCGGCATCCGGACTCGCGCGCCGACTCGTGGTCGCCCGATTTCTACCGGCACATCGGCCGCGTCCTTGAAGCGGGCAAATTTCATCTCGGCTTTTTCGACGATCGCCTGTCCATGCCCGACATGTACGGGCGCGATCACGCCCACACGGTGCGCTACGGCATCCGCTGCGTAAAACTCGACGCCGTCACCGTGCTCACCGTGATGGGCATGGCGACGCAGCGCCTCGGCCTCGGCGCCACCTATTCGACGAGCTATTACGAGCCGTTCCACGTCGCCCGCGTGTTCGCCACGCTCGATCTGATGAGCGGCGGCCGCGCCGCCTGGAACGTCGTCACTTCGCTCAACGACGGCGAGGCGCAGAACATGGGCCGCGACGAGGTTTTGGACCACGACCTGCGCTACGACCGCGCCGACGAGTTTTTAGAGATCGTGCTCGGCCACTGGGATAGCTGGGAAGACGACGCCGTCGTCCAGGATAAGGCCGTGGGACTTTTTGCCCGGCCCGACAAGGTGCACCGCCTCGATTTCGAGGGCCGCTACCTGCGCTCGCGCGGGCCGTTCACGGTGCCGCGTTCGGCGCAAGGCCATCCGGTCATCATCCAGGCCGGATCGAGCGGCCGCGGTCGCCGCTTCGGCGCACGCTGGGGCGAGGTGATCTTCGTCGCCTATCCGAACGCCGACTTCGGCAAGCGCGATTACGCGGCGTTCAAGGCCGAGGTGGCGCGCGCCGGCCGCGATCCGGCGCATGTCCACGTCACCCAACTCATCAACACCGTGGCGGCGGCGACCAAAGCCGAGGCCGAGGACAAATGGGCCGCGATCGACAAGCTCGCGCT
>JASHQS010000047.1 GCA_030038995.1 Xanthobacteraceae bacterium
TGAAGCTCGGCGGCCAGTTGCAATGCTTCTTTTCTGCTCAGGCGAAACGAGGTGCTGCGGAAGAAGCGGCCGGCTTTGGTCATGACCTGGATGACGATCGCGTTCTTGTCGCGAATGATGTCCACGGATTCACGCCAGTTGACGCTTTTGATTCTGATGGGCATGGCCGTGGTGTATCACACGGGGCCGCGGCCGTGCTACAGCACCTCCGTCAAGGGCTTGCGGCTGAAGAAGATTCTGTCATGACCATGGTGCCATGAACATTCTCCTGCTCGGCTCCGGCGGGCGCGAGCACGCGCTGGCCTGGAAGATGGCGGCGAGCCCGCTCGCCGACCGGCTGATTTGCGCGCCCGGCAATGCCGGCATCGCGCGCGAGGCCGAATGCGTCGCGCTCGATATCACCGATCATGCGGCGGTGCTTGCGTTCTGCCGCGCCAACCAGATCGATTTCGTCGTGGTCGGACCGGAGACGCCGCTCTGCGCCGGCATCGTCGACGATCTCGAAGCCGCCGGCATCAAGGCGTTCGGCCCGAGCCGCGCCGCGGCGCGGCTCGAAGGCTCCAAAGGCTTCACCAAGGATTTGTGCCGCGCCAACGGTATCCCGACCGCGGCTTACCGGCGCTTCAATGCGGTGGAACCCGCGAAGGCTTATGTGCGCGAGCAACGCACGCCGATCGTGGTCAAGGCCGACGGGCTTGCCGCCGGCAAAGGCGTGATTGTGGCACAAACCGTGGCCGCGGCCGAAGCGGCAATCGATACGATGTTCGCCGGCGGCCTGGGTGAAGCCGGCGCCGAGATCGTCATCGAAGAATTTCTCCAGGGCGAGGAGGCGTCGTTCTTCGCGCTATGCGACGGCGATACCGCGCTCGAACTATCGACTGCGCAGGACCACAAGCGCGCCTGCGACGGCGATCAGGGGCCGAATACCGGCGGCATGGGCGCCTCTTCGCCGGCGCCGAACATCGACCCCGCTATGAGCGCACGGGTGATGGCGGACATTATCCAGCCGACGCTGCGCGCGATGAAGGCGATGGGTGCGCCGTTTAAAGGCGTGCTCTACGCCGGCTTGATGATCACCGACGCCGGACCGAAGCTCATCGAATACAACGTGCGCTTCGGCGATCCGGAATGCCAGGTGCTGATGCTGCGGCTGATGTCCGATCTGATCCCGGCGCTGCTGGCGAGCCGCGACGGCCAGCTCAAATCCTTCGATCTGCGCTGGTATCCGCAAGCCGCCCTCACCGTGGTGATGGCCGCCAAGGGCTATCCCGGCAGCTACGCAAGGGGCTCGGTCATCGAAGGTCTTGAGGACGCGGCGGCGATCGAGGGCGTGGAGATATTTCACGCCGGGACCAAGACCGAAGGCGGGAAAATCCTCGCCAATGGCGGCCGCGTGCTCAACGTCTGCGCCCTCGGCGACAGCGTGCGGCAGGCCCAAGCGCGCGCCTACGAGGCGGTCGCACGCATCCGCTGGTCCGGCGGCTTTTATCGCCGCGACATCGGCCGGCGGGCGGTCGAACGGGGAAAATAGACAATAAATCAATGGGCTGGCGTTCCATCCGGAATCAGTATATATTATCGGCGAAAAATATATATCAGGGCGAATATGGCCATTCTGATCAAGGATCGCGAAGCTGACCAATTGATTCGCCGGCTCGCCGAACGCACCGGTGAAAGCATCACCGATGCCGTCAAGGAGGCGGTCCGCGAACGCCTCAAACGCGTTCCTTTGACCGAGGATGAAATCGCCGCTCGCAAACGCAAGCTGGCCAAGCTGGTCGCCAAGGCCAAAGCTCTTGCCACGCTTGATGATCGCACGGCAGATGAAATTATCGGCTACAACGAGCTTGGGCACTTCGACTAATGGTCATCGATACATCGGCGATCATCGCGATTTTGTTGGATGAGCCAGAGAACGATGCGTTCTCGAACCTGCTCGGCTCGGAAGCGCCGCTCGCAATGTCGGCGGTGACGCTCCATGAAGCCTCGATCGTGATGGCCGCCAAGAAAAGGCAAACAAGCGCCGCCCGATTGGTGGATGAACTCGTCCGTGATCTGGCGATTGAAGTCTGCGCTGTGACCGTCGAGGATGCGATAGTGGCGCGCGAGGCATATTTCAAATACGGAAGGAATTACCACCGGGCTGGGCTGAACTTTGGCGATTGCTTCGCGTACGCGCTCGCCAAAAGTCGAAACGAGCCGCTCTTGTTCAAGGGCGACGACTTTTCGAAGACTGATGTCATCGCAGCATCGCACCGCTAGCGGCCGACGATCGAACATGGCCGAAAGTGATGCCGGATCTCACCGAACCAGATTAAAATCTTGCTTATGAGCGAAATCGACCGGCAAAGCGCCTTTACCGGCACACGCGAGGTCGCGGAGCGGCTGCGCTTCGAGGTCGGCCGGCTCGAAGCCTATTTGCGCGACCATGTGGCCGGATTTTCCGGACCCGTCGTGGTCAGCCAGTTCAAGGGCGGCCAGTCGAACCCGACTTACCTCATCGAGACGCCGCGGCGCCGTTACGTGCTGCGGCGCAAGCCGCCCGGCAAGCTGTTGCCGTCCGCGCATGCCGTCGACCGCGAATACCGCGTGATCGGCGCGCTGCACGCACAGCACTTTCCGGTGCCCGAGCCCATTCTGTACTGCGCCGACGACAGTATCGCCGGCACCGCGTTCTTTTTGATGGCGCAGGTCGAGGGCCGGGTGTTCTGGGAGCCGCACATGCCGGGCTCGAGCCCGCGCGAGCGCGCCGCCGTCTACGACGCCATGAACGCGGCGCTGGCGCGGCTGCACAGCTTCGACCCGGCGGCGATCGGGCTTGCCGATTACGGACGTGGCGAGAACTACGTGGCACGTCAGGTCGAGCGCTGGTCCAGGCAATACCGTGCCTCCGAGACGCAAACGATCGACGAGATGGAGCGCCTGATCGCCTGGCTGCCGGCGCATCTGCCGCCGCCGCAGCCGCCGCGCCTCGTCCATGGCGATTACCGGCTCGACAACATCATTCTGGCGCCCGACGCGCCGGCCATCGCCGCGGTGCTCGATTGGGAATTGTCGACGCTCGGCGATCCGCTCGCCGATTTTTCCTATCACCTGATGCAATGGCACATGCCGCCCGCCGAGGCCGGCACCGGCTCGCTCTTCGGCTGCGATCTTGCGGCGCTCGGGCTGCCGAGCCTCAACGCCTATGTGGATGCCTACATGGCGCGCACCGGGCTCGATCCGCGGCCGCATCTTGCAGTCTACTTCGCCTACAATTTCTTCCGCATCGCGGCGATCCTGCAGGGTATTGTCGGCCGGGTGCGCGACGGCACCGCGACCAGCGCCTTCGCGGCCGCCAAGGCGGAATTGGTGCGCCCGCTCGCCGCCAAGGCCTGGGAATTCGCCGTTGCGGCCGGCGCATGAAAACCTTCGCGCTCGCGCTCGGCTCCGGCGGCGCGCGCGGGCTCGCCCACGTCGCGGTGCTCGAAGCGCTCGACGAGATGGGCGTCAAGCCCGCGGCTATCGCCGGCGCCTCGATCGGCGCGCTGATCGGCGCCGCCTATGCGGCCGGCATGCGCGGCCGCGACATCCGCCACCATGTGCTGACGCTGGCCCACAGTCCCGGCGAGATCAGGCGGCGGCTTCTCGCATCGCGCGCCGGAACGCTCGCGCACCTGTTGTCCGGCGCGTTGAGCCGGGCGACGCAGCTCGATGCGGAAAAATTCTGCGCACAATTTTTGCCGCAAGCGGTGCCTGCGGATTTTTCCGCGCTGCAAATTCCGCTCACGGTCATGGCAACCGATCTGCACGGCCGGCAGGAAGCGCCGCAATCGTCCGGCCTGCTGCATCGCGCGGTCGCCGCCTCGATCGCCGTTCCGGGGCTGTTCCGGCCGGTGCTGGCCGACGGCCGCGTGCTGATCGACGGCGGCACCACCAACCCGCTGCCTTACGACATATTGTTCGGCCGCGCCGACGTCGTCATGGCCGTGGACGTGTTCGGCATCCCTGCCGCCGAGCGCGCCGACATGCCAGGCACCTGGGAGTGCGTCTATACGACGATCCTGGTCATGGGCAGCGCCATCCTCGCGGCCAAGCTCGCCCATGTCGCGCCTGATCTCTTGATCCGGCCGAATGTCGCGATCTTCCGCACCCTCGATTTCTACCAGGCCACCGCCATCATGCGCAGCGCGGATGCGGTGAAGGCGGAGGTGAAGGAAAGGCTCACGGCGTTGCTGGCCTAGGCGCTCACCGCCGTTCCTTGAAAAAGTCCTTGAGCAGCGCGGCGGCCTCCGCTTCGGCCATGCCGCCATAGATTTCCGGCCGGTGATGGCAGGTTGGCGAGGAAAAAAACCGCACGCCGTTTTCCACCGCTCCGCCCTTGGGGTCGGCGGCGCCGTAATAGAGCCGGCGGATGCGGGCAAACGCGATCGCCGCGGCGCACATGGCGCATGGCTCGATCGTGACGTAGAGGTCGCACTCGGTGAGCCGCTCCGAGCCGAGCGCAGCCGCCGCCTGGCGGATGGCGAGAAGTTCGGCGTGCGCGGTCGGATCGGCGTCGGCGAGCGTGCGGTTGCCGGCGCGCGCCGCCACGGCGCTGCCGCACACGATGACGCAGCCGACCGGCACTTCGCCGGCCGTGCCGGCCGTGCGCGCTTCGCCAAGCGCAATGTCCATGAAGGATGCCATGGTCCGCTGCCATCCGCTCTGCTATCGGCAAAGGATTATGGACGAAAAGACCAAGCCGCATAGCGGCGGCGAACGCATCGCCCGGGCGATCGCCCGTGCCGGGCTCGCCTCGCGCCGCGAGGCGGAGGCGTGGATCGCCGCCGGCCGCGTCGCAATCAACGGCGAGGCGATCCATTCCCCGGCGCGCAACGTCACCGCGCGCGACCGCGTCACCATCGACGGCGAACCGGTGCCGGCGAAACAGCGCACCCGGCTCTTTCTCTATCACAAGCCGCGGGGCCTCTTGACGACGCGTACCGACGCGCGCGGCCGCCCCACCATCTTTTCCCGCCTGCCCGAACATCTGCCGCGGCTGATCAGCGTCGGCCGGCTCGACTACAACACCGAAGGCTTGCTGTTGCTGACCAACGATGGCGCGCTCGCGCGGCTGCTCGAACTGCCGGCGACCGGCTGGCTGCGCCGCTACCGGGTGCGCGCCCATGGGTCGGTGACGCAGAACGAGCTTGACGCCTTGCGCGGCGGCCTCACCGTCGACGGCATCCGCTACGGCGCGATCGAGGCCGCGCTCGACCGCATCCAGGGCTCGAACCTGTGGGTTACCTTGGCAATCCGCGAGGGCAAGAACCGCGAGGTGCGCAACGTTTTGGGCGCGCTCGGGCTCACCGTGACGCGGCTCATTCGCGTATCGTTCGGCCCATTCCAGCTCGGCGAATTGGCCGAGGGCGAAGTCGAGGAGGTGCGCACCCGCGTGTTGCGCGAGCAACTCGGGCCCCGCTTCGTGGCGCTGTCGGGCGCGGATTTTTCGACGCCGCTTGCGCTCTCCGCCGCCCCGCCGCCGCGCCGCAGCGGCGAACGACGCGAGGATAAGCGGCAGCGCAAGTCGGTCATTCATTCGTGGCGGACGCCGGACGGCGAGCAGAAAAAGCCGCTGCGGCGGCGTTTCCACGGCGCGCGCGTAGACCACCGCGCGGAGCGCGAGCATCTGTCCGAGACCATGCGCGCCGAGGTTTTGACCGATCGTAACGGCCGCCGCGTCGCGGTCGAGCGCCACGGCGAACCGAAGCCGAGCGAAGCGCCACCGCCGCGTGGCGACGCCGAGCGCCGGTACCGCCGCGGCCGACGGCGCATCTCGCCCGATCGCGCGGCCGGTCCGCGTCCGTCGCGGCCGCGGGGCAATTGATGCGCGTGGTCGGCGGAAGGCTGCGCGGGCGCCCGCTGGCCGCGCCCAAATCGCAAGCCATCCGGCCGACCGCCGACCGGCTGCGCGAAGCGCTGTTCAACGTTCTCGCTCATGCCTACGGGAACCCCGTCACCGGTGCGCGCGTGCTCGATCTGTTTGCCGGCACCGGTGCGCTCGGCATCGAGGCGCTGTCGCACGGCGCCGCGTTCACGTTGTTTGTCGATGACGATGCCGACGCGCGTGCTCTGATTCGCGAAAACGTCGCGGCACTTGGCCTCGGCGGCACGTCGCGCATTTTCCGCCGCGACGCCACCAAGCTCGGTCCGGTCCATCCGCTCGAGCCGTTCTCGCTCGCCTTTCTTGACCCGCCATACGGGCGCGGACTGGCCGAGCAAGCGCTCACCTCAGCGCACGAAGGCGGATGGCTGACGCCGGATGCGCTCATCATAGTGGAAGAATCGACGAAAGCAGCGTTCAGGGCGCCTGCCGGCTTTATCGAACGCGAGCGGCGCCGCTACGACGATACGGAATTCATTCTGCTCGATTTGGGCGCGCCACCTAACGCGGCGTGATGCCGGCGGCTCGCGCCACCTTGGTCCAGCGCGCGATCTCTTCGGGCACGAATTTCGCCAGGTATTCGGGCGTGCGGCGCTCCGGCGCCACGATGTCGAGCCCGAGGTCCTCTAGGCGCTTGTGCACCGTGGGATCGTCGAGCGTGTCGCTCATCGCCTTGTTGAGCTTGCGCACGATCGGCTCCGGCGCGCCACGCGGCAGGAAGAACGCGTTCCATACGCTCGCCTCGACGCCGCGCAGACCCTGCTCGCCGGTCGTGGCGAGGTCGGGGATGATGGCGACGCGACGCGGCGCCATCACGGCGATGCCTTTGACCGCGCCCTGCTTCGCCAACGCCGCGCCGGTCTGGATGGTGGAGCACATGTAGTCGATGCGGCCGCCGATCAAATCCTGCTGCGCCGGGCCCTCGCCGCGATACGGCACGTGGGTGACGTCGACGCCGAGCGCGAGGTTGAGCAGCACGCAGGGCAGATGCGTGCCGGAGCCGACACCGGCCGAGCCGAACTGCATCCTATTCTGGTTGGCTTTCACGTAGGCGATGAATTGCTGCAGATTGTCGGCCGGCAGGTCCTTGCGGACGATCAGGATGCGCGGCGATTCGGTGACCAGGCCGACCGGCGTAAAATCGGTCGCGGAATTGTAAAGCGGCCTCCTGTTGAGCGCTTGGCTGAAGGCCTGGGTGCCGCTGTTGCCGATCAGCATGGTGTAGCCGTCCGGCGCGCTGTTGGCGACATGCGCCGCGCCGGTCATCCCGGACGCACCGCCCATGTTGTCGACGATGATCGACTGGCCGAGCAGTTCGCCCATCTTCTGCGCCTGGATGCGGGCGCTGACGTCGACACCGCCGCCGGCGGCAAACGGCACCACGAGCGTCATCGGCCGCGTCGGCCAGTCCTGCGCTCCGGCCTGCGCGCCGGCTTGCGCGCCGGGAATGACAAGCGCGGCGAGCACGGCGACGACACGGCAAATGTTGCGCATGGCTTGCTCCGCCGTGCTAGCGCCGTCCGAACAACCGCTCGATATCGGCGAGCTTGAGTTCGACATAGGTCGGGCGGCCGTGATTGCATTGGCCGGAATTCGGCGTCGCTTCCATCTCGCGCAAGAGCGCGTTCATCTCTTCCGGCTTGAGCCGCCGGCCGGCGCGCACCGAGCCGTGACAAGCCATCGACGAGGCGACCTGCATGAGCCGGCGCTCGAGCGGCAGCGCCTCGTCCCATTCGGCCATGTGCTCGGCGAGGTCGCGAATGAGCCCGGCGCCGTCGATCTCGCCGAGCAGCGCCGGCGTCTCGCGCAACGCCACCGCGCCCGGGCCGAATGGTTCGACGACGAGGCCGTAGCGCGCCAGCTCGTCGGCCCGTGCCGTGAGGCGCTCGACGTCGGCCTCGTCGAGCTCGGCGATCTCGGGAATGAGCAGAATCTGCCGGGCGACCCCGGTGTTCTCCAGCGCCGCCTTGAGCTTCTCGTAGACGATGCGCTCGTGAGCGGCGTGCTGGTCGACGATGACGAGGCCGTCCTGCGTCTGCGTCACGATATAGGTGTCGTGGACCTGGGCGCGCGCGGCGCCGAGCGGATGATCGCGGGCGTCGGCCTGCGGCCCGCCGGCTATATCGATGGCGCCGCGCAAATCGGCTGCGGGCAGGCCGGTATCGAACGCCGCCTGCGCCGGCTCGGCCAGGCCGCCGCTGGCGCGCAGCGGCGCATAGATATAAGGCGCGCCGCGTGGCCGCACCGCCGGCCGGAAGGCGGCGATAGTCGCGCTGCCGCCGGTCGAGGCGGCGCGGGTCGCTTCGCGGGCGAGCGCGGTTTTCAGCGCCTGCACGATCAGCGCCCGCACCAAACCGGCATTGCGGAAGCGCACTTCGGCCTTGGCCGGATGCACGTTGACGTCGACCTCGCGCGCGTCGAGCGTGACGAACAGCGCCAGCAGCGGATGGCGGTCGCGCGGCAGATAATCCGCGTATGCCGCGCGCACCGCGCCGAGCAACAGCTTGTCGCGCACCGGCCGGCCGTTGACGAACAGATATTGGCCGAGCGCGTTGGCCCGCGTCAGCGTCGGCAGCGCCGCGTAGCCGTCAATGACGACGGCTTCGCGTTCGGCGGCGATAGCGACCGCATTGGCGCGGAACTCTGCACCGAGCACATCGCCGAGCCGGGCCAACCGCCCCGGCGGGCCGGGCAGCGCCGCGGCGAAACTGACCGGCGCGCGCTCCTCGCCGGCGAGCGTGAAGGCGACGTCCGGCCGGCTCATGGCCAACCGGCGCACCACCTCGCGCACCGCCTCGGCTTCGGTGCGGTCGAGCTTGAGAAATTTCAGCCGCGCCGGCGTCGCGTGAAACAGATCGCGTACCTCGCCGCGGGTGCCGGCGCCGAGCGCCGCCGGCTTGACCTCCGATTTCACGCCGGCATCGACCGCAATGGCCCAGGCGTGCGGCTCGCTTGCGTGCCGCGTGGCGATCGACAGCCGCGCCACCGCGCCGATCGATGGCAGGGCCTCACCGCGGAAGCCGAGCGTGCGGATGGCGACGAGGTCGTCGCCGGCGAGCTTGGAGGTGGCGTGGCGCTCGACCGCGAGCGCCAGATCGGCGCGCGTCATGCCCTCGCCGTCGTCGCTGACGCGGATGAGCCGCCGGCCGCCGCCGTCGGTGAGCACCTCGATGCGCCGCGCGCCGGCGTCGAGCGCGTTCTCCACCAATTCCTTGACCACGCTGGCCGGCCGCTCGACCACCTCGCCGGCGGCGATGCGGTTGATCACGGCCTCGGACAACTGGCGGACGGGCATGGGCGACTCGCTGACTAAAAACCGTAGCTCGGATTGCGGGTCGGTGAAATGCGGGAGTTATCCTTCAATCGAACGACGGCCCGGCGCGGCGCAGCCGCTTGATCCCGGCATGGCGTTTCTTCTTTTCGATACGGCGCTCGCGGGCGGCCGCAGTGGGCTTGGTCGGGCGGCGCGGCAGCGGCGGCATAGCGGCGCGGCGAATGAGATCGACCAGGCGGTCGAGCGCGTCCTGGCGGTTGCGCGCCTGGGTGCGATGGCGCTGCGCGGCAATGACGAGCACGCCGTCGCGCGTCAGCCGCCAACCAGCGAGCCGTTCGAGCCGCGTCTTGACGTCCGCAGGCAGCGACGGCGAGCCGCGCACGTCGAAGCGCAACTGCACCGCGGTCGCCAGCTTGTTGACGTTCTGCCCGCCCGGCCCCGACGCGCGAACGAAGCTTTCACCGATCTCGCGCTCGTCGATGGCGATGCGGGCGTTGATGCGGATCATGGACCCGCAGCGTACTCCGGAACTGCGCCGCTGCGAAATCGCAAGACGCCGATCAGTGCATATCAACCGCTTGGCAACGCGACCGCAACGGACCGATCGCCGGTGGCTTGAGCTCAGCGCAGTTCGCCGGAGCCGCCGAGCATGCCGCCCATCGGAGCGAGCGCGGGGTGCGCAGCGCCGGCACTGCTCGGGGCGCCGGCATTGGCCAGCGCGCTCGGCCGGCCGACCACGGTGAACAGCAGGCCGCCGTCGAACAGGCGCCTGGCCACGCGCTTGGCGTCGTCGAGCGTCACCGCATCGATCATCTGCTTGCGGCGGGTGATGTAATCGATCGGCTGATGGTCGAGCTGCAGCTGCACCAAGAGCGCCGCCACCTTGTCGGAGGTATCGAGGTTGAGCACGAACGAGCTGTTCAGGTAGGCCTTGGCCTTGGCGAGCTCTGCGGCGGTCGGGCCGGTCTCGGCGAGCCGATGGATTTCCTTGCCGACCAGATCGACGGTCTCGTCGGCGCGGTCGGCGCGCGTCGCGGTCGCGCCGAAAAACACGGCGCTCTGGTCATACCACAACAGCGTATCGGCGATCGAATAGACCAGGCCGCGCTTCTCGCGCACGTCCTGGTAAAGCCGCGACGAGAAGGTACCGCCGCCGAGGATGTGGTTGACTATATAGGCGGCGAAGAAATCGGGATCGTTGCGGGCAATGCCCGGGCCGCCGAAATCGATCACCGTTTGCGGCACGTCGAGATCGACCGAGATGCGCCGGCCGAGGCCCTGCACGATGGCGGGCGGCACCGGCTTGAGCTCGGCATGCGCCGGCAGGCCGCCGAACACGCGGTCGAGCATGGCCTTCACCGCGTCGGCGTCGATGTCGCCGACCACCGCGACTTTCAGATGGTCGCGCGCCAGCACGCGGTGCGCATAGGCTTTGAGGTCGTCGATGGTGATGGTCGGCACCGATTCCAGCGTGCCGCCGATCGGCCGGCCGTAGGGATGGCCGGGAAACGCCGCCTGCCACCAGCGCAAGCCGGCGAGATCGGTCGGGCTTTTCAATTGCCGGCGCAGCGCCGAGAGGATTTGCGCGCGGTTGAGCTCGACATCCTCGGCATCGAAGCGCGGCGCGGTGAGCGCCAGCCGCAGATCGTCGAACGCCTCATCCTTGTTCTCAGAAAGCGTCCGCAGCGAGCCGTGGATGTGGTCGCGCGCAGCGCGGAAGTCGAGGTGCACGGCCTTGCGGTCGAGCCGGTCCTGAAAGGCTTGGGAATTATAAGGACCGGCGCCCTCGTCGAGCAGCGAGGTCATCAGCTCTGCGGTACCGGCCTTGCCGTCGGGGTCCTGCGCCGCGCCGCCGTCGAAGGCGAAGCTGACGACGATGAGCGGCACCGCCTGTTCGTGCACCAGCCAGGCCTCGATGCCGCCCGGACTCGTCACGCGCTCGATCGTGGTCGCCGCCGCCGGAGCGGCCGAAAAGGCGAACGCCAAAGCCGCCAACGCTGCGTAACGCATCAGGCCGCCGGCCGAAGCAAAAACCTTCACGAGCGATTCTCCTCGGGCTGCAGATTCTTCACCAGATATCCGGTCACCGACCGGCGAACGTCGAGCCAATGCCGCGCCGCCCGTTGCACGGCGTCGGCGGTGACGGCGCGCACGTCGTCGGGCCAGGCACGGATCTGGCCGACGGTCTCGCCGGTGGCGAGCCCCGCGCCGTACCAGCGCGCCAGGGTCGCCTGGTTGTCCTGGGCATAAACCGCATCGGCGACCAGGTCCGTCTTGGCTCGCTCGAGTTCGTCGGCGGTAATGCCGTGCCTCATCACGTCATCGAGTACGGCGTCGAGCGCCGCCTCGACCGCATGAAGCTTGACGCCGGGCTTCGGCGCGGCAAACACCCCGAACTTGCCGTAATCGAGCGCGGTGTCCGAATAGAATGCGCCGGCATTGAGCGCGATGCCCTTGTCGAGCACCAGCGCGCGATAGAGCCGGCCGTTGGCGCCGCTGAGCACATTGGCCAAGACTTCCAGCGCCTCGCTTTCGCCGGGCTTGGCGGTGGTGGCGGACGGTGCGAGGTAATAGCGGCTGACGCTCGGCTGCTCGACGCGCGCATCGGCGAGCGTCACCCGGCGCGGTGCGTCCTGGATGGGCTCGGTCGGCCGCAGCCGCGGCCCGATTGCCACGCGGTCGGCGACTTTGCCGTAGGTCGCCTCGGCGTCGGCCCTGACTTCGTCGGGCGTGACATCGCCGGTGACCACCACGATGGCGTTGTTCGGTGAATAGAAGCGCTGATAGAACGCCAGCGCATCGTTGTAGTTGAGCTTCTCGACCTCGTGCCGCCAGCCGATCACCGGCCGATGGTACGGATGATTGAGGTAGAGGCTGGCGTCCATCTGCTCGGCAAGCTGCGCGCCCGGATTGTTGGCGACGCGCATGTTGAGCTCTTCGAGCACGACGTTGAGCTCGGGCCGGGCGACCGCGTCGGTCAGAACGAGCCCGGTCATGCGGTCGGCCTCGAACGCCATCATCTCCTTGAGATGCTCGCTCGGCACGCGCTGGAAGAAGCCGGTATAATCGCTGGCGGTAAACGCGTTCTCCTGGCCGCCGATCGCGGCGACGGCTTGCGAGAAGGTATCGCCCGGATTCTTCCGGGTGCCCTTGAACATCAGGTGTTCGAGGTAATGGGCGAGGCCGGATTTGCCGGGCGTCTCGTCGGCGGCCCCGACCTTGTACCAGATCATGTGGGTGACGACCGGCGCGCGGTGGTCGGGCAGCACGACCACTTCTAGTCCGTTCGCCAGTTTGAAATCGGCCACTTGGGGTCCGCTCGCCGCGCTCGCCGCGCTCGCGCCGGCGGCGGCAATGGCGAGCGCCGCGGCGATTGCGATCGCGGCTCCGCGGCGGCGGGCGGACACCGTGCTCGGCGCCGTTGTGGCGGACGAGACGTGACGATGGGTGAGTGCAGACAAGACTTGACCTCCGCGGGATCGAGCCGAAGCGCGCCCCAGCAACACCGCACTACGCTTGGTGGACCGAAATCCTAGTTGCCGCCCGCCGAACCGCTGGAAAGCTCCATACGTTCGCCAACGGTCGGTATTTTGTACTTCTTGTGCTCCGGACCGATGCCATAGGGCTGATCCGGCGACGGCGTCTGATAGCCGGGCGGCGGATCGGTCAGGCTCGTGCGCGTCGGCTCGCCGGTGAACGTCGCGTATTGTTCCTTGTGGAAGAAGCTGAAGTCGAAGATGCTTTTCTTCGGCCGCGGAACATCGCCGCCATCGCTTGCCGTGCTGCCACCGCCGCCGGCCGGCGCGCCGCTCACGCGCAACTCGTCCGGCCGTAACGGGCGCGAGGATTCGATCACGTAGTCGGGGTGGGGTTTCGGTTTTTCCTTGGCTTTGGCTTGCGCGCGCCGTGCGATGTCGGGATCGTGCGGCCAATCCGCCACCGGCGGCGGCGCATTGGCCTGCGGCGGCGGCAGATCGCGGGTCGGCGGCACCACCAGCGGCGAGCGCTCGCTATACTGGATGTTGGCGCCACCTTCGACGCCGAGCGTTTGCAGTACCTTGTCGTAAATCGAAGTGCTGGAGCTGACGTCGTCATCGCCGGCGCGGGCCGCGCCGCTGGCACAGACGATGAGAGCGGTCAGCGCCACGCCACCTACAGCGCATGCCAATCGCACACGCATCGGCCCATGCCGGCCGATCTTGCGGCCTTGGAACTGATCCTGCGGCATACCCCTCACCTGAGCTCTGCCGACCCGGCACGCTCCCCAAGGGCGGCAAACCTTGAGCGGTCACCCCACTCCGAGGTTTTATATACCCGATCAGGGCGCTTTTGCGGCGCCCCCGCGCCGCAGCGATTCATATAAGAGTCCGGCCACGCCCGCAACGATGGCCACATCGGCCAGGTTGAAGACGTACCAGCGGAAGCTCCAACGGGCGGTTTCGATGTGCAGGAGCACGAAATCCATGACGCCCGGCCAGTGCAGCCGGTCCACGGCATTGCCGACGGCGCCCCCGATAATGAGGCCGAGCGAGAACGCCGTCAGCCGCGACGGCACCCGGGAGAGCCAAATCCACAATAGCGCGATGGCCACGATCTTGAAGGCGAGCAGCGCCCAGGGACCGAGCGGCCCATTCTGGGGGAATAGGCCATAGCTGATCCCGGTATTCCAGGTCAGAACCAGTTCGGCGAACGGCCCGATCGCAATGGGGCCCTGGCTTGCCAGGTGCAGGCCAAAGAAGAGCGCAACCTTTGCCGCCTGGTCGAGCACGCAGGCGAAGAGCGCGACAATTAGTCCGAAGCCGCTCAGCGGCCCCCAGACGTAGGAGCCCGCGACCTTGTCCTCGGCGGCGTCTGCGAGCCCCACCGCCCCTACTCCGCCGCCTTGCGCATGGCCTGCCACTCGCGCAGCGCCTGGGCATCGCGCGGCGTCACATCGGGAAATTGCGGATCGAGGCCGACCGCCGGCGAAATTTTCCAGGAACGTGCGCATTTGCGCCCTTGCGCGAGTCGCGGCTCGACGGCCACGCCGCGCACATCGTCGAGCCGGAATGCCGAAGGCGGCCCCTCGCCTTCGACAAGCGTTGCCGCCGAGGTGATGCACAATTCCGCGAGGTCGGCGTCGACCACGGCGGCGAACAGTTCGGGGTCGGCGACGTAGATGAGCGGCGCCGCCTCGAGCGAGGAGCCGATGCGCTTTGCTGCGCGCTCGAGCTCCAGCGCTCCGGTAACGACGCGGCGCAAGGTGCGCAGCTTGCGCCATTTGTCGGCGAGCGCGTCGTTGCGCCAGGAGGCCGGGACGGCCGGAAAGGTCTCGAGATGAACCGAGGTCGCCGCCGGATCACGCGCGAGCCAGGCCTCCTCGGCGGTGAAGCACAGCATCGGCGCCAGCCAGGTCACGGTGCAGCGGAACAACTGATCGAGCACCGTGAGGCAGGCCTTGCGCGTCAGCGAGGAATACGGATCGCAATAGAGCGCATCCTTGCGGATGTCGAAATAGAACGCCGACAGGTCCGTGGTCATGAACGCATTGAGGCCTGCGAAGATGCGCTTGTAGTCGAAATCCGCATAGGCGCCACGCACGAGTGGATCGAGCTCGGCGAGCCGATGCAGCAGCAGCCGTTCCAGCTCCGGCATATGCTCGTGCACGACGCGCTCGGCCTCGCGGAAATGCGCCAGATTGCCGAGCATCCAGCGCAAGGTGTTGCGCAGCTTGCGGTAAGTGTCGACCGTGGTTTTCAGGATTTCCGCGCCGATGCGCAGATCGTCGGCGTAATCGGCCGCGCACACCCACATGCGCAAAATGTCGGCGCCGGATTGCCTGATCACGTCCTGCGGCGCGGTGACGTTGCCGAACGACTTCGACATTTTGCGCCCGTCTTCGTCGAGCACGAAGCCATGGGTCAGCACCACGTCGAACGGCGCGCGGCCGCGGGTGCCGCAGCTTTCGAGAAGCGAGGACTGAAACCAGCCGCGGTGCTGATCGGAGCCTTCCAGATACATGACCGTGTCGGGTCCGCCGTCGATCTTGCGGGCGATGCCAACGAGACCGGGAAAATGCACCGGGTCTTCGAGCACGAAGGCATGCGTCGAGCCGGAATCGAACCAGACGTCGAGAATGTCGTCGACCTTCTGCCAGCCTTCGTTGGCGTGTTTGCCCAAAAACCGTTGGCGCGCGCCGGGCTTGTACCAGGCGTCGGCACCCGCCGCCTCGAAGGCCTCGATGATGCGGACATTGACGTCAGGGTCGTCGAGAATCTCGACCGCGCCGTCGGATTTCTCCTTGATGAACAAAGTGATCGGCACGCCCCAGGCGCGCTGCCGGGAAATGACCCAATCTGGGCGGCTGTCGACCATACCGGTGATGCGGTTCTCGCCCTGCGCCGGCACCCAGCGCGTCGCCTTGATCGCCGCAAGCGCGCGGGCGCGCAGCGTATCGCCGCGTCGGCCGATATCCTTGTCCATCGCAATGAACCATTGCGGCGTATTGCGGAAGATCACCGGCTTTTTCGAGCGCCACGAATGCGGATACTGATGCTTCAATCGCCCACGCGCGATCAGCATGCCGGCTTCGATCAAAGCCTTTATCACCGCTTCGTTGGCGTCGCCCTTCTCGCCGGTCTCGGTGAGGACGCGCTTGCCTGTAAAGCCAGGCGCCTGCTCGGTGAAGCGGCCGTCGGCATCGACGGTATAGGGGATGGCGGTGTTGATACCTAGCGCTTCAAGCTCTTCGCGTGCGCTTGTCCATACGTCGAAGTCCTCGCGGCCGTGCCCGGGAGCCGTGTGCACAAAACCGGTCCCAGTTTCGTCAGTAACATGATCGCCCGCCAACAGAGGCACTTCAAAATTATATGCCCCACTTAGCCCTTGAAGAGGATGCGAACAGGAAGCGGCGAAAAGAAGTTCCGGAGAGACTTCGCGAAGCTCCTTGTAAGCAAGCACCCGCGCCTGCCGCATCACCTCGATTGCGAGTTTCCTTGCGATGATAAGGCGATCACCCTTTTTGGCCCAATTTCCGTCGGGCGCATCCGTCACCTCGTAAATCGCGTATTCGATCCTCGGCGAGAAGCTGATTGCGCGATTGCCTGGCAACGTCCAAGGCGTCGTCGTCCAAATGACGACAAAGGAACCACGCAAGCCGCTCTCATCGAAGAGACGTTCCGATCCCCGTCGCAACATCCTTTCAGTTTCAGGCCTTCCAATTGCGCTCACTGGTAGGTCGAGGATGGAGGTTTCAGTATTGCGAAATTTTGTAACGGGAAACTTCACCCAGACCTGGTCCGAGACATAATCCTCATACTCGACCTCGGCCTCGGCGAGCGCGGTCTTCTCCACCACCGACCACATCACCGGCTTGGAGCCGCGATAAAGCGTGCCGTTGGCGGCGAACTTCATCAGCTCGCGTGCGATCTGCGCCTCGGCCGGGAAGGCCATCGTGGTGTAGGGCTGCGACCAGTCGCCGATCACGCCGAGCCGCTCGAATTCTTCCCGCTGCACCTTGATCCAATGCTCGGCGAAGGCGCGGCACTCCTTGCGGAATTCGACCAGAGCCGCCGCGTCGGAGAAGTCCGGCTTCGGCTTGCGCTTGGCGCGGTAATTCTCCTCCTCGATCTTCCATTCGATCGGCAGGCCATGGCAGTCCCAGCCCGGCACGTAGTTCGAATCGAAGCCGAGCATCTGCTGGCTCTTCGTCACCACGTCCTTGAGGATCTTGTTGAGCGCCGTGCCCATGTGGATGTTGCCGTTGGCGTAAGGCGGCCCGTCGTGCAGCACAAACTTGGTGCGGCCCTTGCCGGCGGCGCGCAGCCGTTCGTAGAGGCCGAGCTTTTGCCAGCGCGCCAAAAGCTCCGGCTCGCGCTGCGGCAGGCCGGCACGCATCGGGAAATCGGTCTTCGGCAGAAACAGCGTTTCGCTGTAATTGCGTGCTTTGGCCGGCGGCTCGCTCATGCGGCGCCCTTCTAACAAGCCCGTTGCACTGCGGAAAGAGCCGCTGTCGCGCCATCCAATGGCAGCGTGCGGCTTCCGGGGGTGGAGCGCTTGGCCGACGCCGACCATCGCCGCCGCACGGCGGGTCCTTTGGCGCCGTTTCGACCGCGGTCCTCAGCCCAGCCCGCAGTTGCTGCATCCCCGCTTGACAATGTCCAGGGGAAGGGAACTTTTCGCTTCGTCGCGCGCTTATTCGGGCAATTCGGGTTCTTCCCGGCACGGAGCACCATCATGGATACGACGGCCACGGCCGAAGCGGCATCGCAAGCCATGCGCGACGCGGCGAAGGATACGGCAAAGGAGGCGCGCGAGGGTCTCCGCGAGGCCGGCCGGGCGGCGGTGGCCGCATCCAGCGACTTGCAGAAGGATCTTCAGGCGCTGCGCGAGGATCTTGGCCGTCTCGCCGAGGAGGTCCGCGACATCGTCGCCGGCAAAGGCAATGCGGCTTGGCAGCGCGCCAAGACCAGCGTCGATGGCGTGGTGTCCGACGCCCAGGCCAAGGGCCAGGAGGCGGTCGGCGCGGTGCGCGATGTCTCCGGCAATTTCGCCGACGCCCTCGACGAGTCGATCAAGAACCGGCCCTATACGACGCTGGCGCTTGCCGTAGGCATCGGTTTTCTGCTCGGCACGACTTGGCGGCGCTAGCAACGGCACACCGGGCGTCCGGTCCGTGCCGGCGATGACACGGCGCGTCCGGCCGGCAAAGTCGCCGCCGACGCAAGACGGGGAACGCAACAGATGATCAAAGGCTGGATGCGCGAGATCACGCTTGCGGTCCAGGCGCGCACCGGCGTGACCGTCGGCTTGTTCGTGGCGCTCGGCGTCGCCCTACTGACGGCCCTTACCGCTTTCGCATTTCTTTGCGTGGCCGGTTACGACTGGTTTTCCCTGCAATTCGGCAGCATCTTTGCCGCGCTGCTGATGACCGGCATTTTTTTGCTGATCGCGGTGATCGCCGCAGCGAGCGCCATAGCAGCGCGCAGCCGCGCCAGGCAGCGCGCCATTCTCGAGCGCGCGGCGCACGGCCATGCGGGCTCCTGGCTGCTCGATCCCAAAATCCTTGCCGCCGCCGCTCAGCTCGGCCGCTCGCTGGGCTGGCAGCGCCTTCTTCCCGTGGCGCTGCTCGGCTTCCTGGCGGCGCAATGGGCACGCGAGTATCGCCAGGAACGCAGTCAAGAGCAGGAGGGCGACGGCGCGCAATAGCGGCGCGGCGCGAGTTCCGCCCGCTCATGCCATGATTTGCCGGCGTCAGCGGCTGGCGCCGGAATTTGTTGCAGGCACACAATAGAGGATCGCACGCTTGAAAATGGCCAAGCGAGCGTATGGCGTCAAATCGGGGGGAACGCCTCGCCCGCTCTGGCGAGCGCCTCGCGCGCGCAGCGGGCGTCCATACGCATGTGGCGCACCAGATCATCGACCGAGGCGAAGTTCTCCTCGTCGCGCAACCAGGCGATGAACGCCACGTCGATCTTTTGTCCATAAAGATCGGCGGCGAAATCGAACAGAAACACTTCGAGCAGCACCGCGCCGTGGTCGAACATCGGCCGCCGGCCAAAGCTCGCCACGCCATCGTAGCGGCGTCCGGCGAACCCGACACGAACCGCGTAAATGCCGTGGCGCAGCCCGCAGCCGGCGTCGAGCCGCAGGTTGGCGGTCGGAAAGCCGAGCTCGCGGCCGCGCCTGTCGCCGTGGATCACGGCTGCCGTGACGAACCAGGGATAACCGAGGAATTCGGCAGCCTCATCGACCCGGCCGGCAGCGAGCGCATCGCGGATCGGACCGGAAGAGATCGGCCGGCCCTGGTCCCGAAGCAGCGGCGCCACGTCGACGGCAAAGCCGCACTTGCTGCCCTCGGCGACCAGGAAATCCGGCGAGCCGGCGCGGCTCATGCCGAAATGAAAGTTGAATCCGATCGCCGCGCCGCTCACCGCGAACCGCTCGACCAGGATGCGGCGGACGAATTCCTCCGCGGTGAGCCGCGCCAGCGCCGCATCGAACGTCAGGACGATGGCGCCGTCGAGCCCGGTCGAGGCCAAAAGCCGCAGCTTGGCGGTCTCGTCGGTGAGCCGGAACAGCGGTTCCTCGGGGTGAAAGAAGGCGCGCGGGTGCGGCTCGAAGGTCAGGGCGGCCGCCGGTCTGCCGAGACGGCGGGCGCGGTCGAGCGCGACGCCGATCAAGGCGCGATGGCCGCGATGCACGCCGTCGAAATTGCCAATGGCGACCACCGCGCCGCGCAACGCCTCGCCACCGCCGCCGGCGCGCACGATCAGGAAGTTTTTTGTCGGCATCGGCGGGAATGGTTAATGAAGTTGTCGGGTTAGGTGCCGTCGCCGCAACCATCAAGTCAAGCGGTCCGCGGTGCCGGCCGCCGGAGGGCAAGCCGATCGCACCGGCGCCGGCTGTCGCCGCGCACCGGCAACAGGCGGTTAACCAGATCTTCAACCCGGCGCGCTAATGTCGCTGGCCATTCGGCAGGGGACGCCGAGGGGACGGCCCTGCCCCATTGTCGTGAGCGACTTTCGAGGCTGTCGCCCGAAGTCGTTACCGGTCCGGTTCGCCGGGCCGGTGCAATTGTACGCG
This sequence comes from Xanthobacteraceae bacterium, assembly GCA_030038995.1. Taxonomy (GTDB): domain Bacteria; phylum Pseudomonadota; class Alphaproteobacteria; order Rhizobiales; family Xanthobacteraceae; genus BOG-931. The sequence continues at coordinate 19,743 of JASHQS010000047.1, forward strand.
CCAGAGGGCGAACGCCATGGTTTTTGATACATCAATGCCGGTGCTCGTGGTCGACGACTACAACACCATGATCCGTATCATCCGCAATCTGTTGCGCCAGCTCGGCTTCGCCGATGTCGACGACGCCAGCGACGGCGCCTCGGCGCTCGCCAAGATGCGCGCCAAGCGCTACGGCCTCGTCATCTCCGACTGGAACATGGAGCCGATGAGCGGCTACGATCTCTTGCAGCAAGTGCGGGCCGATCCGGGCCTGGGCACAACGCCGTTCATCATGGTCACCGCCGAATCCAAGACCGAGAACGTCATCGCGGCGAAAAAGGCGGGCGTGAACAACTACATCGTCAAGCCGTTCAACGCGCAGACGCTCAAGGCCAAGATCGAAGCGGTATTCACCGAAGCCGTTGAAATGGCGCATTAGCCGCGCTGCTGCGCCACGCCCGACAATCACCATACCAGGCCGCGGACGACGGCCTTCGGCCGCACATCGGCGGCAGCGAAGACCGCATTGAGCGCCTCGAGATCGGGCGCCGCGCGCGAGCCGTAGTGCTCGGCATGCAGCCCGGACGTGACGAATAAACAATCGAGCCCGAACGCCGCGGCGCCAACCAGATCGGTGCGCACCGAATCGCCGACCGCGAGCACGCGATGCAGCGCCGGCGCCACGCCGCCGCGTGGCGCCGCGGCTCGCACCAGCGCCGCTTCGTAGATCGGCGCGTGCGGCTTGCCGCAATAGAGCACCTCGCCGCCGAGCGCCGCGTAAGCGTCGGCCAGTGCGCCGGCGCAATAGACGAGCTTGTCGCCGCGCTCGACCACGATGTCGGGATTGGCGCAGACCATGAACAGCGAGCGGGCGCGCATCGACGCCAGCATCTGGCGATAGCTGTCCGGCGTCTCCACCGTGTCGTCGAACAGGCCGGAGCAGACCACGTAATCGGCCGACTTGAGCGGCGCAAAGCGCACGTCGAGGCCGGCGAAGACCGGCAGGTCGCGCTCCGGCCCGAGATGAAACACGCGCTGCTCGATCCGGCTCTCGACGATGCCGCGGGTCACGTCGCCGGCGCTGACAATGGCGTCGTAGGCCTCGGCCGGCACCGCAAAATGGTCGAGGATGCGTTTGACCGCCGCGGCCGGCCGCGGCGCATTGGTAAGCAGGATCACCGTGCCGCCGCCCTGGCGAAACCGCGCCAGCGCCGCGCAGGCGTCCGCAAAAGCCGACAAACCGTCGTGCACGACGCCCCAAACGTCGCAGAACAGCACGTCGTAATGGCCCGCCAGCGGCGCAAAATACTCGACGAGCGGCACGCGCGCCGGCGCCGCCGATCCCTCAGCCTGGTTGCCGGTGGATGCCACTTCGGATCAGTTGCCGCCGCCGGAGCGGGCGAATTCGGCGAGGCCGCCGCGCGCCGGCTCCTTCGCCGCGGTCATGGCGGCAGGCGGCGCGCCCGCGCTATAATTGTACTCAGTGCCGCCGGACTTTGCCATATCGTAAGCCGGTGCGCCGTTGCCGCTCTGCAGCGCCTCCGCGCGCACCGGCCGCGGCGGCGCAAACAAAAAGCCTTGGCCGAACCGCACGTCGTAATCGAGCAGATCGACCACAATGCTCTCGGTCTCGATGCGTTCGGCGATCAGGTCGATGCCGAAGCGGCCGAGCAGGTCGGAGAAGTCGGCCGGGTGGATGTCGCTCGAGGCGGCGCCGACCCGATTGAGCAAGAGCGCCGCCGGCGCCTTGATGAAGCGAAAGCCGCGCTCGTTGAGCTCGCGCGGCTCGACGCGAAAGTCGGCGACGTTGTCCATGGAGAAACGGAAGCCGCGCGCCGCGAGCGCGGCGAGGCTCTCGTGCTCGAGCGGACCCATGGCGCGCACCGCGCTCTGGCCGAACTCGAACACCAGCGACGGCGCGATCGCGCGGTTGGCCTCGACGAACTCGAGCAGTTGCGGAAAGCCGGCATCCGCAAGCGTCATGCTGGACAGATTGCAGAACAACCCGATGTCGCGGTTCTTCAACAACAGCCGGCGCACCACCTGCACGCAGCGCCGCACCGTGAGATGGTCGAGCGCGGGCATCAGCGCGCCGGCCTCGGCATATTTGAGAAAATCGGCGGCGGCGACGACGACCTCGCCGTTGCCGGCCTTGAGCCGCGACATCGCTTCGTAATAGCGCACCTTGCGCTGCGGCAGCGTCACCACCGGCTGCAGATAAAGATCGATCTTGGCGGTTTCGATGGCGTCGCGAACGAGCGCGATGATGGCGTCACGATCCAGTCCTTCGAACCCGGCAATGGCACGTTCGACGGGCAGCCTCGTTGGCGCCGGCGCCGGCGGCGCGGCAGTGGCCGCAGCAGCAGCCGCGATGGCCGCCTCGGGCAGCTTCGCGACCCTTGTGTCGGGCACGGGCGGCACGGCATTGGCATGCGCGGCGGCTTGGGCAAGCGCGCGGTCGTGGACGGCAACCGAATCGGCGAGCTGCTTGACCAGGGTGGAGAGTTCCTCGAGTTCGGCGGCGAGCGGCTGCGCCGTTTGCAGCGAGCGCTCCAGCACGTGCTCGACCTTCTCGTCCATGGCGTTGAGCCGGCCGCCGAACTCGGCGAGTTGCCGCGCCAGATCGCCGGAATTGCGCGACAGCGTCGAAATCTGGTTGCTGGCCTCGGCGCGGTCACGCAGCCGGGCGGTGACGGCGTCATACACGGCCAGGGCCGTGAGCAGGGCGAGCCCGGCCAGCGCCGCTTCGGCGGCGGTGAAGCCAAACCGCAGATAGGCCACAAGGCCGATCGAGCCGGCGATGAGCACCATGCAGACGGCGATGAAGATGGCGCTGATCCGCACCATGCCGGCCTCCTATGCCTCCGCCGCAACGATGCGTGCGCCGTCCCCCAAAATGCGATTCGCCGCCTGGACCTTCTAGTGTCCATAAGCGCCGCATTGCCGCAAGTGCGCACGCGGCTTGCCGCGCATCGTAGCCAAAGCGGCGGCGTACTCCTATAAGGTCGGCCTGAGCGGCGGTGGATACCATCACGCGAGTGCGGCGGACCGGTGTCGATGACGCAAGCCCCTATGTCGATGGCGTTCGCACCTGAGACGTTGCAAATCACTGCAAAATCCGGCTTGGTCGGCGCCATCGCGCGGCGCCCCGGCGCCGCCTTCGCCGCGTTTCTGACCCTGCATTTTGCCGTGTGGACGGCGCTGCCGACGCTGCTCTACGCCAATCTGCCGCTCGATCTCATCGAAGCGCTGACCTACGGCCGCGAATGGCCGCTCGGTTCCGACAAGCTGCCGCCGCTGCCATGGTGGATGGTCGAGATCACCTACCGGCTGTTCGGTTCCGACATCGCCTACTACGCACTGGCCGAAGCCACCGTCATCGCCGCGTTCGTCCTCGTCTGGGCGACGGCACGGCCGCTGGTCGGCGGCGTCGGCGCGCTCATCGCGGTTCTGATCGTCGACGGCCTGCATTACTTCCAGTACACCGCGGCGAAGTTCAATCACGACGTCATCGAGCTGCCGCTCTGGGCGCTCGCCGGCTACGCGTTTCACGCCGCGCTCAAGCGTGGGCAGATGCGCCACTGGCTGCTGCTCGGCGTCGCCTTCGGCGGCGCGCTGTGGGCCAAGTATTTCGTCGTCGTTCTCGCTGCGGCCTACGCGGCATTCATGGTGTTCGATCGCGATGCGCGCCGCGTCTGGCGCACGCCCGGACCATGGCTCGGCATGGCGGTCGCGCTCGCCATCGCGAGCCCGCACCTGGTCTGGCTGGTCGAGAACGATTTCCTGCCGTTCGGCTACGTCGACGCGCGCTCCGCTCCGGCATACGGCTGGTACGATTATCTGCTGCATCCGGCCCAATTCATGTTCGGCCAGATGTTCTTTTTGCTGCCGACCCTGTTGATCGCCGCCATGTGGCTGTGGCCGCGCCAAGCCGCCGCCGGCGCTCCCGGCGCCGTCGTGGCGGCGGACGGCGGCACCGCCGACGCCTTCGACCGCCGCATCGTCACTGTGCTCGCCTTCGGCCCTGCCGCGGTCATGGTGGCGCTGATCGCGGCGAGCGGCCGCGGCGCCGTGACCATGTGGGGCTACCCGCTCTGGATCTTCGCCGGACTTTGGATCGTGCTGTTTGCGCCCAATGCGCGCGAACTGCGCCGGCTGCGGCGCACGGTGGCCGCATGGGCCGCGATGTTCGTCGCGCTCGGCATCGCATTCATCGCCGACTACACCGTGCTGCCGTCTCTCGACCATCGCTATCGTGCCGCATTTTTTCCCGGCAACGCGCTCGCCGCCGCGCTGACGCAGCGCTTTCACGCCGCAACCGGCGACAAGAAGCTGCGCTACGTGATCGGCACGATGTGGCTCGGCGGCAATGTCGGCCATTATTCGCCCGATCATCCGCAAGTGCTGATCGACGGCCTGCCGCGGCGCGCGCCATGGATCAACCTCGCCGACCTGCGCGCCAAGGGCGCAATGCTGGTCTGGAACGTCGGCGACCTTAACCACTTGCCGGCGCCGTTTGCCGCGATCGCGCCGACAGCGCAGGTCGGCACGCCATTCACGCTCCCCGCGCGCCGCTTCGGCATCAGCGTCGAGCATATCGGCTGGGCCGTGCTGATGCCGCAGTGACGGTTGCCCGGTCGAGCATTAAGTCATTTTATTTTCTGAATCTCTCGGTCGTATTTTTCGACGGCGGCGGTCGCTATCTTGACGCCGTCCTCGTAGGAAGATTTTCCGGATCGGACGCCGGGTGGTCGTCGCCGACGTCGCACCTGTTCACCTTTTACGCTCCGCCGTTTCAGCACCTCTACAGCGGTTCTGAGATAGCCTTCCATCGGTAGTGTTCCCTGTTTGCTCTCGGGTCTATGTTTCCCTGAGGTAGTTCAGCTTAAAGTGCATATTCAGTTCGGGCTTGAAGTAATGCTTGCGCTTTATCCAGATAAATCCGTCCCCCTTGGAAATCACCGCGACATCTATAGCGCCGCCTACCGTCTCTAAATCGCGCGACACTTTGCGATGTAGGGCCGTTAGGCCGACTAGACGACCGCTTCCAAAATTCGAATCATATGGGACGCTTGAAACCACCGCGGTTCATGGGCAAAAATCAAAAACTGCAATTGAGTGGTTTCATGGAATCGGTCGTCTAGCGCTTCCGCCAAATTTGCGAGATCGTCTTTTGGCAATAGAGAGGCCATTTCAAGCGTCGGCTCCTCAAATTCTATCTCACGATATGAAAGAGAATTTTTCAGAATTGTATCATAATGACGAAGCGCGGCTCGCTCGATGGCAGCAAATGCTCTTGTCGTTTGCTTGTTCTTCGGTGCATGGCGTTTGAACGTGCTTAGATTGCTCTGAACAAGCGCCGTCCTGAAAAGACCGCGCAAGAAATTTCCATATTCTGGATCAATACCCTCCATAAATCGACGCACGATTTCATGCTGAGCGAAGGCATGAATCGATGAAGAGTTATCGAGTGTGGTTTTTTGCGGTGAAGGCCGAGATGATTTAACCCTGCCACCAACGTACCCATCGTTATCATATTGCACGATTGCAGTAAAAATTTCATTCCTGCCAAATCCGGCAACAACATAACCGCTTGATAACGGTGAAAAATAATCCGCCATCAGAGATCTAGCTGCAAATTCAACCGCGGCATTCCATAATTTTTTGTTCTTGGAATCAACAAATTGAGATGCGGCAGCGTCAAGTGCATTAGAGTATTCATTGATAACCTTCTTGAACCATGAGTCTGACATTAATCTCCCGCGATGTGAGAGGAAGTCATTCCACCGGCGCAATCCATTCAAGAACAGATCATCATACTGTGATGAATTTAATGTGATGCTCTTTTGATGCGCCTCAATTATTGTTTCATCTTCTACTCGCGAGAACATAGAATATTCAATGTTGAAAATGTTTTCGGCGATGTCTTTTTTGCGGACACCCCGAAAGCCACGTACGAACTTCGTAAAATCCTCGCCCCAGCGATCAATGGTGGGTTCGTGGCGGTCGCGTTTATTAGCGCGATACTGTTTTATGATCGTTTCCCACGGAAACCCCATGAACTCGGCATTCCCGTAGACCATGATTCCGACAGGATGGACTTTCGACAGCGTGAAAATCTTGTTCACAGTGTCATAAGTTTTTTCGGGACTACCGGAGCCAACGGATACCTTGCTATCAGCGGCAAGCGCGACAGCATTCTTATTCAGAATGGCGACCTCAGCGGTCATTGGATTTCCACCGGGCCTTTGCGGCTCGGCGGGCAATCTCAGCGCGCCTCTGGCTGGATAACGTTGCGGCTCGCGCCTTGCCCCCCTTAAGCCCTCCCAGCCGCCCCAGCGCGACGGCTGCCGGATTCTTGCCCTGTTCGTCGGCCGACAGCTCGCGGTAGTTGTCCTGCCCCGTGGCAATATCCACAATGGCCTTAGCGAACTGGTTCGGGTCGCTCGGGCGCTTTCTTGACCGGTCAGGCATACCGCCAAGATGGCACGAGTCCCCCGCCTAAGGCTAGGGGGTGCGGCAAGTGGTCAAGGGTAACAATCATTGATGCGGACCCATTATCAAAAGCCGACGCGGCGGAAACGTCACGTCACCGCCCGGATCGCCTGCCCGATTTTGTCGAAAATCTCGCCGATCTGCGCCGCGCTGACGATCAGCGGCGGACAGAGCGCGAGCGTGTCGCCGGTAATGCGCACCATCAGGTTCTGCTCGCGGAAGGCGCGGTCCATGATCTCGCAAGCGCGGGCTCCGGGTGCGCCGGCGCGCGGGTTAAGATCGATGCCGGCCGTGAGCCCGACGGTGCGGATGTCGAGCACGCCCGGCAGGCCTTGCAGCGCCATCGCCGCGTCGGCCCAGGCCGGCTCGAGCGCGCGCGCCCGTTCGAACAGCTTTTCGTCGCGGTAGAGATCGAGCGCGGCAAGCCCGGCGGCGCAAGCCAGGGGATGCGCCGAATAGGTATAGCCGTGAAACAGTTCGATGGTCTGTTCCGGGCCGCGCATGAACGCGTCGTAGACCGGCTGCCGCGCAATCACGCCGCCCATCGGCACGCTGCCGGAGGTGACGGCTTTGGCAAAGGCGACGAGATCCGGCATCACGCCGTAGCGCTCGGCAGCGAACGCGTGACCGAGCCGGCCGAAGCCGGTGATCACCTCGTCGAAGATCAGCAAAATGCCGTGGCGGTCGCAGATCGCGCGCAGCCGCTGCAGATAGCCTTGCGGCGGCGGCAACACGCCGGTCGAGCCGGCCATCGGCTCGACGATGACGGCGGCGATGGTCGAGGCACCGTGCAGCGCGACGATGCGTTCAAGTCCGTCGGCGAGGTGAGCGCCCCATTGCGGCTCGCCCTTGCTGAAGGCCTGATGCTCGCGGCTATAGGTCGCCGGCAGGTGATCGACGCCGGAGAGCAGCGTGCCGAAGAATTTGCGGTTGTTGACGATGCCGCCGACCGAGATGCCGCCGAAGCCGACGCCGTGATAGCCGCGCTCGCGGCCGATCAGGCGCGTGCGTGCGCCGTCGCCGCGGACATTATGGTAAGCGAGCGCGATCTTGAGCGCGGTGTCGACCGCCTCGGAGCCGGAATTGCAGAAGAACACCCGGTCGAGATCGCCGGGCGCCAGCGCCGCGATGCGGCTCGCCAGCTCGAACGCCTTGGGATGGGCGAACTGGAACGCCGGCGCGTAATCGAGTTCCTCGGCCTGGCGCTTGATCGCCGCGACGATCGGGTCGCGGTTGTGGCCGGCATTGCTGCACCACAGCCCCGCCGTGCCGTCGAGCACGGCGCGGCCGTCGAGCGTAAAATAGTGCATGTCCTTGGCGCCGGCGATGAGCCGCGGCGCGCGCTTGAACGCCCGGTTCGGCGTAAACGGCAGCCAAAACGATGCGAGATCGTTCGGCTGGTGCGCCGTTGCGGCGCTCGCTTCTTTTGTCGTCAAATTCATGGCGCTGTTCCTTGTTAGTTCGTCGGGCGGCACCAGTTCAAGACATTCCGCCGGCCGCACCGATCCCCTTGATCTGACGAGAATCTTCTTCCGCTTTTTGTTTGGTTGGCGCGCGCGGCAATTGTGATACGCTGCCTTGATTCGCGTTTTTTCGCTGACGTACGGAGAGTGCGGACATTTTCGATTGTGGCAGCGAGCGTAGCAAGGGTGGGCAAAGGCGCGAAGCGCCGTGCCCACGTCATCAATCTCGTCTGCAAACCGCGTGGGCTTCGCTGCGCTCAGCCCACCCTACGCTTGCTTGGAGCGGGTTCCTCGCGTGGCACCTCGACTTGATGTTTGAGCGCGATCTCGCGTCGCCGCGCTGCAGATTCCTGAATGGCAAGCGCGACCTCGAGCGTTGCTTTGCCCCAATGACCATCGTGAATAGGCCGCCTACCATGACGAACGGCATCGAGCATCTCGTCGAGAACCTGGTGCCTGCCAGGGACACTCGATCTACGCCCGATATTGATTTCATGCGCGCCCCATTGGTCGTACTGCATCAGACCATCGGCGGTGGCGCGCAATTCCGCCTTTTCGCAGGTCGCGATGGCGATGCCGAAATGCGGCTGGTACGGCGGCAGTTCGGGTTGGCTCGAACCGTAAGCGAAAGTTTCGGTGCGGGCGCGCGTCTCGTCGGCGGTGTTCATCAGCGCGCGGCGGGCGGCGCCGTGGTCGAGCGTTTTCGACGCCCCGCGTTCGCTGACGTTGAAATGCCATTCGTCGGAATCAAAGTAGTCGTAACCGCTGTAGACCAGCGAGGCGGCAGCGCTGTTCTCGAATTGCAACAGCGCCGCGCAGCTTCCTTCGGTCGGCCGTGCCGGGTCGAGCACGGTCGTCTGCGCTCGCACGCTGCGGACAAGACCGCCACCGAGAAGACGCACAATATCGATCTGATGCGGGACTTGATTAAACAGGATGCCGCCGCCTCTCGCGGTATCGAGCTCTTCCGGACGACGCGGGCGGTACAGAAAGTTGGTGTAGTTAAAACTATGAATCATTCCGAGTCGGCCCAGCGCGCCGCATGAGATCATCAGCCACATGGCGTGTATGGCAGGATCGAAGGAATGAGTATGTCCGACGATCAGATACGCCTTGCTGCGCTCGGCTGCGGCAATGATGGCGTCGCAGTCCGCGAGCGTGAGCGCCATCGGCTTTTCCAGAATGACGTGCTTGCCGTGCTCGGCGGCAAGGACGGCGTGGGCTGCGTGAAACTGATGCGGCGTGGCGATGTAGACCACCTCGACGGTCGGATCGGCGCACAAAGCGGCGATGTCGTCGCAGGCGTTGACGTTAAAATCGCGAGCGAATGCCGCGCGGGGGGCAGGATGTGGATCGGCCGCGGCCCGCAGTGTATAGCCGCCATGCGCTGCCGCCGCTTGCACCATCACGGCGCCCGCCATGCCGAGCCCGGCGATGCCGAGACCGATGGGTGCCGGATCGGACGGCGACGGCATATCGGTCACGCCGGCTCGCCGGCGGCGTTGCGGTCGAGATCGACAAAGACGTCGTCGCCCTTAAGCTCCACCTTGTAGGTGCGCAGCGCCACCGAGGCTGGCGGCGCCTGCACCGCGCCGGTCGGCACGTGGAAGGCGCCGAAATGCAGGCAGCATTCGATGACGTCGCCATCGAGCATGCCCTCGGCAAGGCTCGCCGAGGCGTGGGTGCATTCGTCGTCGGTGACGTAGAACGTGCCGCCGATGTTGAACACCGCGAGCCTGCGGTCGCCGACTTCAAAGGCTTTGACGCTGTCGGGCGCGACCTCGGCCTGCGCGCAGACCCGAACCACCGATTCCGCCATGGCATGCCCCCTTCGCTTCTTGCAGCCGCGGCGCGGCCGTCCCGCTGCTGCGACACCAAACCGCGCCGCGCGGCCGGCCCAGCCGGTCCTTATAGCGGCAGCCTGGATTTGCTTTCAATGACCGGGCGCGCCACGGCGCGCGAGTTGAGATCGGCCACGTTGCCCGGCACAATGCGCGGCAAGAGCGCCCCAAGGCCGGATCAATTGCCAAAACCTGACGCACGGCCAATGAGCCAGACCGCTACGAAGAATCTGCGCGCCGTCGAACCCGTCTCGCCGACCGCGGCCGAGTCTCAGCGGGCTGCCGCCCGGCCGGCGATCCGCATCCATGACCTGCGCAAAAGCTTCGGCCAGTTCGTCGCCATCGACGGCGTTTCGCTCGACATCGGGCGCGGCGAGTTTTTCATGATCGTCGGTCCGTCCGGCTGCGGCAAGACCACGCTCTTGCGCATTCTCGCCGGGCTCGAGACCGCGAGTTCCGGCACCATCGAGATCGACACCCCGGCCGGCGCCGACCGGCCGGAAAACGCCATGGTGTTTCAGGGCGAATCGATCTTTCCCTGGATGACGGTGTGGAACAACGCAGCCTACGGGCTACGCATGCGCAACGCGCCGGCGGCCGTCATCAAGGAGCGCGTCGGCCACTATCTCGACCGCACCGGGCTGACGCGCTTTGCCGATTATTATCCGCACCAGCTCTCCGGCGGCATGAAGCAGCGCGTCTCGATTGCGCGCGCCTTCGCCAACGATCCGGAAATCCTGCTGATGGACGAGCCGTTCTCGGCGCTCGACGCGCAGAACAAGCTCCTGTTGCAGGAGGAGCTTCTGCACATCTGGGACGAGCAGACAAAGACCGTGGTGTTCATCACCCACAGCGTCGACGAGGCGGTCTATCTCGGCGATCGCATCATGGTGATGACGGCGCAGCCCGGCCGCGTCAAGGGCTTTGTCCGCGTACCGCTGCCGCGGCCGCGCGCCATCATCGAGCTGCAGAAGGCGCCGGAATTCGGCGAGCTCATACACCGCATCTGGTCGGAGCTGCGCGACGAGGTGCAGCGCGCCCGCGAGCAGGAAAACCAGGACGCCGCGCAGGACAAGCGAGGCTAGAAAGAAGGCCAGCCGTCATGAGCACGCAAACCATCGTCGCCGCACCCGAGCAAAGCTTTACGCTGTCGGTGCGGGCCCGCGAGCGCCTCCTGGGCATCGCCTCACCGATCGTGCTGCTCGCAGTATGGGAAATCGCGGCGCGGCTGCACTTCATCGACACGCGTTTCTTTCCGGCGCCATCGAGCGTGATCGCGGTGCTGATCGAGATGCTGCGCTCCGGCGAACTGATCACCAATACGCTCGTCAGCCTGCGCCGGCTCGCGCTCGGCGCGCTGATCGGCGGCGTGCCGGCGCTCATTCTCGGCATCGCCATGGGATTGAACCGCTGGGTCCGCGCCGTGTTCGATCCCTTGATCGCCGCGACCTATCCGATTCCGAAAAGCGCGATCCTGCCGCTCGCCTTGCTCATCTTCGGCCTCGGCGAAGGCTCGAAAATCTTCATGGTCGCGGTCGGCGTGTTCTTTCCGGTGGTCATCAACTCGACCACCGGCGTGCTCGGCATCGGCAGCATCTATCTCGACGTCGGCCGCAACTACAAAGCCAATCGCTGGAAGACGTTCTGGACCATCGCGCTGCCGGGCGCGCTGCCGGTGATCATGAGCGGCTTCAAGCTCGGCATCGGCATCGGGCTTATTCTCATTGCGATCGCCGAAATGATCGGCGCCAAGAGCGGGCTGGGCTACATGATCTGGACCGCGTGGGAGACGTTTTCGGTCGAGCAGATGTATGTCGGCCTGTTCATGATCGCGATCATCGGCTTCGTGCTCACGGTGCTGCTCAACGAGCTTGAGCGCTTCATCATTCCGTGGAAAAGCGATTGAGTCCGTCATTCCGGGGCCGAGCGAAGCGAGGAGCCCGGAATCCATAACCACCAACGCAGGGCTTATGGATTCCGGGCTCGCGCCTTCGGCGCGCCGCGGAATGACGTGTTAAGGCAATCCGCATGCAAATCCTGGTCATCGGCGCCGGCGTCATCGGGCTCGCGGTTGCGCGCGAAGCGGCGTTGCGCGGCCATGACGTGACCGTCGCCGAGGCGACCGGCGGCATCGCCAACGGCGTCTCCTCGCGCAACAGCGAGGTCATCCATGGCGGCCTCTACTATCCGACCGGGTCGAGCCGCGCCGTGCACTGCGTGCGCGGCCGGCGCATGCTGTACGACTTCTGCGCTTCGCACGGCGTGGCGCACAAAAAGTGCGGCAAGCTCGTGGTGGCGACCAACGCGGCCGAACTCGCCAAGGTCGCGAGCATCGCCGCGCAGGCTTTAGCCAACGGCGTGGAAAACACCGAAATCATCGGCGGCAATGCGGCGCGCGCCATGGAGCCGGAATTGTTCGCCGTCGGCGCGCTGTGGTCGCCGGAAACCGGCATCATTGACAGCCACGGTTTCATGCTGGCGCTGTGGGGCGAGCTGCAAGACCGCGGCGGCATGATCGCGTTCGCAACGCCGGTCGAGCGCATGGTCTACAAGGCGCCGCACTGGCACGTCGCGTTCGGCGGCCGCGATGCCGGCGTGATGGAATTCGACGCCGTGGTCAACGCCGCGGGGCTCGGCGCCCAGAAGCTGGCGCGCCGCATCGAAGGCTATCCGGCCGGCAAGGTGCCGCGCCTCGTGCTCGGCAAGGGCAATTATTTCGGCTTTGCCGGCCGGCCGGTATTTTCGCGGCTGATTTATCCGACGCCGGTCGACGGCGGGCTCGGCGTCCACGTCACGCTCGACCTCGCCGGCCGCATGCGCTTCGGCCCGGACGTCGAATGGATTGCGCAGGAGAACTACGCCATCGATCCACGCCGCGCCGAAAGTTTTTACGACCGCATCCGCGCCTATTGGCCGGGATTGCCGGACAATTCGCTGGTGCCGGATTATTGCGGCATCCGGCCGAAGCTCACGGGCCCCGGCGAGCCGGCCGCCGATTTTTTGATCGCCAGCGAAGCCACGCACGGCATGCCGCTTCTGGTCAACCTGTTCGGCATCGAATCGCCGGGGCTGACCGCGTCGCTGTCGCTTGCCGAGGAAGTCGTCGGCTACCTTGGCTGACTGCGCAAAGCGACAGGGCGCCTGCTATAGCCGAACGAACCTGAAAGGAGACCGACATGGCCGTTCATCGTCATCTCAATCCGCCCGCCATTCCGGCGCCGCGCGGCTATTCGCATGTTGTCGAGACCAAAGGGCCGAGCCGCACCATCTATCTGGCCGGCCAGCTCGGCATGACGCCGGACGGCAAGTTCGCCGGCCGCCCCGGCGACTTCCGCGCCCAGGCCACCCAGTGCTTCGAGAACATCAAGGCGGCGCTCGCCGCGGTCGGCGCCAGCTTCGAGCACGTGGTCAAGCTCAACAATTACCTGGTCGACATGGCGCACCTGCCGATCTATTTCGAGGTGCGCGACCGCTACGTCGACACCAGCAATCCGCCGGCCTCGACCACGATCCAAATCTCGAAACTGGCGCGCCCTGATGCGCTGTACGAGGTCGAGGCGATCGCGGTAGTGCCGGAGCGATAAATTCAACCTCTCGGCGGCCTGTGCATTCGAGTGCGTCAGGCTAAGATGATCGCGGTGACTGCCTTTGGGCGGTGGGAGGAAACCATGAATCTCACGGCACGGCGCTGCCTTGTCCGCGCATTGACGGCAGGCTGCGCGATCGTTGCAGCGATGACACTGGCGCTCGGCGCGGCGGCCGCGCAGGGCAAGACCTACCCGATGAAGATCAGCCTGCCGACCATCAACGACCCCAGTTATTTCTATGCCAAAGCCTACGCGGCGGCGGTCGAAAAGGATTCCGGCGGCCGCATCAAACCGCAGATCTTTCCGGTCAGCCAATTGGGCTCGATCCCGCGGCAGATCGAAGGCACCCAGTTCGGCTCGATCCAGTGCGCGCTCATCCCGCCGGAATTTTTCGTCGGCGTCGACGACCGCTTCGAGGTGATGGCGGCGCCCGGCCTGGTCGATTCATTGGCGCACGGCCAGCGCGTCGCCGCCGATCCGGCCGTGCGCAAGCTGATGCTCGGGCTCGGTGCAGCCAAGGGTTTGCACGGCGTCGCCATGTACATGAACTCGCCGTCCTCGGTGATCGCCAAGACGCCGCTGCGCCATCTCGCCGACTTCAAGGGCAAGAAGATCCGCGTGCTCGCCTCGCCGTTCCAGATGGCGCCGATCGCGCGGCTCGGCGCCACGCCGGTGGCGATGACGCTCGCCGACGTGGTGCCGGCGATCCAGCAGGGCACCATCGACGGCGCGGTCGGCGGCATCGTCGTCTTCACCCCGATGCACTTCCAGGACGCGGCCAAATACGTCACCGAGACCGGCCAGCCCGCCGTCTTCGTCATGGTCGAAGTCAACAAGGCCTGGTACGAGTCGTTGCCTGCCGATTTGCAGAAGGTCGTCGACGCCGACGCCGCCGCAGAGCAGGCCGCCATCGCGCCGGTGGCGCAAAATATCGTCGAAAAAGCGCGGCAGGGCTGGACCGCCAGCGGCGGCGAACTCATCAGCCTGCCGCCCGACGAACAGCGCGCGATGATGAAAACGTTCTCCGACGCCGTCGCCGAGGTGGCCAAGAAGAAGCCGCCGCTCGCCGAAGCCTATAAGATCGTCAGCGCCGCAGCGCGGCGGACGCAGTGAGCCTTTCGTTTACGGTCGATTCAGAGAAAGCCGTCGATCGCAACGGAGCATAATCTAAATCGCCCTCGCCCCTAATCACATTGCACAATTGAATCAAAAGCCGCCCGCGGTGGGGACCGCGAGCGGCAGTTTTCCAAGACGTCACTTTATTATTCGTTCGGCTTCCGTCAGTTCTTCTGCGCGCCCGGCACGGCCGCCTGCGGCTGTAGCTGCGGGTTGGCGGCGAGATAGTCCTCGTAGCTGCGGCCGGCATAGTTCGGCTTGGTCGGCACTTGCGCCATCGGCGTCGCTTTCGCCGGCACGTCGCTGGTGGGCTCTTTCGCAACGTCCGCGGTATCGCCCTCGGCCGGCGCACTGGCCGATTCCTTGGTGCAGACGTCGGCAAACACGACGAGGCCTTCCGGCGTGTAGGTCTTGGTCAGGCAGGTGCAGGGGCCGGGCACCGAAGCGGGCGCGAGCACGGGCGCATCGGCAACATCGCCGTCAAGCACGATCCAGCGGCCGCCGCGGAACACCCAGTGATGATGGTGGTGATGATGCCGCAAAACGATGGGCGGAAGGATGATTCGGCGTCGAATTGCGCTTGACCGGCCGGTTACGCGAAGCGCGGCCATTCGCTGGCGGCCGCCGCTCGTCGCCAAGTGGGAGCCGCCGCGGGACATGCTCATGGCGCGGGCATAAACGACGCTGGAACCGAGAGTGATGCTGGCAGCAGCCACACCGGCCGCGGCCGCAAGCGTGAGGATCAGTTGGCGTGACATGGTCGTTCTCCGAGGGTTTGTTCTTTCCAAGGGCCGGCTGCGCGGCCGATGCCCATTGGTCGAACGGCTCGGAGAAAGGTTCACCGGGCTCGGCGGTCCACGTCGGCCGGATGTGCCGGACGCAACGGCGCAGCGCGAGCCCTAGCAACCCCATCCCGCGCGACCAATCGCCAAAATCGACAAACCGCCTCCCGCCAGCCTCGCTAAACCCGGTGCTCCCCGGACCAATTGCAGTTCTGTTAGGCTTGATTTTCCCCGGACAGCCCTGCGCAAGTCGGGAAGGACGAAGCGCGAGCCGCGCTTTTCCCATCAATTCAGCCCGGCGACGGTACGGCGCAGCCGCATGACGTAGCCGATGATTTCCGCCACCGCCCGGTAATGCTGCTGCGGAATCTCCTGGTCGATTTCGACGGCTGCGTGCAGCGCGCGGGCGAGCGGCGGGTTTTCGATCACCGGAATGTCGTGCGCTTGCGCGATTTCGCGGATGCGCCGCGCCAACAGATCGGCGCCCTTGGCGACGCAGACCGGCGCGTTCATGCCGCGCTGGTATTTGAGGGCGACGGCGAAGTGGGTCGGGTTGGTGATGACGACGGAGGCCTTCGGCACCGCAGCGGCGATGCGCTTGCGCATGCGGGCGTGGCGCAACTGCCGCAGCTTGCCCTTGACGGCGGGATCGCCCTCGGTCTGGCGGAACTCCTCCTTGAGTTCGCGCACCGACATTTTCTGCCGCTCGTACCATTGCCGATACTGAAACAGATAATCGGCCGCGGCAACGATGGCGAGAATCGCCACCACGGTGCCGAGCATCTGCAGCGCCAGCTCCCGGGTGAACGGCAATAGCGTCGCCGGATCAGTGCCGACGAGCCCGGCGAGACGCTGGCGCTGCGGCCACAACAAAGCGCCGATCGCCGCGCCGATGACGATGAGCTTGGCGAGCCCTTTGGCGAAATTGGCCAGCGCCTGCCTGGAGAACAGCCGCGTGACGCCGCTCGCCGGCGAAATCCGCGACAATTGCGGCCGGATCGGCTCGACCGACATGACGATGCGGTGCTGGATGGCGCTGCCGGCCAGCGCGGCGACCGCGAGCAGCACCAGCGGCACCGCGAGCGCGGCGAGCACCTCGCGGCCGAGCGTGTGCACGAGAACAAGCAGCGCCGATCCGTCCGTCGGAATCTGCCAGGCATGGGCGAGCAGCCCGCGCAGGCTCGCCTGCAGGCTGGCGGCCGCCGGCCCGGCGAACACCATCAGCGCCAGCGCGCCACCGGCGATCATGAACCAGGTATTGACCTCGGCGCTCTTGACCACGTCGCCGCGCTTGATCGCCTCGTCGAGGCGCTTGGCGGTCGGGTCTTCGCCGTGATCGTTGTCGTCGCGTTCGTCGGCCATGGCGCTTTTTTAGCGGCGCTGCTCAGGCGTGCGGCGCGAGCGCGTGCAGCACGCCGCCCACATAGCCGAGAAACAAGCCCATCATCGCGCCGAGGCCGAGCAGCAGGAACAACAGCCCGATCAGGATCGACAGCGGCAGCGCGACAAAGAACACCTGCATCTGCGGCATCAGCCGCGACAGCACGCCAAGCCCGATGTTGAACAACAGGCCAAAGGCGAGAAACGGCGCCGAGAGCTCGATGCCGACCCGGAACGCGCCGGCCACGGTCCTGGTGACGAGCGCCGCGACGTCGCCGGTGCCCGGCACTTCGCCCGGCGTGAACACGTTGTAGCTGTCGTTGAGCGCGGCGATGACCAGATAATGCATGTTGGTGGCGAAGATCAGCGTCAGGCCGAGCATGGTCAAAAAATTGCCGACGATCGCTTCCTGCTCGCCGCCCTGGGTCGGGTCGACCGCGGTGACGAAACCGAGGCCGAGCTGCTGGGCGATCACCGAGCCGGCGACGTCGAGCGCCGAGATGGTCAGCCGCGCGGTGAGTCCGAGCACGGCGCCGACCAGAATCTCCTCGACCAGCATCACCATGGCGGGGACGAGCGCGGCCGGATCGATGTGGTAGGCGGCGCGATGCAGCGGCAGCACTACCGCGGCGAGAATGAGCGCCATGGTGAGCCGGATGCGGGCCGAGAGGTTCTGCTCGCCCAGTCCCGGCAGCAGCATCAGCATGGTGCCGATGCGCGCGAACACCAACAGAAAGGCGGCGGCGAGCGCGGGCAGGAAGGAGATGTCGATGCGCACGGCGGAGAAAACCCGCTCAACCGCTGGTGATATGCGCGGCGATGCGCAGGAAATTGCTGTGCAGCACGTCAGCCATGAACGGCAGCGCGATCAACAGCGCGACAAAGATGGCGAGAATTTTCGGAATGAAGACCAGCGTCGTCTCCTGGATTTGCGTCAGCGCCTGCAGGAGCGAGATGGCGACGCCGACGACGAGCCCGACCAGCATCAGCGGCGCCGCGACGATCAAGAGCGTCACGATGGCGTCGCGCGCCACGTCCAGCACTTCCGGTCCGGTCATTGTCCCCTCACGGCTTGACTACCTCATCCTGAGGGGCGCGGCGCCAGGCGCCGAGCCGCGAAAGATGAGGATGAAATTGTTTGTCAGATCGGCATCTTCAAAATGTCCTCGTAGGCTTCGATCACCCTGTCGCGCACCGAGACCAGCGCGCTGATCGCGGTTTCCGACTCGGCCACCGCGGTGACGACATCGACCATGTTGGCCTTGCCCATGGCCGCGGCCTGCGTCTGCACGTCGGCATGGGCGCCGGCCTGCGACACCGCCGCGACGACGTCCTTGAGAATCGCGCTGAAGCTCGGCCCGTCGGCCGCCGGGGCGCGGGCGCCGGCGCCCGCCAGATTGCCGGCATCGGTGCCGAGGCGGCCGAGCGCGGCATAGACGTTGGCCGCGGCAGCGGGATTGATCGGCATGTCTCACCTCCACGTTTTGTGCGCAATCGCTTTAGCCGCGTGCGCCGAGCCCGGATTGCTTCGCTTCCGCCTTCGATGCGTTTCGGCGGACTGCAACCCCGCCGTGGCCCGCCGCGCGAGCGCAGGCGGCGCGCTCGCAATGACGAAGCGGGTGCATTGACCGAAAATCATCGCGCTCAGCTCTTGAGAATGTCGATGGTGCGCTGAAGCATGCGGCGCGTCGCGGTGATGACGTTGAGATTCGATTCGTAGGAGCGCTGGGCGTCGCGCAGGTCGGTCAGCTCGACCAGCGAGTTGACGTTCGGATATTTGACGTCGCCGTTGGCGTCGGCGGCGGGATTGCCGGGCTCGTGCTTGATGCGGAAATCGGAGTTGTCGGTCTGCACCGGCCCGAGCTTGACGACGTTCACGCCGAGCGCGCTGTCGAGTTCGGAGCTGAAGGTGACGATGCGGCGGCGGTACGGATCGCCGCCCGGCGTCTGCGCCGTGGAATCGGCATTGGCGATGTTCTCGGTGATGATGCGCATGCGGCCGAGCTGGGCGTGCAGGCCGGACGCGGCAACGGTGAGCGATTTGATGAAGTCCATGGCCGCCATGGTTCATGTCCTCCGAGTCGATAACGCGATAACTACAATCACAACCAACGAAGCCGCATCGCTTCGCGCCGTCGATCGCAACGGCTGCAAAGGCTTCCGAGCAAATCAGCGTGTCACGGGCACGCCTGCGGCGCGCCGCGAAGCGGTTTCACCCCTGACACGCCGATTTGCCCGGAAGACGGACGGCCGTTGCGATCGACGGCTTTCTCTGATCGCCAGTGATGATGATGATGGCGGAATATTCATCTGCCTCGGCCCCGCGCGTTATTTGCTGTCGACGGCGACTTTGATCAGCGCCAGACTGCGCGAATAGAGATCGGCGACGGCGTCGAAATCCATCTGGTTGGAGGCGACTTTCATCATCTCGTCCTCGTGATTGACCGCGTTGCCGCCCGGCCGCACCTCGTATTTGAGGTTGCGCTCGGCGGCAAAGCGCGAGCCGCTGCCCGCCGCGGCGATGTGCTCGGGATCGGTGCGGGTGAGCGTCAGCGCTGCCGGGCCCGCCAGCGCCTCCTCGAAATTCGGCGGCGCCAGATCGCGCGGCCGGTAATTGGGCGTATCGGCGTTGGCGACGTTTTCGGCCAACACGCGCTGGCGCTCCTGGTGCCATTCCATGCGCGTGCGCAGCATGGACAGAATCGGAATGTCGGAGATCGGCATCGGTTCCGCCTCGTAAAACCGGCCGGGTTGGCCGGCCGAGTGGGCAGATTTTGCCGACGGTATGGTTAATGGCGGGTTAAACGCCGGTTCCATCGGGGTTTTGCCATTAATCCGCCGTTTACCATGAGAATGCTCGGGCCACCGCGAATGCGGGCAAATGCGCCCCGGGACTTTAATTCTTTGTTAGTATTCGCGGCGGCAAATGTTACCGGCGTCGTTAACCATTGAGGTTTTCGATGGCGCGCCGGAGTTGAGGGGACGAGGGACTCATGGGCTTCTTCGGCGGCATGCCCTTTCCGGTGCAATTCTTTCTCGCCTTCATCATCGTGCTCGGCCTGATGGGCGCGTTGTTTTGGGCGTTGCGGCGCTTCGGCGCCGGCCGGCTCGGCGGCGTCGGGCTGCGCGGCCGGCAGCCGCGACTCGCCGTGATCGACTACGCCAGCGTCGACGGGCGGCGCCGGCTCATTCTGGTGCGCCGCGACAATGTCGAGCATCTGGTGATGATCGGCGGCCCGAGCGACGTGGTGGTCGAAGCCAATATCGTGCGCGCCGCGCCGGCGCCGCGCGACATTGCGGTGCCGCGCCCGCCGGCGATCGAGCCGGCGCCGCGGGCGATCCCTTTGCCGGACAACGCGGCGGCGAACGGCGCCTGGCCGCTGCAGCCGGAGCCGCACGCTGCCACTGCGCCGGCACGCATGCCGCGCGGCGAGCATGCAACGGACGACGCGTCGT
>JASHQS010000048.1 GCA_030038995.1 Xanthobacteraceae bacterium
CTGCGCGCCGTCGCCAATGAAGCGATGCCGCTCAACCAGGCGAGCGACACCGCGCTGCTGCAGGTCGACAGCCAGGTCCGCGTGCTGACCTCGGACGACGTGTTGCGCCGCGTCGTCGAGGGCGAAGGCTTGGCGCACGATCCGGAATTCACGCGCGGCCCGTCGCTGCTGCGCGCCTTCCTCAGCGATATCTCGGCCGCGCTCGGTCGCCGCCGGACGCCGGCCACGCCCGATCCATCGCTCGCCGCGCTCAACGCGTTGCGGCAACGCGTGCGGGTCAAGCGCGCCGAACGTACCTACGTGGTGGACGTCAGCGTCAGCAGTGCAGAGCCCGCCAAGGCCGCGCGCCTCGCCAATGCCGTGGCGCAGGCTTATCTCGCCCAGCAGACGCAGGTCAGGGCCGACGCGGCGCGTCAGGTGTCGAACTCATTGACGGCGCGGCTGAACGAGCTGAAGCAGAGCGTACGGAACGCCGAAGATCGGGTGCAGGCGTTCAAGGCGAGCCACAACATCGTCGACGCCAACGGCCAGCTCATCAACGAGCAGCAATTGGCCGATCTCAACAACCAGCTCGCCGCCGCCCGCGCGCGCACCGCGGCGGCCAAAGCCCGGCTCGACCAGATCGAGGCGCTGCAACGCTCGAAGACCGAGCCCGGCGCTTTTCCGGAGGCGGTGCA
Organism: Xanthobacteraceae bacterium; assembly: GCA_030038995.1. Classification (GTDB taxonomy): domain Bacteria; phylum Pseudomonadota; class Alphaproteobacteria; order Rhizobiales; family Xanthobacteraceae; genus BOG-931. The sequence continues at coordinate 678 of JASHQS010000048.1, forward strand.
GTCGCCGACCATCACGGCGCTGCGCAGCCAATACGCCGAGGTGATGCGCCGCGAAGCCGAGCAAACCACCGACCTCGGCGAGCGCCATCCGGCCGTGATCGAGATCCAGGCCCAGGCCGAGCGGCACAAGCGCATGATCGGCGACGAGATCAACCGCATCGCGCTCGCCGCGCGCGCCGATTACGAGAGCGCCAAGACCAACGAAGGTTTGCTCGCCCGCAACGTCGATGCGCTGAAACAAAGCACGCTCGCCACCAACGCCGCCATGGTGACGCTGCGCGAATTCGAGCGCGACGTACAGGCGAGCCGCGCCGTCTACGAAGCGTTTCTGGTGCGCGCCCGCGAGACCGGCGAAGAGGAGCGCCTCGACACCAAGAACATCCACGTCATCTCCAAAGCCGACCTGCCGCTCAACCGCAGCTCGCCGCCGGCGTCTTCGCTGCTCGCGCTCGGCGCCATCTTTCTCGGTATCGCGGCCGGCGCCGGCCTGGTCCTCATGCGCAACGCCGCACCGGATACATTTCCGCCCGTCCCGGCCCTGGCAGCACGGCGCCGCCGCGGCCTCTGGCGCAACAGAACGTCCCCGGTCGCGACCGCCGAACTCGCCCCCGGCGTGCCGGTGCTCGCCGTGATGCCGCAAGCCGAACGCTCGGCGCGAGAAGCCGTGCACGATCCCGCATCGCGCGTTGCCGCCGCCATTCGGCAAGTCTACGACGCGGTGCGGTCGAACAACGCCGGCAACGCCGGCAAGCGCGGCAATCCGAGCGTCCTGGTCGTCGCTGCGGGCGACGACGGCGATGCCGCCGCGGTGGCGCTGACCCTTGCGACGCTTGCGGCGGCGACGCAGCGCGTGTTGCTGATCGACGCCGATCTCGAGCGCCGCACGCTGTCGGCGATCGACGCCGACCGCGGCGAAGCCGGTCTGGTCGACGTGGCGGTGGGGCGGCGGCGGCTGTCCGAAGCGGTGATCCGCGACCGTGACACCAACCTCGATCTCATTCCCTTCGTTTCGCCGCACAGCCGCCGCGACCGGCGCATCACCGACGAAGACGTCAAGCTGGCGTTCGCCCAGACCAGAAATTTCGACATGGTGATCGTCGCGGCGATGGATTTGAGCCGCGATCCGAGCGCCCGCTTCTTTGCCGGCCTGGTCGATCACATCGTGCTCGTCACCCGGGCGGACGACGCCGGGCACGGCGTTGTCGACGCTTTCCTGTCCGGACTCGGTCTCGAGGCGCGAAAAGTCCGCGGCGCGGTATTGACCGAAGCCGCCGCCTGACGCGCTCAATCCCGCGGCGACACCGGCGCGCGCCTGCGCGCATTAGGGTTACTGCGATGCAACCGAGGCGTCCCGGCCGCTAATTGACTATTGATGAGACCGGTCGCGGCGGACGTCACACCGACGCCACCCTCGTTGCATCGCAAGAGCGGGACAGTCCCGTGTCGCTACCCGAGATCGTCAAAAGCGCAGTCTACACCGCCGCGCATTTCTCAGGACTGAGCAGTGCGCTGGCGGCTCGCTATCGCGGGCGCGGCACCATCTTTGCGCTCCACAGCATCGTGGACGACGGCGAATTTCATCCGGACCATACGCTGCGCTGCCCGGTCGGAAAGCTGGAATGGATTCTGCGCCGGCTGCGGCAACAGCGGTTGGACCTGGTCACTTTCGACGAGGCAATCGAACGGTTGAGCACGCCCGCTGCCCGCCGGTTCGCCACCTTCACCTTCGACGACGGCTTTGCCGACAACCTGACCAAGGCGCTGCCGGTCATGGAGAAGTTTGCAGCGCCCTTCACGGTCTATGTCGCCACGGGGATGATCACCCGCGAGATCGACGCCTGGTGGTTCGGCGTCGCCGCATTGATTCGGTCGCACGACGACGTCGTGATCCCGGGGCTCGGGCGCTTCCATGGCGCCGATGCGCCGAGCAAACAGCGCGCCTATTCGGCGATCGAAGCCGCGGTCCACGAGAACTTCGATCTGTTGCCGGCGATCCGGGCGGCGCTTGCCGCCGCGGGGATCCAAATCCGCGCCCTGGTTGACAAGGAGGCGCTCACCGAAGCACAGCTCCGCGTCCTCTCGGCGCATCCCTTGGTGACGATTGGCGGCCACACCACGACGCATCCGAATCTGGCGCGCGCGACGCCCGCTACGGCGCGCCGGGAAATGGCGGAGAACCGAACGTTCCTGGAGCAGATTACGGGCAAGCCGGTCGATCACAACGCCTATCCGTTCGGCCATGCCGGCACATGCGGCGAGCGCGAAGCGGAAATTTGCCGCACGCTCGGCTTTCGCACCGCCGTCACGACGCGGTCCGGGATGCTGTTCGCCGAGCATCGCCGTCATCTGCACGCCCTGCCGCGCATCTGCCTGACGCGTGACGAGAGCCCATCGACGCTGCACTGCAAGCTCAACGGCTTGAGCCGCGCATTCAACTCGCCGCTCGGCCATCCCGTCGTCGCCATGTGAGGACGAGCCGCGGTGCAAAACATGTCGGACGGCAAGCGACCCATCGTCAGCATCATCATCAAGGCGTTCAACGAGGAACGGCATATTGCCGGCGCCATCGAGAGCGCGCTTGCGGCGCTGGCCGAAGTCGACGGCGAAGTGATTCTGGCCGACGGCGCCTCGACCGACAGGACCGTCGAAATCGCCCAACGCTATCCGATCAAGATCGTGCGCCTGAGCGACCCGACGGACCGGTCCTGCGGCGCCGGCGCGCAATTGGGCTTTCAATACAGCAGAGGTGAATTTCTCTTCCTGATGGATGGCGACATGCGGCTGCAAAGCGATTTTCTCGCGGCCGGCATCCGCTGGCTTCGCGATCACCCGACCATGGGCGGCGTCGGCGGCGGCATGATCTACCGCGACGCCGGCGGTCTGGAATATGACCAGCGCATGCGCCGCTTCGATCCGGATCGCGGGCCTGGCGTGGTGACGCGTCTGGGCGGCTGCGGTCTCTACCGCCGCGCGGCCGTCGACGCCGTCCGCTACTCGACCGACCGCAACCTGCATGGCGGCGAGGAATTGGAATTGGCGGCGCGCCTGCGCGCCAGCGGCTGGACTTTGGCCAAGATCGCGTGCGTCGCGGTCGAGCATTATTGCGGCGTCGACAATTCGTACGCTCTGCTGCTGCGGCGAATGAAGACGCGCAATGCTTGCGGCCCCGGCGAGATCATCAGAGCCTCGCTCGGACAACCCCACTTCGGCCTTGTCGTGCGTGATGACAGGAACTCGCGGTTTTGCGCCTTGGTCGTGCTATGGTGGGCTGCCATCGCGGCCGCCGCGGCCGTGCTCCGCGGCTGGGACGCGGTGATCGCGATCGCGGCGCTGTTCGCTTTTCCGTTCGCGGTCATGTCGTGGCGGTGGCGTTCGCTGCGTCACGGCCTCTACTCCGTCATGGCGTGGAACACGCAAGCGCTATGCTTCCTCCCGGGCTTCTTGTGGCCGCGCAAGCCGCCCGCCGAATGGATGGCAAGTACCGTCGTCAAGGAGCCGCTCGGCCAAAGCACGTAGCGTGGCGGTCGCATGAATAGCCCGCTTCGGCTCGCACGCATGAGTCCATGGTGGAATTCAGACCGCGGAGGACGGCCCATGAAGAGAGTCATGTGGGTTGCGCTTCTGGCGCTGGGCGCTGCGACCTCGCTCGCGGCGGCCGCGCCGCCGGCCGCAGCCGCGGAACCGGGTTCGCGATTTGACCGCGGCATCGCCATTACCGCCACGGCATGGGCGGCCGTCGAGCCTGATGCGACAAGGGCCTTTACGTTCCCGCCTTTCGTCGGGCCGTCCTACACGCTGACGCCCGACGAACTGCAAACGTTGCGGCGCACCGGCTTCGATTTTGTCCGCTTGGCCGTCGATCCCGGCCCGTTCCTGCAGTTTCGAGGACCGCGACGCGCCGCGGTCGATCGCGTGCTCGCCGAGCGCGTGAAGCTCATTCTGGCATCGGGGCTCGGGGTAATTGTCGATTTTCACCCGAGCGACATGCAGCCGGACTATACCGCGCCGGCGCTCACGGCCGGACTGCAGACGCCGGTATTTCAGTCCTATCTGCAGCTCCTTCGCGACACGGCTGCGCTGCTTGGCCAACGGCATTCCAAGCGCGTCGCGCTCGAACTGATGAATGAGCCGCCGATCGCACCTGGCTCGTGGCAGCCGATGCTCGAAGCCGCCTACGCGGCGGCCCGGGCCGGTTCATCTGATCTGCTGCTGATTTTGGAAGGCGGCAACGAGGCATCGGCAGCCGCGCTGACGAAAATGGAAACAACGCCGTTCGCTGCCGACCCCGCTTTGCGTTACGCGTTCCACTATTACGACCCGTATCAGTTCACCCATCAGGGCGCGGCCTGGAATGCCGCCCGCTATTTGGCCGACGTTCCATATCCGGCCCGCGCCCGGCCGCTCGACGACAGTTTGGCGGCGACCGCTGCAACCATTGCCGCCGCAAACCTCTCCGCGCCGGAGAGAGCGCTGGCGTACCAGGATGCGCAGACGCGGCTGGAAGATTACCGCGCCTCCGGGTTTGACGCCGGCACCATAACGAAGGCCTTCGCCCGGATCGCCGATTGGGCGCGGTCGCAAGGCATCCCGCCCGATCGCGTCATGCTCGGCGAATTCGGCGCCCGACAAACCGCGCTACAGCTCGCCGGCCAACGCGCCCGCGAACGCACACAGTGGTTCCACGACGTGAGCCTCGCCGCAGAGGCTAATGGATTCGGCTGGGCGGTCTGGGCCTATCGCAGCGCCGGCGGTTTTGGATTGGCACGGAGCGGTGCCGAGGACGAAATCCAACCCGACATTGCCGAGGCGCTGCGGCTGAATGCGGGCGCGGGCAAAGTCGGCACCGGGGCCGCCGCGCAGACCGCACGGCCAATGCCCTGATTGGCATTAGCGTTAACCGCGGCAAGTCGGCCGCTCCGTCGGCGGCCTTGCTAATAGTCGTCAACACCGAGCGCCAGAGGCGCCGGGGCGCGGCGGACGCGCAAGCGGCCGGCTCGACTTTTTTTATCGGCTTCGCGTACCGCCGGGCAGGTCGGCATTGCTCTATTTGGTTGCGGCACCATGGTCAGCACGCGTCCGGACGTCAGCATCGTCATCAAGGCGCTCAACGAGGAGCGCCACATCGCCGGCGCGATCGAGAGCGCGCTCGCGGCGCTTGCCGGAATTGACGGCGAGGTGATCCTCGCCGACAGCGCCTCGACCGACCGGACCATCGAGATCGCCGCGCGCTATCCGATCAAGATCGTGCGCTTGAACAGGCTCGCGGAGCGTTCCTGCGGCGTCGGTGTGCAGCTCGGCTATCAATACAGCCGCGGCCGCTTCATCTGCCTGATCGACGGCGACATGCGGCTACATCGGCAATTCCTTCCTGCCGCGATCCGTTTTTTGCAAGACAATCCAGGCTGCGCCGGCGTCGGCGGCATCATCGCCGAGCGCGAGGCGGGTAATCTCGAATACGTCAAGCGCGCCGGCGCCCGCGATGCCGATCGGCTGCCGGGGGCGGTGGACCACCTCGATTGCGGCGGGGTTTACCGGCGCGAGGCGATCGTGACCGCCGGCCATTTCGGCGATCGCAACCTGCACAGCCGTGAAGAACTCGAGCTCGGCGCGCGGCTGCGCGCGCTGGGCTGGAAGCTGGCGAGGATCGATGTGCCGGCCATCGATCATTACGGCCACAGCGGCAACGCCTATGCGCTGCTGCGTCGGCGCTGGGCAACCGGGATTGCGTTTGGCACGGGCGAAGTCGTGCGGGCGACCCTCGGCCGCAGCAGTTTTTGGCTGGCGCTGCGCAAGATGCGGCGCGAATTGTGTCTGCTTTCTGCCGTGCACGTCTGGTGGCTGGCGCTGATTGCCGCCCCGTTTCTTGCGGGTACGGCCGCCGGCGGCGCCATCGCGGCGATGTTGCTCGGCCTGCTGCCGTTTGCGGTCATGTCGTTAAGATGCCGCTCGGTCCACCTCGGCCTCTATTCGGTGACGGCCTGGAACGTTTACGCGGCCGGGCTCTGGCCCGGGCTGGCAAGCCGGCGCGTCGACCCGGCCGTCTGGATCGACAGCACCGTCATCCATGAGGCGACTTCAATCGACGGCCGCACGGCTGTCGCATGAGCCGGATGTGCGGCATCGGTTTTAACAATCTGGTGACGCCTTGCGGCGCAAATCAGATGCGATTCGCAGCCGCTGTGACCGGCGAACGACGCGCGCGGCCTGATCGAATACGGCGCATGGCTTTGATGAACGTCGCGATCGCAACCGAAGAGCCCGTGCCGTGACGACGCTCTCGACCCCTGCGCATGTGGTATGGCCCGGCGTCACCGGCGGGGAGCGCCTTGTTCGCAATTTTCTGTTCTTGGCCACGTTCCTGCTGACGTGGTTCACGGTCTCGCCGTTCCCGGATTTGAGCGAGCCGGAATCGCTGGCGGCAGGCACCGGCGGAGATTTCCTCGGCCAGGCCGCCATGGTGCTGCTCACCGCCGCCCTCGCCGGCTTCGTTCTGATCAAGCGCTCGGCGCTGGTGCCGCGGATCGTCACGCTGCCTTTGCTCCTCGTCCTTGCCGCGTTCGCGGTCTCGGCGACGCACTCCGCTTATCCGGACGTCGGCATGCGCCGCTTGGTGCTCGGCATTTTCATCATCTTTCAATCGTCCGTTCTGCTGCTCTTGCCCTACGGGCGCGAGCATTTCGCCCGGCTGCTCACGGTCGGCGCGGTCATCGTTCTGGCCGCCTGCTATTTCGGCGTCGCCTTCATGCCGCAGCTTTCGATTCATCAGGCAACCGACGTTGCCGAACCGGCGCTCGCCGGCGATTGGCGCGGCTTTTTCACCCATAAGAACGGCGCCGGTGCCGCGATGGCGGTGCTGATCTTCATCGGCATTTATATCTATCGCACGTGGAATCGGTTCGCCGGAATTGGCATCGCTGTTTTTGCAGCGATCTTTCTGCATTTCACCCACTCCAAATCGCCATTGAACCTGTTGCCGGTCGTTTTGCTGTTTTCATATCTGCTCCAGCGCCTGCGCAATCCGCTGCCGGCACTCGTGCTGATCCTGGTCGTCCCGCTGACCTTGAATTTGCTCAGCGTCGGCTCGGTGATGTTCGGCCCGATTCACAATCTGGTCGAGCACTTGCTGCCGGACCCGACGTTTACGGGCCGCAACGTCATCTGGAGCTTCGCGCTCGATCATGTCGCGCAGCGCCCGCTGTTCGGTTTCGGCTTCGAATCGTTTTGGGGCATGCCAAATCTGGTCGCGGAATGGAATTATCTGGAATCCTGGGGCTACCGCGCCAGCGACGCGCACAACGGTTATCTCAACTTGGCGGTGACCACCGGACTGGTCGGCCTGGTGCTGGCGCTGTGGTGGCTGGTGGCGCAGCCGTTCGCCGATTATTGGCGTGTGCGCGTGCTGCGTCCCGACCGGGCGCTCACCACGCTGTTCCTGCAAATCTGGCTGTTCACGCTTTGCCTCGGCAGCTTCGAATCCGTGTTCTTTGCCGGCGGCAGTGCGCCGTGGTCTATGATGGTGATGGCGGTCGTCGGACTGCGCTTTCAGACGCTGGCAAGAAGCTTCGAGTGAGCGCATGTTGAAGTCGTCCAACTGTCTCTTGGCCATCAATAATTACTATTATCCGCGCGGCGGCGCCGAGGTGCTGTTTCTCGAGCATAATCGGATGTTCGAGAACATCGGCTGGCAAGTCGTTCCCTTTGCGATGCGCCATCCGAAGAATCTGCCGACGCCGTGGTCTGAGTATTTCGCCGCCGAGATCGAGTTCGGCGAAAACTACGGGCTGGCCGCGAAGCTCGTTCGGGCGCCGCGCGTGGTTTATTCGCTGCAGGCCCGGCGGCGGATGCGCGACCTCCTCGACGTGGTACGGCCGCATGTCGCGCACGCCCACAACGTCTATCATCATCTGTCGCCCTCGGTGCTGCCGCTCCTTAAGGAGCGCGGCATTCCGGTGCTGATGACCTTGCACGATCTGAAACTGGCGTGTCCCGCCTACACGATGATGTTGGACGGCAAGCCGTGCGAACGCTGCCGCGGCGGCAGGCTCTACAACGTGGCGCTCAACCGCTGCATCAAGGGTTCGCTGGCGCTGTCGAGTCTGGTGATGGTCGAGGCCTACCTGCATCGCGCGCTGCGCCTGTACGAGGCCAATGTCGACCGGTTCGTGGTACCGAGCCGGTTTCTTTTGGAAAAGCTTGTCGACTGGGGTTTTGCGCGCGAGCGTTTTGTCCACATCCCCAATTTCGTCGACCTCGAGCAATTCAAGCCGGCGCGCGGCCTCGGCCGCCGCTTTGTCTATTGCGGCCGGCTCGACCGCTTGAAGGGCGTCGAGACTTTGCTGCGCGCCGCCGCCGCGGCGCGGCAGCCGCTCACCATTGCGGGCAGCGGGCCGGACGAAGCGCGGCTGCGCGGCATCGCCGCGCAAGCCGGAAGCGACGTGGTCTTTACCGGCCATCTCGGCAAGGAGGCGCTGCTCGGCCTCATCCAGAACGCGCGCGCCATCGTGGTGCCGTCCGAAGTCCCCGAAAATGCGCCGTTGGCGGTGCTCGAAGCCTATGCGGCCGGACGGCCGGTCATTGGCGCCGCCAATGCCGGCATTCCCGAACTCATCCGCGAGGACGAGACCGGCGCGCTGTTTGCCACCGGCGACGTTGCAGCCCTCGCCGATGCGCTAGTGCGTTTTGCGGCACTGCCCGATCGCCGCATCGCCGCGATGGGCGCCGCCGGCCGCGCGTGGATGGAAACAGATTTCAGCCCCTCGGTCTATCTGCAGCGCCAACTCGATCTCTACGATTCGCTTGGAGTGCGGGTGCGATGAACATGATCGCCGAACCGACCCGCCTCGAAGGGCGCCGCCGCGCGCTGCGCGTCACCATGCTCGGCATCCGCGGCTTTCCCGACGTGCAGGGCGGCGCCGAAAAGCACGTCGAAAAATTATCATGCGCGCTCACCGCACTTGGCTGCGAGGTCGACGCGATCGTGCGCGGCGGCTACGTGCCCAAGACGCAGAAGCGCTGGCGGGGGATCAGGTTTACCCGATTATGGGCACCGCGGATCAGCGGGGTCGAAGCCTTCGTCCATACGCTCATCGGCGTCCTGCGGGTGGCGGTCGATCGCCCCGATATCCTCCATATCCACGCCATCGGTCCGGCCGTCTTCACGCCTCTGGCTCGGGCCCTTGGGTTGCGCGTGATCGTGACCCATCACGTGCTGAATTACGAAAATGAAAAATGGAGCTCGCTGGCGCGCAGCGTCCTGCGCTTTGGCGAGTGGGCCGGCATGACGTTCGCCAACGGCCGCATCGCCGTGTCGGAGGATCTCGCCACCCAGATGGTTCGCAGCTATCGGGTGCCGGTCAACGCAATACCGAATGGCATCGACAAACCGCGCGTCGTCGACTCGACCGGCACGCTGCAGGCGTTCGGACTGACGCCGGGCCGCTACGCGCTGAGCGTCGCCAGAATCGACGAGCAGAAGCGCCAACTGGACCTGATCGCCGCCTATGCGCGCTTAAAGGCGCCGCCTTGGCGGCTCGCCCTGGTCGGCGGAGCCGATTATTCGACCGGCTACGCCAACGCCGTTGCGGAAGCCGTGCGCGAAACCTCCGGCGTTGTCATGCTCGGCCACCAGAGCGGCGACGCGCTCGCCGAACTGTACTCCCACGCTGGTATTTTTGTCCTGGCGTCGAGCCATGAGGGTCAACCGATCGCGGTGCTCGAAGCCGCAAGTTACGGGCTTGCCTTGATCCTGAGTGACATTCCGGCGCATCGCGAACTGGCGCTGCCCGATGCGCGGCTCATCGCGCTCGGCGATGTCGCCGCTCTGGCGCAGCAGTTCGAAACGTTTTTTGCCGCCCCGGCCCCGCAACGAATGGCGGCGGATGAACGCGACCGCCTCCTGGCCAGGCACGATTGGCTCAATATCGCGCAGCGGACCTTGGCGGTCTATTTCGACGCTCTGTCCAGCGACGGCCGTGCGGCTGTTCCGGCGGCAAGGATCAGAGAATTATCGTAAGCGTCGCCGGCCGATTGCGACAACGCCGTCGTCACGTAATAGGCGCCGATCGCAGCGAGCAGCGCGCTCGCGGTCATCACGCTGGCGTACGAACCGGTAATGGCCGCCGCCGCCAGCGCCATGCAGGCGCAGGCTATCAAGATCACGTCGCGCCACGCCAGCGTACGCACGCCGACCAATTGCCGGGCGCGCAGCGCGACGATCGGATTGAACAGGGCGACGGACAGGATCATGGCGGCGGGAATCGCGACCGGGCCGAGCCACGGCGCCAGCCCGAAAGGACTCGTCATCAGCACCGCGAACGAGGAGGCCGTTACCACCAGCGCGACGTTGGCCTGCCCGGCGATGATCAAGAGCCGGTCCGACGTGGCGTAGAACGAGGCGACGAATGAAGGGATTGCCAGCCAGATCAACGGCGTGCGCGCATCCATGTAGTTGCCAAGGAGCGGCAGCAAGATCGGCGCCATGAGCAGGACACCCGCGGTGGTCAGGGCGACGGCGCCGATGGCGAGACGCCGGCACATGTCGAATTCGCGATGCAAGCCGGCCCCGTCCTTGACCGTGAGCAAACTGCCGGCGCGCGGCGCAAAGCGCTTGAGCAGGGCCAGCTCGAAGAACGTGAACAGCGCCGCAAGCCGCGCCGCGACGGCGTAATCGGCCACCGTTGCCGAGGAGAACAGCAAGCTCGCGATCACGATGTCGGCGGCGCCGAGTTGATTGGCGAAGAGGGTCGCCATCACGAACTTGCCGCAATACGAGTAATCCCAGCGCGACCAAAGCTGCCAGCCGGCGACATCGCGGCTCGCCATGCGCCGGGCCAGCCACAGCCATGGCAGCAGCACTGACAGCGTCAGCACGTGGGCCACGTAGACGCTCGGCAAGTGCAACAGCGCGACCAGCGGCAGGAGCACGATGCGCACGGCGCTGGGCGCAACGTCGCCCCAGAAAATCGATTCGGCCACCCGTGATCGTCCTTCCAGCGCACCCGTGGCGATGGCCAATAGCGTGGTGAAGACGACGAACGGCGCCAGTTGCTGCAGCCAGATGGCCAGCGACGGCTTGCCGAGCGCGGCGGCGACCGGCGCGGCCGCGAACACCGTAGCCAGCGCGATGGCGCCCGACGGAATGGCGCCCACCAGCGCCGAAAAGCGCTGCAGCCTGATCTCGGCCGGGCGATCGTCGCGCTGCCGCGAAACGTGAAACAGCAGAACCAGCGATCCGCCGATGCCCAGCGCCAGCCCGGTCAGCCGGTAGAATCCGAACGCCGTCATCAGATCGCCGAAGCTCTGCTTCGACAGCAATCGGCTGAGCATGATGAGCACGACGAATTGCGAGGCTAAACCGAACACACGGGCGCCTGAGCCGACGACGAGAATATCGAGATAGACGCGCAAGGGCCCGTTGGAGAGGGTTCCCAACAGTTTGCCGATCGAGCGCACCAAAGACATCTGCAGATTCTGCCAACCGTCGAAAACCCCGGTCGCATAGATACATCACATCGACGCGGCGTCATGGGCTTCGCGGATCGTTTGCGTCTTTAGGTTAATGCACCGGCGCCAGCGGCTATGCGCTTTTACCTTAACCAGCAGTTCGCATCGACATCCTTCAGCCGGGCTGGCAGCATTTCCGGGTTCGCGCAGTGCCGCGGCCTGGTTGACGATGCGCCGGCGCGGCGCATGTATCTGCGATGATCTCAGGTGGAGTTGCGGATTTGAGTTACGATTCGCTGTTGACCGAAGCCGAGTTCGCAAAGTTCGCGCCCAATGCCGAGGTGCTGCGTTATATCGAGCTGACGCGGCAGCGGCTTGGTCTGAAAAGAAACGAGATGAAAGTCCTCGATTGGGGCAGCGGGCGCGGCGAATATGTCCTTTGGCTGCGCAATGCCGGTTACGACGCCTATGGTGCCGAAATCCGCCGCGAAGCGGCGGAACGCGGTAAAGGTCTGTTTGGCGTCCGCAACCATGATTTCGAGCGCCTCGTCAAGCGCATCGGTCCCGACTGCCGTACCGATCTGTCCGCCGGCGTTTTTCATTTCGTCTTCACCCATTACGTGCTCGAGCACGTGGCCGACATCCATGCCGTGACCCGCGAGATTGCCCGCGTCACTGCGCCCGGCGGCTACGGCTTCCACGTCTACCCGGGCAAGCTGCGGCCGATCGAGCCGCATCTGTTCATGCCCTTCGTGCACTGGTTGCCGAAAAGTCCGCTGCGCAAGTGGGCGATCCGAGCGTTTCTCGCCTGCGGGATCGAGCCGAGATGGGACTGGCTCGCGCACGAGACCATGCGGAGAAAAACCGCCGCCTATCACGATTTCTGCATGCAGGAGACATTTTATCGCCCGTTCTACGAGGTGCGCGGCAGTTTCAGCAATGTGGGCTTCGAGGTGGCCTCGGTTGCCGCCGATCACCCCTCGCTGCGCCGGCTGCGCGCCATTCCCAAGCCGCTTGTCGAGTTTCCCGTCAGGCTGTTTCAGACCGTCGAGATCATCGTCCGCAAGCCGCCAGCCGCCAGCCGCGCCCTTGAGCGCCTAGCTGTGGCGCCGCGTTGCGACGGGCCGGTTGGCAGACGATGCGCAAGCACGCTTGCGGCTTAGGATGCTGCGGGCCGGCATCCGCGCCGTCCGGCGAAGGCTTACCAGGTGTCGATGTCGCCGCGAAACAGGCGCCAGCGACTGGGATCTTCGACATCGCCGGGCGCGCCCAGATTCTTCACGATGAAACGGATCTTCGGCGGCACACGGACGAACAGGCATTTCCGCAGGCCCTGCAGAAGGGTGCGGTCGCGGAAATAACGATTGAGCGCGATCGTCAAGACGGTGACGAAGCGCTGCGCCCGCGCCGCCTTTATGAGGTCACGCAGCGCGGCCTCGAGCAACGCTGCGTCGGGGCTCGTGCTGGTCACATCGCCGATTATCAGCTCGGTGATTCGGCCACGCCTATTGGACTTCAAATCGAAACGGACGCGTCCGCGCGCCGAGCCGTAATGAAAGTAACGATATGCCGCGCCGTCGCGGCAATGACAGCGCCATTCGAGAAAATCCGCATCATGCGCCAAGACGTACGCGTTTGCCGGACGGTACGCCTCGATCGGTTCGGCTGTTTGCGCAAATCCCATATCGGCCCGAATGGAATGGAGCGGAGCCAAGACGGAAACCGGGTTGATCAGCCGCGCATACCAGGTGAGGTCCAGAGGATGAGCGTAGCCGTCGCGAGCAAGACCGGGAAACGACTGCTTCACTGGGAATCCTATTAACAAGTCGATGCCCGCGAATTCTCTGGTCTGGGCCAGCGCATCGAGAAGGCGGCCGAAGATCCGCCGGCCGCGATACGCGCTCGCCACTAGGGCGCTTACGCCCTGGAAGCTCGTCAAGCGTTGGTCTCCAAGTAGGTAGGGCCAGTAGATGAGGGCCTCCAATCCGACGACGCGGTCACCGTCGAGCGCGACCAGCCGAATGCAGCGATCACGCTGGAACGGATGGTCGTAAAACCGAATGAAGCTGCGTTCTCGTTCCTCGGGCGCTCCGCCATAATGGCTCGATATCAGGGCTCCCACCTGAGACCGCATCGAGTCCTGATAGGTCGTGATGCGAATGCCGTCATCCCGCCTCGGCGCAGCGATGGCGGCGGATCGGGGGCTCACAGGTCGCTCGGCTGCGGCACGAGCTCTGCCGGCCACAGATGCGCGTCCGCCGACGCCCGCGCAGCACTGCGCGCGAGAAAATACAGGCAGTGAGGCAGCGGCCAGGCGGCGTCGATGAAATCGCGGCGTAGGCACAGGATCGGCGGCGAGCGATCTGCGGGCACAATATGACAGCCACGCTCGGTGGATGCGCTGCTTTCATAGCCGGCGCGGGCCATGGCATCGATGACTTGCCGCCGGATGTGAAAAAAGCGTCCGAACGGCCATGCGAAGTGGCGGATCGGGCCGAGCCTTGCTTCGAGCTCAGCCCGCGATCCTTCGATTTCGTCCTCGAGCTCGGCCGGGCCGAGCGCGGCCAGGTTTGCATGCGTGCGCGTATGGCTGCCGACCTCGTGCCCGGCGCGCAGCATTGTGTCGAGATCGCCCCACGAGACGAACTGCGTCGGCGCGACGCCAAGGCGGTCGCGGCAGAACGCGCTCACACTGTCCAAACGCTTTTCGTTGACCACCGCCGAACAGACGAAGACACAAGCGTACGCCCCGAACTCCTTGAGTATGCGCAGGCTCGCGAGACAGCTTCTAAAACCATCATCGAGGCTGAATGCGAGCAGGGGGCGGTCGATGTCGCCGCGACGCACGTGATCGACTGCATCGCTGTAGCGAACGAAGCGATGGGTGCGTGCAAGCTGCGTTAGCAGGAGTCGAAATCTGTTCTCCGCGGTTGCTGCCACCGAATGCAAGGAAATGAAGTGCACGCGCGGCCGTGCAAGGCCGCGTTCCAGCTCGCCACTCAGTCGCTGCAGGCCGGCAAGAGACGACAGAACGACATGACGGGCGATGCCGCGGGCGCGCCAAGGCCGGGCCCGCTCGATCATGCCGGCCCGGCCGAACCTTATGGGCGCTAGATCGGAAAGCGTTTTCGCCGTGTCGTCGGGCGAAGTCGTCATCTCTGTCTTCTCCGCGCAATCCAGGCAATCGGACGCATGAGCGGATAGAGAAAGAACAGCGGATCTGGCAGGGACAGCGTGTGCCAATCGGCCGCCGTAAACCATTCCCGCCGAGCCTGCTCCAACCGGTAGCGCCAGTCCGGCTTGAGCGACAGGCGATAGAGTCGCTTCCAGAGCGAATAGCGCGCGATCGCGGCGGCGGAGCCGCGCGCAGGCGTCGCGTGCCAGGCGGCCCCGGAATAAAGATGCGCAAGAATGCGATCGAGGCGCCGCACCGCGGCGGTCGCCCGGGCCTGCGCCAGGTGACGGCCGTCGACCGGCAGCGCCAGCCAATCGTGCGCGAGCATCAAGGCATGCAGCATCGGCGCCGCGAGCCCCTCCCGTTCGGCCGCTGCCAGCGTGCCTGCGATGCTGCCGTCCGCGTGCACCGCGCCGGCGAAATCAACCAACCACTGCAGCCGTTCCCAGACGTGTCCGGCGCCATGCGCACAGAGATAAACCGGCAGAACCGCGCGCGGCAGCGTCGGAATCAGGCTGCCGCCGAGCTTCACTTCATCGCGCTCGCGCCACCACACATCGAAGTCGGTCACAAGAAGAGACGGCGTATCCCTGAGCCGGTGGTGCAGTTCGAGGCATGTGCCAGTACGCGCGTGCCGGAACTCGACGTCCTTGATCAGCCTTGCGTAGTGGCGGCGTTGCCGGGGTGAGCGGGCATATTCATGACGTCGATAGCCGAGCCGCTCCACGAGTTCGGCCGCGTCGCCGAATCTCGCCGGGTCAACAAGCACGTCGATGTCGCGGGCGTCGCGCTTTGCGCCCTCACCGAAGAGCTGCGCCGAAAGAACTATCCCTTTTAGGAACAGAACACGAATTCCCGCTTCAGCGAAGGCCTCATGCAGAAGGTGGACCTCGGCGATTTGGCCAAGGCTGCGCTGCAGCGCCGAAATAGCCTGCCGTTTGATCTTGTCGAACACCGGCGCCGGCACAGTGGAGGAGCCCTGGAGCCGGGCGAACAGGAGCGGCGCGACCCGGTGCCGGCGGGCGCCGGCCACAATGGCGTTCCAGTCGATCTTCGCAGCGGCCGCCTCGTGTAGCGCCTCCCCCGCCGCAGCGTCATAAGGCGTCCGCAACGCGAGGCAGAATAGACGGAATTCCGGGGGCATCTGCATAAAGCGACCCGACATGCGGTCCAAGCCCGCCGCTGATACGCATAGTCTAGCAGACGTCGCCCGGAGATAAACTCGTCCGGGCAATCGCGTGGGTGTTGCGGTTCGGAAAGCGAGGGCAGCGGGCTTTGTCGGCCTTGGGCTGGCGGCGAAACTGAAGAACGGGCGGCGGCCAGAGTTTACGCAATCGTTATGCGGGCCGTGGCAGCCGTGGCAGCCGCCACCACATGTCACCTTACCGAAGTTTAATTGGCTTTGCCGGATCGCACCGGCTTTCAGAAGCGGCGCCGGCAAGCTATAGAAGCGCGAATGAGGGCATTGGCGAAAGGGCGCAAATCCAGGCCGGTTGTGTGGGCGGTCGTAGGGCTTGCGGCGGCGGCCGTTGTCGCCGGTATCGCGGTTTCCCGGCTGACCAAGATGCAGCCCGCCCGTGCGGCGGCTCCGCCTTCCGTCCCGGTCGTCGCCGCCACCGCCGAGCAACACGACGTTCCGATCTACTATGATGCCCTCGGCACGGTCATGGCCTTCAACACGGTGGCAATCCGGGCTCAGGTTACCGGCCAGATCGTCTCCGTCGACTTTCGCCAGGGGCAGGACGTCAAGCAAGGCGACGTCCTCGCCAAGATCGATCCCGATCCGTTTCAGGCCGCCCTCGACCAGGCAGTGGCAAAGAAAGGCGAGGACCAAGCGCAGTTGATCGACGCGCAAAAGGATCTGGTGCGATTTAAGACCCTGGTGCTGCGAAACGCCGAGACCCAGCAGAACGTCGACGCGCAGCAGGCCAAGGTCGATCAATTCAAGGCGACCATCGACGCCGATCAGGCGGCGATCGAGGCGGCGCGCACTCAGCTTGGCTTCACCACCATAGCGGCGCCGATCGACGGCGTAGTGGGATTCCGGCAAATCGACATCGGCAACATCATCCATCCTACCGACGCTAATCCGCTCACCGTTCTCACCCAGATCAAACCGTGCTACGCGGTGTTCACGCTGCCGCAGACAGACCTCGGACCGGTGCGCGAGGCGATGTTGCGCGGGCCGGTCGAGGTACTCGCCTTCGACCAAGACAACGCGCAGCAGTTGGCAAAGGGTCAACTCCTTCTCATCGACAACCAGATCGACCAGAGCACCAGCACGATCCGGCTAAAGGCGCAGTTTCCAAATGCGGACGAGCGGCTTTGGCCGGGCGAATTCGTCCACGTCCACACACTGATCACGATCCGGAAGAACGCCGTCACGGCTCCCACGGTCGCCGTGCAGCGAGGCCCTGACGGTTACTACGTGTGGGTGATCAGGCCCGACGACACCGTGGAGCAGCGCCCGGTCCAGGTGCAGATCGTCAGCGAGAGCACGGCGGTGATCCGCGAGGGTCTCAGCGCCGGCGAACGCATCGTCACGGACGGACAGTCGCGGCTTGACGTGGACAGTCACGTCGCCATTCGGCCTGCGCCGGCCTCCCCGCAACACGCTGACCAAGGCTGATGAACGTCTCCGAGACCTTCATTCGACGGCCGATCGCCACGTCGCTGCTGATGGCCGCGCTGGCCCTGGTCGGCATTGTGGCGTTTCCGCTGTTGCCCGTAGCTCCATTGCCGCAGGTTGATTTTCCGACGATCCAGGTCACCGCCACTCTCACCGGCGCCAGCCCGGCAACCATGGGTGCGACGGTGGCCACGCCGCTCGAGCGCCAGTTCGGTCAAATCGCGGGCGTGACGCAGATGAGTTCGGTGAGTTCGCTCGGCTCAACCGTGATCACATTGCAATTCGATCTCAACCGCAACATCGACGGCGCCGCTGGCGACGTGCAGTCGGCCATCACGGCGGCCGGACCGTATCTGCCGAAAAACCTCACCTCGCCGCCGACCTACAAGAAGGTGAACCCGGCGGATTCGCCGATCCTGATCGTAGCGGCGGACTCGACCACGCTGCCGCTGCCCAAGGTGGATGATTTCGCCGAGAACGTCATCGCTACGCAGATTTCTCAGATCAACGGCGTGGCACTGGTTGCCATCGGCGGCCAGCAGCGGCCGTCCATTCGCGTGCAGGTCGATCCGGCCAAGCTGACGGCGCGCGGGTTGACGCTCGAGGACGTGCGCGCCGCGCTGCTCGGGGCCACGACGGATTCCGCCAAGGGGACCATGTTGGGCCGGCTGCAGAATTACACCATTGCCGACAACGATCAGCTGACCGAGGCGGCTCCTTACAATGACGTTATCATCGCCTATCGCAATGGCGCGCCGGTTCGCGTGCGCGATGTCGGCCGGGCGCTGGATGGCCCTCAAGATGTAACCTTGGGCGCGTTGCACCGCGACCAAACGGCCGTGATGCTGATCGTGTTCAAGCAGCCGGGCGCCAACGTCATCGATACGGTCGACAACATCAAGGCCGCCTTGGCGACGATGCATTCGGTGATCCCGCCGGGCATCCATCTCGACACCATCATGGACCGGACCCAGACCATCCGCGCCGCGGTCAAAGACGTCGAATTCACCCTCGGACTGTCCTGCGTGCTGGTCGTGCTGGTGATCCTTCTGTTCCTGCGCAGCATTAACGCCACGCTCATTCCCGGCGCTGCGGTGCCGTTGTCGCTGCTCGGTGCCCTCGCGATCATCTACCTTGGTGGGTTCAGCCTCGACAATCTTTCGCTGATGGCCTTGACCATCGCCGTCGGCTTCGTCGTCGACGACGCCATCGTGGTCGTGGAGAACATTTTCCGTCACCTCGAGGCCGGGACGACTCCGCTGCAATCCGCCGTCAAGGGCGCGCGCGAGATTGGGTTCACTGTTCTCTCGATCAGTATTTCACTCATTGCCGTGTTCATCCCGCTCTTGTTGATGAGTGGCGTCGTCGGACGCTTGTTCCACGAATTCGCGATCACCGTCATTGCCGCAATTCTGGTGTCGGTCGTGGTGTCACTGACATTGACGCCGATGCTGTGTTCGCGCTTCCTGGTCAGCGAGCATGACCGCGTGCACGGCCGCCTCTATCGCGCCGTCGAATGGTGCTTTGACACGCTGCTGGGCGGCTACCGGCGCGGCCTCGACGTTGTATTGCGCCACCAGCTTTTAACGCTGCTCGTGTTCATCGCGACGGTCGGCCTGACCGGCGTGCTGTTCGTGACCATTCCGAAGGGATTTTTCCCGACCCAGGATACCGGAATGATCCTGGGCATTTCGGAAGCCGGCCAGGATGTTTCTCCCGAGAGGATGACGGAAATTCAGCGTCAGCTCTCCGAGTTGATTGCCCGCGATCCGGACGTCGCCGATTTCGGCTCGTTCTTCGGGCCGAGCTACGGCAACACGCAGAATACCGGCCGCTTCGTCATCGGATTGAAACTGCGCGATGATCGCGAGGCGTCAGCCTCACAGATCATCGACCGGCTGCGCCCGCAACTCGCGGCGGCGGTCCCCGGCGCCAAGCTTTTCCTGCAGCCCGCCCAGGACATTACCGTCGGCGGACGCATTGCCCGCGGCCAGTTCCAATATGTCCTTCAAGACCCCGACCTGCAGCAGCTGAACACGTGGGCACCGCGCCTGGTGGCGAAGCTCAAGACTCTGCCGCAATTGGCCGATGTTGCCACCGACGCAGAAAACCAATCCCCGCTGCTCACCATTACCATCAATCGCGACGCCGCCGCCCGCTTCGGCATCCTGCCCCAGGTCATCGACAACACGCTCGACGACGCGTTCGGCCAGAACGATGTGACGCAGTACTTTACCAACAACTCTTATTACGTCGTGCTCGAAGTGCTGCCGCGGCTGCAGGGCAGACTGCAGACGCTTAACGAGCTTTACATCAAGGCGCCCACCACCGGGCAGCTTATTCCGCTCTCCACCCTGGTCAACGTCGACACCAGCCATATCGGGCCGCTGCTGGTGGCGCATTCGGGTCAGTTCCCTGCCGTGACGATCACCTTCAATCTGCCGCCCGGCGTGGCGCTCGGCCAAGCCGTCAATGCCATCCAGCAAGTCTCCGACCAAATTGGCATGCCGTCGTCGATGATCGGCACCTTCCAGGGCAACGCCCAGGCGTTCCAGGCCGCGCTGTCGAACGAACCAATCCTCATTGCCGCCTCGCTCGTAGTCGTCTACGTGATTCTCGGCGTGCTCTATGAAAGCTACATTCATCCGCTCACGATTTTATCGACGTTGCCATCCGCCGGCGTCGGCGCGCTGCTGGCGCTTTCACTCGGCGGCTTCGACCTCTCGGTGATCGGCATCATCGGCATCATCCTGCTCATCGGCATCGTCAAGAAGAACGGCATCATGCTCGTGGACTTCGCCATCAACCGCGAGCGCGCCGGATTGTCGCCGCTCGAGGCGGTGCGCCAAGCCTGTCTGCTTCGCTTCCGCCCGATCGTGATGACGACGATGACGGCACTGTTGAGCGGCCTGCCGCTGATGTTCGGCCACGGCTCGGGCTCGGAGCTGCGTCAGCCGCTGGGCTACTCCATGGTCGGCGGCTTGGCACTCAGCCAGCTTTTGACCTTGTTCACCACCCCGGTGGTCTACCTTTATCTCGACCGGTTCCAGGCTTGGCTGCGCGGCGAGAAGCGCGAGCATCACGAGGAGCCGGAGGCGCTGCGCATCGCCGCCGAGTAAGCGCGGCGCAAAAGCGGTTTTGTTGTTCCTCCATGAACTCCCGTTCAGATTTGCCTTTCTGTAGCGGAACTTTGTTTCGCTTGCGCGCAAAAAGCCGCGGAACAACGTCATCACCTTGCGCGTTTTCCCAAGCAGCGAATGGAGGCACTGATGAGAAAACTTGCGATAAGCATTGCTGCGGCGGCAGCGCTCCTCACTGCGGCGGCGGTTCCGGCAATGGCTCAGGTCGGTTTCTATGTGGGACCGGGCGGCGTTGGCGTGGGCGTCGGAGCGCCGTACTGGGGCTACGGCTACCCGTACGGTTACTACGACTACTATGGCGGCCCGGGCGTCGCGGTTGCGCCGGGCTGGCGCTGGCACCAAAGATACTGGCACCATTGGCGCTGATGGCGCCAGGCGGTGCTGCGCCCCGCCGCAGATAGACCACAACGAGCCCAAAGAGGTCCCGCAATGGGGCCTCTTTTCCTATTGGTGATCATTCCTCTTTCAATCGAATTGCGTTAGATCTGCCGCCTCGTTGCGGCACACAACACTGACGCACACCGCTTTGTGAAGCGACAAAGTTCGCGCGCCTGTCATGATGCGCGCGGTGAAGACCTCGGGCGCCTTGCGGCGGCCGGCCGCAGAGGCACGGCCCGTTGAGCGAATGTTCAGGGAGGTGCGCCGTGTCGTATTCCCACATTCTGGTCGGTGCGAGCAGCAATGCCGCTCGCCCCGCCGTCCGCCGCATCGCGCCGTCCGATCTTGTGCAGGCGCTGGCGCGCGGCCTCGATGACTTTGCGGCGATGCCGAGTCACGCCGTCTTTCTCTGCGTCGTCTATCCGCTGATCGGGCTTTTTCTGATTGCCATGACGCTCGGCCACGCCATGCTGCCGCTCGCGTTCCCGATCGCCGCCGGCTTCGCCTTGGTCGGCCCGTTCGCGGCGATCGGGCTTTACGAATTGAGCCGCCGCCGCGAAGCCGGGCTCGATAGCTCTTCGCAGCACGCCTTCGACGTGCTGTATTCGCCCTCGCTCGGCGCCATCGTGGCGCTCGGCATTTTGCTCATGGCGCTGTTCTTGATCTGGCTCGCGGTGGCGCAAGCGATCTACGTCGCCTTTTTCGGCTACCACGCGCCGGCTTCCATCGGCCAATTCGCGCGTGACGTGTTCACCACCCGCGCCGGCTGGAACCTGATCATCGTCGGCACTGGCATCGGCTTTGTCTTTGCCGCCGTCGTGCTGACGGTGAGCGCGGTGTCGTTCCCGCTGCTGCTCGATCGCGACGTCGGCGCCGCGGTCGCGTTGGCGACGTCGATCCGCGTCGTCGCCGCCAATCCGGCGACGATGGCGTTGTGGGGCTTGATCGTCGCGGTGCTGCTGGCCGCGGGCTCGCTGCCGCTGTTCCTCGGCCTGCCGGTGGTCATGCCGGTGCTCGGCCATGCCACCTGGCACCTCTATCGCCGCGCCGTCGAGCCCGATCCCAATCCGCATCCGGATTATCGGCCGCGCGACCGTGGCCGGCGCTACGCGGCGGATTTCCCCGCCGCGCTGTTCCCGACCCGGCGGTAGCCGGATTCGACGCAGCGGCATTTCCCGGGCGCAGCGCAGCATCCGGGAAAAATTTATTTCAGGGCGCGCGGCGCCAAAGGCGATGGACAAGCGCGTCGGTTTTTCGTTCAAATACGGCTTCCTTCGGCTGGCGGGCGCAAAGGGAGAAAGCCATGAAGCGAGCAGCATGCGGCATTGTCGCCGCCCTGGCCGCCATTTTTGCCGGCCCCGGCGGTTCCGCGGACGCCGCCAGTCCGGTCAAGATCGGCGTCATTTATCCGCTGACCGGCAACGCGGCCAGCGCCGGCCAGTCGGCGCGTGACGCTGTCCATCTCGGCGCCGAAATCGTCAATGAGGCGCATCCCGAATTGAAGACCTTGCCGCTCGCCGCTACGGCGGGCTTGCCGAACCTCGGCGGCGCCAAGATCGAGCTCGACGAGGCCGACCATCAGGGCAATCCGCAGGTCGGCCAACAGCAGACGCTCCGCCTGATCACGCAGGATCACGTCGTGGCCATGCTCGGCTCGTACCAGTCCTCGGTGTCGCTCGTCGCCACCGCGGTCGCCGAGCGGCAGGGCATTCCGTTCCTGGTGGCCGATTCGGTCGCCTCCAACATCACTGGCCGCGGCTTCAAGTGGACCTTCCGCACCACGCCGATCGCGCCGGATTTCGCCAAGGCCTATTTCGAATTTCTCAACGACTTGAAGAAATCGGGCCGCAAGATCGACACCATCGCCGTGGTCAACGAGAACACCGATTACGGCACCTCGGTCGGCGCCAGCATCGTCGAGGCCGCCAAGAGCGCGAACATCAAGGTCGGAGCGCAGATCGCCTACAACGCCAACTCATCCGACGTCACCGCCCAGGTGCTGCAGCTCAAGTCGCTGCAGCCCGACGCCGTGATCTTCGTCAGCTACACGGCCGACATCATCCTCTATTTCAGGACGATGAAGAATCTCGACTATCTGCCGCCGATCATCATCGGCGACGATTCCGGCTTTTCCGATCCGGCCTTCATTCCCAATGTGGGCGATCTCGCCCAGGGCGCCATCGACCGCAGCGCCTTCGACATCGGCAAGCCGGGCAGCAACAGCTACATCGTCGACCACATGTTCAAGGCCAAATACGGCCGCGATCTCGACGATACCAGCGCCCGCTGGATGCAGGGCTTTTTCGTGCTCGCCGATGCGATCAACCGCGCCGGATCGACCGCGCCCGAGAAAATCCAAGCGGCGCTGCGCGCCACCGACCTCAAGCCGGATCAGCTCATCATGGGCTATAACGGCGTCAAGTTCGATTCGACCGGCCAGAACGTCCTGTCGGCGACCTATCTGATCCAGCTGCAGGGCAAGCAGTACGTTTCGGTCTGGCCGGAAGACCGCGCCACCGCCAAGCTCGAATTGCCCATGAAGGGCTGGCGCAAATAATACGGACGAGGTTAGAAGTCGTCATTCCGGGGCTGAGCGACCCGCCTTCGCTCGCTCCGCAATCTGCGGCGGGGTATGAGTCCCGCCGAAGCGCGCGAAGCGTGGAGGCGGAAGCGAGGAACCCGGAATCCATAAGCCCGGCGCGGAGATTATGGATTCCGGACTCGCCGCTTTGCGGCGATCCGGAATGACGATAAAGAACGCTTGACAGGCATCCAATGAGCGGAACCGGCATCAGCGTCGACGCCATGCGTCGGATCGATCGCTTGGCCGGCGTGCCGCTGTGCTTTTTGGCGACGCTGGTCGTCAAGCTGCGCGATCTCGTGCGGCGCAAGCCGCCACGGCCGATCCGCCGCATCTTGTTCATCGAGCTGTCCGAAATGGGCAGCACGATTTTGGCCGATCCGGCGCTGCGCAAGGCGCGCGAGCGCACCGGGGCCGAAATCTACTTTGCGATTTTCGCCAAAAACGCCGGTTCGCTGGCGATCACCGGCACGATTGCCTCGGGCAACGTCTTCACCATCGGAACGAGCTCGCTGTGGCGGCTGGCCGCCGATGCGCTGGCTTTCTTGATCTGGACGCGGCGCAACGGCATCGACACCGTGGTTGACCTCGAATTGTTCTCGCGCTTCACCGGATTGCTCACCGGGCTGTCCGGCGCCGATCGGCGCATCGGCTTTTACCGGTTCCACAGCGAAGGCCTGTACCGGGGCGATATGCTGACGCACCGGGTGATTCATAATTCGCACATTCACGTGGCCAAGAACTTCATCGCCCTGGTCAACGCGCTGTTGAGCGAGACGCCGACGGTTCCCTACGCGAAGACCATCATCGCCGACGACGAAATCGCGCTGCCGGTTCGGCGCGGCAGCGCAGCCGCGCGTGAAAAAATGGCCGCGCAGATCGGCGCGCTGGCTCCGCAACGCGACGTGTCCCGGCTACGGCTCGTTCTGATCAACCCGAATTCCAGCGAAATGCTGCAGCAGCGGCGCTGGATGCCGGATCGTTACGCCGAACTCATTCGGCGCATATTGGCGGCGCACGATGACGTGCTGGTGCTGATTACGGGCGCGGAAAACGAGCGTGGGCAGGCGGAAGAAATGGCCGCGCAATGCGCGAGCGATCGCTGCATCGCGTTCGCCGGCCATACCAAGCTCGCGGATCTGCCGGCGCTTTATGAGCTGGCCGCCCTGATCGTATCCAACGATTCCGGCCCGGCCCACTTTGCCGCCGCCAGCGGCTTGCCGACCATCGTGCTGTTCGGGCCGGAAACGCCGAGCCTCTACAAGCCGCTCGGCAGGCCAACGATTATTTACGCCGGGCTCGCGTGCTCGCCTTGCGTCAGCGTCTATAATTCACGCAAGAGCGCCTGCACGGACAATGTCTGCATGCAG
This sequence comes from Xanthobacteraceae bacterium, assembly GCA_030038995.1. Classification (GTDB taxonomy): domain Bacteria; phylum Pseudomonadota; class Alphaproteobacteria; order Rhizobiales; family Xanthobacteraceae; genus BOG-931. Next base: position 25,393 of record JASHQS010000048.1, read on the forward strand.
GCGATCACCGTCGAGCAGGTCTTCGCCGCGGTCACATCCGTTCTGAAAACGCAAATCCGCGAACCGGCTTAGTTGGCGCGCTTGTCGTAAGGCGACGGCAGCGGTTTCCGTAGCACGTGGCCGTAGAGAATTCGGACCTCGATTTCCTTCATGCCGGAACGTCCGAACGCGAATGGCGGCAATTCCTCGATCGACTCGAAGTAAGGAGTGAGCGCCCGGCGGATGCCGATGGTGCGGTTATCTTGCCCGACGATCAAGGCATCGCGGCCGAGCAATGATTTCGGATCGTAACGGAACGCGTACTGCTGGCTGGCGCCGAACACCTGCATGGGCAGTGCGTCGTGCAGGGCCTGATCGATCTTGGCGACGTCGATCGGGCCGTCGGAAATGACGAACAAGTTCGGCTTGTCGAGCAGGCCGCGCCGTTGCAGCTCGCCGCGCAGCGGTGTCCACTCAAGGGCCTCCAGTGTCGGGTCGCCCTTGGCGAACACCGCCGGCGCGAGCAAGCGCCCGTATCCGGTCGCCGCGTGGCCGACGATCAGTAACGCGACCGTGACCAGAGTGACGGCCGATCCGACCGCCCAGCGGCGCGGCAGCGGACGTACCTCGGCTTCGCGCGCCAGATGATCGCCGAGCACCGGAAACAGCATCAGCCAGCCCGGCATCTGCCAGTGCGGCAACCCGCGATCGCCCCACAGCGGTACCAGGGTAAACAGCAGAATCGTCGGCAGCGCCAGGCAGACGCAATACCAGGTGCGCGCATCGGTTCTGCCGCGGCGCAACGCGTAGTAGGCGGCAACCACCATGGGCACGAAGACCCACGGCCCCATCCAGAGAAACTGCCCGCCGAGGTTGACGAGAAATTGCCCGACCTTGGGAAAGGAACCATGGGCAAGTGCGCGTCCGCCCTGGAACGCGAACGAGACCCAATGATGCTCGGCATTCCAGACGATGACCGGCGAGATCACGGCGACTGCAATGGCGGCGCCAACCCAGATCGCCGGATGCAGAACAATTTTCCATCGCGCCGGGATGCTCGCCAGATAAAACAACAGGCCGACGGCAACCAGCGCGGCGTGATATTTCGACAGGCCGGCGAGACCGAACCAGAAACCGGCAACGGGCCAGATCCGCCACGGCGATATAGCTGCGTCGGCGGGGAACAGCCCGCGTGCGATCGTGTACGCCGCGCCCACAAGACAGAAAAACAGCGGTCCATCGGTTACGACCCAGCTGCCGGCAAGCGTAAAGAATGCCGACAGGTTCAGCGCCAGCACCGCCCAGACCCCGGCGGTTCCGCCGAACAAATGCCGCGTCAACAGATAGAGCATCCAGGACGTACCGGCGAACAATGCGATAAACGGCAGGCGCAAGGCGCGGCCGTCGCCAAAGAGCGGAATGAAAAAGTGGATCAGCCAGTAAGTGAGCGGCGGGTAGTCGAAATAGGACAGATCGAGATCGTGCGAAACGCCGATGCCGTAGCTCTCGTCGACGCCGAGGCCGAGCGTCGCCGCCAATATGAGACGAAAAACCGCAAAGCCGACGATCAGCGCGGCGACCGCCCGCTCGGGCGAGCGTGTAACGCTGGCCGCCCAGCCCTTGTCTTTAGGGAACGTGATTGATGCCATCGCTGGTTTGGGCCGCGCCTGCAGGCGGTTGTAGCTGCGACGTTTTGGCAAGGCAACCCGCGGCCACGGCGGCGATCAGATTGATCGGAATGCGCCTTTGTGATGGCGCTGCGACGCCCTATCATGGGGCGACCAGGAGACAGCACCGCATGCTCGATCTCGGCTTGAGCTTTCTCGGCAGCGTCGCCCGCGATCCGCAGGCGCCGGCGATCGTCGACGGCGCGGTGCGGCTTACTTATGCGCAATGGTACCGCCGCATATCGTCCCTGGTCGCAGGCTTCGACGCACTCGGGCTCGAGCCGGGCGATCATCTCGTCACGGTGCTCACGAACCGTTGGGAAGCCTCTACCCTGCATTGGGCGTGCCAATTTGCCGGCATCATCGCCACGCCGGTGAATTGGCGATCGTCGGCAAGCGAGCTTGAGTTTTTCGTCGCCGACGCCGACGCCAAGGCGATCGCGTACGAAGAAGTGTCCGCGCAAGCGGTCGCCGGCTCCGCTGCCGCCAAGGCGCTGCCGCGCATCGCGCTCGATGCCACTGCCTCCTCCGATGTCGCCTTCACCGACCTCATGTCGCGCCCGGCGCCCGACGCAAGGCCGCGGGTCGATGCCGAGGCCTGGTCGGTCATGCTTTACACCTCCGGCACCACGGCACGGCCGAAGGGCGTGCCGCGCCGGCAGCGCGCCGAACGTGCCGCGGCGTTGGCGCACGTGGCGCAAAATCTTTACGGCCGCGGCGAGCGCACGCTCGGCGTCATGCCGCTCTATCACACCATGGGGGTACGCTCGCTTCTCGCCATGGCGCTCGTCGGCGGTGCCTTCGTCTGTTTGCGTCGCTTCGACGCCGAGCGCGCGTTGCAAACGATCGCGGCCGAGCGGATCAGCAACCTTTATCTGGTGCCGACGCTCTATCACGATCTCGTCCATCATCCGGCATTTGCCAAGACCGACGTGGCCTCGGTACGCAAGCTCGGCTTTGCCGGCGCGCCGATGACCGACGGCCTGTTGCAAAAGCTGCAGGCCGCGTTCGAGCCCGATCTGTTCGTCAATCATTACGGCTCCTCGGAAATCTACACCTTCACCATCAACCAGAACGCACCCAAAAAACTCGGCTCCGCCGGCCGGGCCGGCATCAATCAGATGGTGCGGGTGGTCAAGCTTGGCGCGCAATCGGTCGACGAGATCGCGGCGGTCGGCGAAGAGGGCGAGATCATCGCACTGTTGGCCGGCGACGAATCGTTCGACGGCTACTGGCGGCGCCCGGAGGCCGACGCCAGGGCGATCCGCGAGGGCTGGTATTTTACCGGCGACACCGGCTTCATCGACGCCGACGGCGATATTTTCGTCACCGGCCGGGTCGACGACATGATCATCTCGGGCGGCGAGAACATTTCGCCGGTCGAGATCGAATCGTGCCTGTCGCTGCATGCCGCGGTGTCCGAGGTCGCGGTGGTCGGCTTGCCGGACGAGCGTTTGGGCAAGACCGTGACCGCCTTCATCAAGCGCCGCACAACCGTCGAGCCGGAAGAACTCGACGCCTTCTGCCGCAAGTCCGGCCTCGCGGCGTTCAAGCGTCCGCGCCGCTACGTCTTCGTCGCCGACATTCCGAAATCGCCGGTGGGAAAACTGTTGCGCCGCAAGCTCGTCGCCGGCGAATATTTGGACGAGCCCGCGGCCCGCCAGCAAGGAACGGCGGCATGACTGCGCTTTCCGATCCGCGCCTGCAACGCCGGAGACTCGACGGCTTTCGCGTCGAGATCGACGCCGCGCGCGAGCGCGCCGACGTGGTTTTGGACCGGCCGCCCCTCAACGTCATCGAAATGGGCCAGCGCGACCAGTTGCGCATCGCCTTCGAGGCGCTCGACGACGACGAGCGCGTGCGGGTCATCGTGCTGCGCGCGGTCGGCGAGCATTTTTCCTCGGGCGGCAACATCGCCGGATTCTTGCAGGCCTCGCCCGAGCACGTGGCAAAGCTCGCCTGGAACATCGCCGCGCCGGCGCGCTGCACCAAACCGGTGATCGCCGCGAGCCGCGGCTATTGCTTCGGCGTCGGCTTCGAACTGTCGCTTGCCTGCGACTTCCGCATCGTGTCGGAGACCTGCCTCTACGCGCTGCCGGAGCAGCGGCTCGGGCAAATTCCCGGCTCCGGCGGCGCGGCGCGGCTGCAAAAGATCATCGGCATTACCCGCACCAAGGACATCGTGATGCGGTCGAAGCGCATTGCGGCGAAGCAGGCCCACGAATGGGGCATCGCCACCGAATGCGTGGCCGATCAAAAACTTGAGGCGGCGACCGACGCGCTGGTCGACGAGTTGCGCGCGTTCTCGCCGCTCGCCCAGCGCACCGCCAAGGCGCTGCTCAACGCCACCGAGGACACCGGCCTGCAGGCCGCCATCGAGCTCGAAGGCCATTGCTACAGTCGGTTGCGGCAATCCGACGATTTCCGCGAAGGCGTGGAGGCGTTTCACCAAAAGCGCAAGCCGGTTTTCCGCGGCAGGTGAGGGTGGAGCATATGAACGGCGCGCCATTCAAGCTCGGCACATTTGCCAAAGCCGGCGGCGGTCCTTTCCCGGCCATCGTGCTCGGCGACGACGCTATCGATCTCAATGCTGCATGCGCCGCTTACCGCAAGGCAGGGCGCACCGGCGCTCTGAGTTCGAGCGGCAGCATCGATGGGCTTCTGGAAAACTGGGACGCCAATTTCGCCGCGCTGCAGGACATGCGGCGCTTGCGCGCGGTATTTCGTCCGCGCCCGTTTGGACCGGGCTACGTCGCCGCGGGCAAGGCGGTCGGAGCCGGACGCAAAGCGCCAGCCAGTTGCCCGGCATAGGCGTCCTGCCATCCCTTCCCGGCGTCGCCTACAAAGTAGCCGCCGCGCGCATCGCGGAACACTTCGACATTTTCGGCGCCCGGCGGCGGCACGCGATTATCGCGCAGCGCCCGCGCCGCCAGCAGCAGGCGGCGTCGCGTGCGCGTGATCATCTGATCGGACGGGGCGAGATGCTCGAAGCTGTGATCCAGAATCGCGCCCATGCTCTCGGTGACGGCCTGGTCCTGCAAGTGGATGGTGTCGATTCCGCTGTAGATCGCGTTGTCATGCTGCGCGGCCCGGTCCAGTCGCCAGTCGTTGCCTGCATTCGCCGCCAGCCTCCAGCGGCCGAGCCAGTCGGTCGTGTTGGGCAGAAAATCGTTGCGTCGGCCCATGCCGCCGACCGGCGTTCCATCCTTGAATGCCGGGTCCCGCTCGTTCATCGCCGATAGACCGCGCTTCCACCACACCACGCAATACATCGTGTGCTCGTCGTCGAGCGGCACCCATCCGCGCACCTGCAGATGCCGGCCGAACTCGCCGTTCGGAACTTGACTCCAGAATGGAAACAGAAAGTTGCCGAAGCGCCAGGAGGTGCGCCCCGGCCCGGCAGCACGATAGCCCGCATAGGTCGTGCCCCAGGCCGTGTCGGCGATGTGATATTCCGGCGCGCGGATCGCGACCGTGTGATAGATGGGATCGACCTCGTCCAGTTCGTCCGGCTCGACGTGGCCGGCGTGCAGGAAGCCGAAGTGGGAGGTGTCGATGTCCCCCTCCAGCGCCTGCAGATAATTGCAGTTGCGCTGAATGAAGGTCGCTCCGATCTCGTCATCGGGAACGTCCAGAACCTCGAATCCCGGCAGCGGCGGCGGTTCGGCGCGCGCTCCCATATAGACCCATACCAGCCCGGCGCGCTCGATCGTCCGGTACGCCTTGGCGCTGACCTTGTGCTTGAAATCCTGATGCGGCGGCACATTGGGCATGTCGAGGCATCGGCCGGTCGCATCGAATTTCCAGCCATGATAGATGCAGCGGATCCCGCCTTGCTCGTTGCGGCCCAGGAACAGTGACGCGCAGCGGTGCGGGGCAACGATGATCCATAACCCCCACGCGACCCTCGCTGTCGCGAAAGGCGATGAGCTTCTCGCCAAGCAGCATCAGGCGAAGCGGCGGGCCGCCGCGCTCGACTTCCGAGGACAATAGTGCAGGGATCCAGTATTGACGCATCAGCCCGCCCATGACGGTGCCAGGCCCGACGCGCGTTAATTCGACGCTTTCGATAGCCGTTGTCATCCGATCCTCAAAAGGCCCGCGGCAGTCGTCGCATGGTTGCCGGCAGCTCTGGAGCGATGCTACATCGGGCTTAGGCTACGTGGAGGGCTCATCGGCGACAAGATCGACCGCCGCGCGCTCGCCGCGCGGTGGCTGGACAAGCGAGCGCAACGGCGGTTGGCGACCTTCGGCGTTAGCCGGCGGGCGCGACGTACAATCGAGGAAATTAGCGATCAATAATCCGTGCCGGCCATTTTGTCGGTTCCTTTACCGGCTAATATGCAATATTGACGACGGCTTATGTCATGGCAGCCGCTAAATTTGCCGGTTCATTTGCCGGCTGGGGAGATCGCGGCTCGGCCTGAGTAACTTTTACGCCGGCGGCCGTGACACTGCGGGATCGCCGAGGTCCCAGAACAGTCCGGCCATCAGGCCCAGTCCCTCGCGCGCGATCGGCGCCAGCAAATGCTCGTTGGGCGCGTGCTGCGAACAGCCGGCGTAGGAATGCGGGATCCACAGCGTCTTCAGATTGAGAATTTCGGCGAAAATATCGTTCGGCAGCGAGCCGCCGAAATTGGGCAAAACCGTCGGCGCACGGCCGGTGGTGCGCGCAATCGAGTCCCTGGCCCAACCGACCCATGGATCGGCCGGATCGAGGCGGCTCGCCTTGAAGACACTCGAGCGGCCGCGGCGGATTTCGACGTTGGCAAAGCCGTGGCGGTCGAGATGCCGCCGCAGTGCCGGAATAATGTCGTCGGCGTCGGTGCCGACCACGTATTTGAGCTGGCAATGGGCGCGCGCCGTGCCCGGAATGGCGTTGACCGGCCGCTCCGGGGTACCGGCAACGAAGGCCTGGACCTCAAAGCTGTTCCAGCCGAACACGCGCTCGGCGGGCGTCAAGCCCGGCTCACCCCAGTCGCGGTCGATCGTCGGCCCGTCCGTGCCGCCATCGACCTCGACGCCCGCCAATAGATCGCGCACCGCTTGCGGCAGCGGTGGCCGCCATTCGGGAACGCGGATCGCGCCGCGCGCATCGGTGATCGAAGCCAGCGCCTGCGCCAGAACGATTCCGGCGTTGGCGAGGAGCCCGCCCCAGTTGCCGGAGTGATGGCTGCCTTCGCGCAGATCGACCACAAGAACGATCGGACAGCCGCCGCGCGCACCGAGAAAAATGGTCGGCACGTCCGGCGCGTTGCGCGGGCCATCGGACCCGATCAGCACGTCAGCCTTGAGAACGCCGTCGCCATGTTCGGCGCACACTTCGCGCAAGCCCACCGAGCCGGTCTCCTCGGCCATTTCCAGCAAAAACTTGCAGTTGAAGCCGAGTTCGCCGCGCTCGGCGATGACCGCCGCAAGCGCGGCGATGTTGACACTGTGCTGGCCCTTGTTGTCGGCGGTGCCGCGGCCATAGATGCGGTCGCCCTCGATCACGACCTTCCAGGGCGACAGCCCGCTGCGCCACAGATCGTCGAGCCCGCGCACCGTGTCGCCGTGGCCGTACAGCAAGACCGTGAGCAGCGCCGGATTTTCGATGCGCTCGGCGGCCAGCACCGGCGGTCCGCGCGGATTGTCGAGAAGGCGGCAGGTAAAACCGAGCTTGCCGAGCGTCGGCGCGATCTCATCGACCAGATAAGCGCGCAGCGCGCCGGCGCGCTCCGGCTCCTGGCTCGTGCTCGGGATGGCGACGCGGCGCGTCAGATCGGCGAGAAAGCCGCCCTCATCGAAATAGGCGTGCGCGCGGGCAATGGCATTGGCGCGGCTCATTGGCAGGTCGCTTGACAGCTCACTTGACCGCTCGCTTGACAGCTCGCTTGGCAAATCACCGGGGACTCCCGCGGCAGGCCGGTATTTTTCCGGGATTTTTGCTGATCTGGCAAGCAGCGCCGCGATCGCGTGGCGTCCCGGTCGCCTGGATGCTTGGTTGATCGCAGCGATGTCTCGCCGAGCGCAGCGTTTGCACCGCTCTATGTAAGGCATTAGGCTCCTGCGGCTTAAACCCGGGCCACTCCGCCGCTACGACCGCATCGATGCTGGAAGACCTCCTACAGCGCAAGCCGTACAACGCGGTCACGGATTTGGTCGACGCGCCGGTCGCGCGTGGGCTTGGCGAAAAAAATGCGTTCATCGACACCGACCGCGCGCTGACCTATGGCGAGCTGCAAGCGCGCACCTGCGCTTTTGCGGCAGCCCTTCTCGACCTCGGCCTGCGGCCCGAAGAGCGGCTTGCGCTGCTTCTTCCCGACACCGTCGATTTTCCGGTCGCCTTCTGGGGCGGCGTGCGCGCCGGCATCGTGGTGCTGCCGCTCAACACGCTGCTCACCAGCGAGCAATACGCCTACATTATCGGCGACAGCCGCGCGTCCGGAATCGTCATTGCGGCGCCGTTCGTGCAATCGCTGGTGCCGGTTCTCGACCGTCTGCCGCGGCTGCGCAGCATCATTCTGGTCGGCGCGAGCGCCGCGGACAAAGCGGCCTTTGCGGGACGCGACGTGCGCGATTTCGCCGAGCTGTCGGGGTGCCGCAGCATGGAGCCCTTCGTTGCACCGACGCTGTCCGACGAGGTGGCGTTCTGGATGTACACGTCGGGCTCGACCGGCGAGCCCAAGGGCGTCAAGCACGTCCACACCACGCCAGTGGCGGCGGCGCGGCTGATGGGGCGCCATGTCATCGGCATCCGCGAGGACGACATCGTGTTCTCCGCGGCAAAGCTGTTCTTCTCCTACGGCATGGGCAACGCCATGGCGTTCCCGTTGTCGGTCGGCGCGACGACGGTGCTGCTGCCGCAGCGGCCGACCGCCGAAGCGGTGTTCGACCTCATGCGGCGGCGCCGGCCGACGGTTTTTTACGGCGTGCCGACGCTCTACGCGTCGCTGTTGGCGCATAAGGACATGCGGCACGGCGCCGGCTCCGACCGGCTGCGGCTGTGCATCTCGGCGGGCGAGGCGCTGCCGGCCGAGCTCGGCCGGCGCTGGCGCAATGCGTGCGGCGTCGACGTGCTCGACGGCATCGGATCGACCGAGATGTTCCAGACCTTTTTGAGCAACCGGCCGGGCGACGTGCGCTACGGCACCACCGGCAAGCCGGTACCCGGCTACGAGCTGAAAATCGTCGACGAAGCCGGCGTCGAGGTTGCTGCCGGCGACATCGGCGAGCTCATCGTGCGCGGCCCGACCGCCGGCGAAGGCTATTGGAATCAGCGGCAGAAGAGCCGGCGCACCTTTGCGGGCGAATGGACCTTTACGGGGGACAAATATTTCCGCGATGCCGACGGCTATTTCCATTATTGCGGCCGCACCGACGACATGTTCAAGGTCAGCGGCATGTGGGTGTCGCCGTTCGAGGTCGAGGCCGCGCTGGCGTCCCACGAAGCGGTGCTGGAAGCCGCCGTCATCGGCAAAGAGGACGCCGACGGGCTGATCAAGCCGAAAGCCTTCATCGTGCTGCGCAACGGCTTTGCCGCCGACGAGCGCCTCCTCGAAACGCTGCGCGTGCATGTCAAGTCGAGCGCCGGCCCGTGGAAATATCCGCGCTGGATCGATATCCGCCGCGACCTGCCGCGCACCGCCACCGGCAAGCTGCAGCGCTTCAAGCTGCGGGAGTTGGAATAGAACCGGCGATGCCGCTTCATCATTCCATTTCGGGCACGTCGGTGCGGGCTGATGACGTGCCGGTCAGGGGAGCCGCTGCGATCGACGGCGCTCCAGATGGGGCGGGGCTAACGCAAATTATCCAACAGCCGCCGCGCGTATTGCGTCTTGCCGTGCTGGGCGGCGAGCGCCCTAAGCGCGTCCGCGTCGATCCAGCCGTTGTGGAAGGCGACTTCGTCGGGCGAACAGACCAGCTGACCCTGCCGGTGCTGTAGCACGCGCACGAACTCGGCGGCCTCCAGAAGCGAATCGTGCGTGCCGGCGTCGAACCAGGCGAAGCCGCGGCCGAGCCGTTCCACCGCTAGCCGCCGGCGGCGGATGTAGAGAACATTGAGATCGGTGATTTCCAGTTCGCCGCGCGCCGAAGGTTTGAGCTGTTTGACCAGATCGACCGCCTCTGCGTCGTAAAAATAAAGCCCGATCGCGGCCCAGTTCGATTTCGGCTGTTGCGGCTTCTCTTCGATCGACACCACGCCGTCGTCGCCGTCGAATTCGATCACGCCATAGCGCTGCGGGTCGTCGACCGAGTACGAAAATATCGTGGCGCCGTGCGGGCGCGAACCGGCGCGGCGCAGCGCGTCAGGCAGGCCGTGCCCATAAAGGATGTTGTCGCCGAGAATCAGGCATGACGGATGGCCGTCGACGAAATCGGCACCGATCACGAAGGCTTCAGCAAGCCCGTTCGGCGCCGGCTGCACCGCATATTCGAAGCGGACGCCCCATTGCGCGCCGGTGCCGAGCAGATGCTTGAACGCCGCCTGGTCCTGCGGTGTCGTGATGAACAGAATCTCCCGGATGCCGGCCAGCATCAGCGCGGAGAGCGGATAATAGATCATCGGCTTGTCGTAGACCGGCAGGAGCTGCTTCGACGTGACCAGCGTCAGCGGATGCAGCCGCGTGCCAGCGCCGCCGGCGAGGATGATGCCCTTACGCGACATGATTTTCCACGCGGTGCGATGCGATCGCCAGCGCCCGCGTCGTTGCATCGACTGCTTCGCGCCACGGGCGCGGCGCCAAGCCGAACGTTTGTGCGAACGAGCGGCAGTCCAGCCGCGAATTGGCGGGCCGCCGCGCCGGCGTCGGATAATCCGCGGCCGCGATCGGCGTCACCGGCGGATTGCGGCCGGTGATCGGCGCAGCGGCGGTGACGATGCAGTTGGCAAAGCCGTGCCAGGTGGTCGCGCCCGCGGCGGTGAAATGATAGGTCCCCGCCAGGCGCGGCGCGGCGAGCAGGCGCGGCGCAAGGTGCAAAATCGCCGCGGCGAGTTCGCGGGCCGAGGTCGGGCTGCCGTGTTGATCGGCAACGATGCGCAACTCGTCGCGTGTTTCGGCGAGCTGCAAAATCGTTTTGAGAAAATTCCGACCGAACTCGCTGTATAGCCACGCGGTGCGCAGAATGACATGGCGACCAAGCGCGCGGCGTACCGCGTCCTCGCCCGCCGCTTTGCTGCGCCCATAGGCATTGATCGGATGAACGGGATCGCTTTCCAGATAAGCGCTATCTTTGCTGCCGTCGAACACGTAATCGGTCGAAATATGGACCATCGCAATGCCGATCCTGGCGCAGGCGTCGGCGAGCACAGCCGGGCCAAGCTCGTTCGCGCGGCGCGCTTCGGCAACGTGACTCTCGGCGCCATCGACGTCGGTGTAGGCGGCGGCGTTCACCACGAGATCGGGTTTCCAACGTGCCAGTGCCGCCGCTACGGCCGCCGCATCCGCGATATCGGCTTCCGCGCGCGACAGCGCCTGTAGCGCGGCGTGGCGGGCAGCGGCCGCGCGAATTAACTCACGGCCGAGCTGGCCATTGCCGCCGAATACCAGGATCACGCCAAAACTCCGAGACGCTCGCCGGCATAGACATTGTCGCGGATGCGCTGCCACCAGGCGCGATTGGCAAGATACCACAGCACGGTCCGGCGCAGGCCGGTGTCGAAGGTCTCGCGCGGCTGCCAGCCGAGCTCGGTGCAGATGCGCGTCGGATCGATGGCGTAGCGCAGGTCGTGGCCCGGCCGGTCGGCGACAAAGCTGATCAGCTCTTCGCGCCGTCCGATCGCGGCGCTGGGCGCAAGCTCGTCGAGCAGCGCGCAAACGGCCTTGACGACGTCGAGGTTCGTACGCTCGCTGCGGCTGCCGATGCAGTACGTCTCGCCGATGCACCCGCCCTCGACGACGGCTAGGAGCGCGCGGGCATGATCCTCGACGAAAAGCCAGTCGCGCACGTTGCTGCCGGTGCCGTAGACCGGCAGCCGCTTTCCTTCCAGGCCGTTGATGATGGTGAGCGGAATGAGCTTTTCGGGGAAATGATATGGGCCGTAATTGTTCGAACAATTGGTGATCAGAACCGGCAAGCCATAGGTGTGATGCCAGGCGCGCACCAGATGATCGGCGGCCGCTTTCGAGGCCGAATAGGGCGAGCGCGGCGCATAGGCCGTGGTTTCGCTGAAACTCCCGGCGGCGTCGAGCGAGCCGAACACCTCGTCGGTCGAGATATGATGAAAGCGGAAATCGCGCTGCGCGGCCTTGGGCAAGCCGCGCCAATAGGCGAGCGCGGTTTCCACGAGCACGGAGGTGCCGACGATGTTGGTCTTTATGAAATCCGTCGGCCCGTCGATCGAGCGGTCGACGTGGCTTTCCGCGGCGAGATGCATCACCACGTCGGGGCGGAAGCCGAAAAATACCTCTTTCATCTTGGCGGCATCGGCGACGTCGGCGCGCACGAAGGTGTAGCGCGGACTATCGGCGACCGGCGCCAGCGACGCCAGATTGCCGGCATAAGTGAGCTTGTCGACGACGCAGACGCGATTGTCGGTGGCGCCGACCAGATGGCGCACCACGGCCGACCCGATGAAGCCCGCCCCGCCGGTGATCAGAAATCGCTTGCTCATCCGGTCCGATCATAGCGGAACGGCGAGACAAAGTCAGCAAAGCGCGGCAGCTTGCGGTCCTTGTCCGACAACACCGCATCGGACGCCGCGACCGGCCAGTCGATCGCCAGCGTCGGGTCGTTCCAGATCAGGCCGCGTTCGCAGTCCGGCGCGTAATAATCATCGACCTTGTAGGCGACTTCGGTGTCGGCTTCGAGCGTGCAATAGCCGTGGGCAAAGCCGCGCGGCACGAAGATTTGCTCGCCGCCCTGTGCCGTCAGCGTCGCGGCGACCCAGCGGCCGTAGCTCGGCGAGCCGGCGCGCAGATCGGCGGCAACGTCGTAGATGGCGCCGCGCAAGACGCGCACCAGCTTGGCCTGCGCGTGCGGCGGCACCTGAAAGTGCAGCGCCCGCACCGTGCCGCGCTGGAGCGAGAATGCCTGATTGTCCTGGACAAAATCCGCCGCGAGCCCCGCCGCCCGCGCCGCGCGCAGATTGTAGGTCTCGACGAAATAGCCGCGCGCATCGTCGAAGTAGCGCGGCTTGAGGAGGAGCACGCCGGGAAGTTTCGTGGCCTTGATGTCCATGAGGAGACCTTAGGGTCTAAACAGTCGCGGATCGAGCGTGAAGCGAGTGATCTCTGCTATCCGTATCGAGGCAGCATCTGCGGCCCGATGGTTGATCAGCACATTCAGGTCCGGCACGTTCGCGAGCGGCACAATGACGGATGGGACGAATAGTAATGTCGCGGCAACCGTGTCGAGCCATGTTCTGCCGGGGGCAGCAAGATCATCCGCTGGCGGCGCGATGGCGCGCCACGCTGAAAAAGATCGCGGCCAGGAGGGTCAGCGCGCCGATGACGATGTAATGCACCGACGAATTGGCGTTGATATACGAGGAGGCGCTCGAGGTCGCCTGCACCAGCGCCGCGCCGAGGAGCGTGCTGATAAACGAACCGCGGCCGCCGCCGACGCTGGCGCCGCCCAGCACCACCACCGTGATGCTCATCAAGGTGTAGTCCGTGCCGGTTGACGGCGAGCCGATGCCCACCTGTCCGGCAAGCAGGACGCCGCCGATCCCGGTCAGCAGCCCGGAGATCACGAACGCGATCATCGTCAGCCGCCGGCTGTCGATGCCCAGCCGGTGGCTCGCCAACGGGCTCGAGCCGACGGCGCGGAAGCTGCGGCCAAAGCCGGTGCGATAGGCGAGCCACTCGGCGCCACCGACCATTGCAAGGGTCAGCAGCACTCCGGCGGGAATGGCGCCGATGGGAAATTGCGCGGCGTCGGAGATGGCGTCGCTAATGTTGCCGGCCGCGATCGGGCGCAGCAGCAGTGAAATGCCTTGCAACCCTATGAACGTCGCGATCGTCACTACGATAGCCGGCAACCGCAGCGCCGTCACCAGCAGGCCCTGCAAGCAGCCGAAGCCGACGGTAAAGCCGAGGATAAGAATGAGACTGCCGGCCAGCGCCAAATCGCCGATCCCATCCGGCGCCAGGAAGGAGCAAAGAACGACGCAGAGTCCCGCGAGCGGGCCGACCGAAAGATCGATGGCGCCGACCAGCACCGTCACCAGTTGCGCGCTGGAGAGAAAGGCCAGAATGCTGAAGAACGACATCATGCTCTTGAGGCTGAACGGCGATAGGAAGTAGCCGTTGAGCGCCTGCGTCCCGCCAAGGACGATCGCGGTGAGCGCGGCCAGCAGCAAAGCAGGAAAATGATCGCTCGACAGGAATTTGGCGCCGCGCCCCGTGCGAACCGCTTTCGTCCTCTCGTTGGCGCGTGACACTGTCGCGGTGAGATTGGCCTCGGTGATGGCCGCATCGGTGACCGACGCCCCCGACAATTCATGCACGATCCGGCCGCGTGCAAAAATCACGACGCGATCGCAGAGGCCCTCGAGTTCGATGCCGTCCGACGAAGATACCACTACCGCCACACCCTGTTCGGCCAAGGTGCGCAGGCGCTGGTAGATCTCGCTGCGCGCGCCAATGTCGACGCCTTTGGTGGGCTCGTCCACCAAAAGCACTCCGGGGCGTGCCGCGATCTCTCGCCCCAACAGCGTTTTTTGCTGATTGCCGCCCGACAGTTCGAACAGCTTCGATTCGGTGGAGGCGGCACGGATGCGCAAACCCTCGGCGATCGACTTGGCGCGGGCGGCTTCGCTTGCCTGATCGATCACGCCGGCGCGCGACACCGCGCCCAGAAAGCCGAGGCTCAAATTTTCGCGCAGTGTCAGATTGAGAAAGACGCCCTCGGCATGCCGATCGTCGGTAATGAAGCCGACGCCGGACCTGCGGAAGCCGGCGGCCGTGTCGGCGGAAATCGACCGGCCGCCGACACGCACCTCGCCACCTTGGCGGCGATCGATCCCGGCGGCAGCGCGGATGAATTCGCGTTGGCCTTCGCCCTCGATGCCGGCGAGCCCAACGATTTCACCGGCATGGACGATGAGGTCGACCTGATCGAAGCCGCGGCCACTCAGGCCCTTTACCATGAACACCGGCTCACCCACCGAACGCGCCTTGGCCGGAAAGATCTGGCCGAGCGGTCGGCCGGCGATCAGCGCCACGATTTCAGTCGGCGTGATCGAGTGGGCGGGCCTGCTGTCGATGATCTCGCCGTCGCGCATGACCGAAATACGGTCGGCCAACTCGTCGACCTCATGAAGGCGATGCGAGACATAGACAATGCCGACATCGGCGCGCTTGAGATCGCCGATCAGGTCGAACAATTTGCGCACGTCGGCCTGCTGCAACGGCTCGGTCGGCTCGTCGAGAAAGATAACTTTGGGCCGGGTGGCGATGGCGCGCGCGATTTCGACGATGTGCCGCTGAGCGAGCGACAATTCAGCGACCCGCTGCTTGAGCGGCATGCGCATTTCGTCGGTAGCGATGCACGCCAGGATGCGCGCGGCCTCCGCCGGCCCCTCCGCGCCGGCAAGCCGTGGCGCCGCGAGCTGCAGATTCTCCAGCACCGTCAGGTCGGGTGCCAGCGCCGGGTGCTGATAGACGACGGAGACGCCGGCCTCGCGCATCCCGCGCGGACTGGCCGCCGCCACGTGCTTGCCGTCATAATAGATGGCGCCTGCGTCGGCGTGCAGCACACCGGCGGCGATGCCGATCAAGGTCGATTTACCCGCGCCGTTCTCGCCGACAATGGCGTGAACCTCGCCGGGCATGACCAGCACGTCGACGCCTTTCAGCGCCCGGACCGGCCCAAAACTCTTGCGCACGGAGGCAAGCGTCATGACCGGTACACGCGCCGTGGCAGGGACGTATGCCGGCGTTGGCAGTGTAGCGGCGCGCCTCACGTCATGCATGGCGTACCCGCCGCATCAGTTCGGGCAGCGCGACGCCGCTCAACACGATGATTGCATCGGCCAAATCCTCGGCGGAACCGCCGAAGCCAAGCGCGGTCACCAGCTGCGCCAGATAGGTCAGAAAGAATGCGCCGATGACCGTCGCCACCACGCTGCCTTTGGTCAGACCGCCCAAAGAGTTGCCGCCGACCACGACCGCGGCGATCGTACCCAAGAGATACGGCAAACCGCACAACACCGTGGGCGAGACCAGATATCCCGACAGCATGACCGCCGCGGTGGCGTACATCAGCCCGGCAAGCGCATAGGTGGCGATGCTGTAGGTCCTCAGCGCCACGCCAACGGCATGGGCCGCGGTCGGATTGACGCTGACCGCGATGAATCGGCGTCCGACCGTGGTGCGGGTCAACACGAACACGGTCAGTCCGGCCACCAGCAGCAACAGCCAGAAGGTCGTTGGGACTTGGAGAAATCGTGCTTCGAAGAAACTGACCATCATCGGCGGCGACTGCACCGAGGCGCCCGTCGATACGAAATAGGTCAAACCAAACAGGATCGCGTTGACGCCGATCGTGGTCACCAGCGTCGGTACGCGCAACAGGGCAACGATGATGCCGGTTACCGCACCGACCGCGGCGCCGACCGCCAGCGCCAAGGCGATGTAAAAAATCACCACGGCGGGATCATTGCTGCCGTTGGGCAGCTTGGTCGCGATTACCGCGGCAAACGACATGATGCCGGCGGTGGACAGATCGAGGCCACGTTGCTGAATCACCAGATGCTGGCCGATCGAGGCTACGGCAAGTATGGCGAAATACGGGAGCGTCGACAGGATCGCCGCCGCATTGATCGTGCTCGGCGCGGCAACGCCGCCGATCAGCACAAGAAGCGCAGTCGCAACGAACGACTTCAGCGCCAGTGGATACTCGCTCAGATCCTTGCTCAAGCGGGGCATGCGCAGACGGAATATTCGAGCGTCCGCCATATCCCCACATCCGACCCTGGTGCCAGCCCCCGCCGCTCCCTTTCGCCGCGCAAGCAGGAGAGGAGCTTATGACGGAACGGCGCCGCACCTTCGGCGATGCCGAGTCCAAGCGCCGTGCGGGCGGTATTTTACACCCAGTCCCGCTTCAGTGCATTGCTGTCATCGGCCTCGCACGGCGCCGACCTGGCAAGACCAGCGCCGGCGTGGCGCCCAAGAACTCGCCACCTCGGCGGCGCAGCCGTTGCGCTGCACCGCCCAAAAGCGACATGCACACTATTTGCCGCCCAAAGCCTTGATCTGTTGCGCTTTGCTCAGCATCGAAGACGGGATCGAATCCATGGGCATCGACTTGTCGCACTTCACCGCCAGCTTAGGATCGCTGGATGTCGTGTCCTCGGTGAAGGACAACGAAATCAAGCTCGGCTCGGGGTCATCGATGCCCTCGGCTGCGGCGACCGCCTTGCGCAACGCCAGCCGAACCATCCAGGTGTGGGCGTCGATGCTTGCCATTTTCATCTCGGGATGATCGGCAGCGAGGCAGCTCAGATCCATCAGCGACTGTCCGACATACACGGGCAGCGGCTTGCCGGCGGCAAGGAAAGCCCGGATTGGACCGGTGGTTTCGCTGTACACGCCGTCAATCTTCGGATATTTGGCGATCAGGGCCGCGGTCTTCTGTTGTGCCAAGGCCGGATCCCAATTGGTCGGCACCGGCTCCTGTTCCAGCACCTTGATGCCCGGATATTTGGCGAAGACCGGCCGCCAGCCCAGCGTCTGCGCCGCAGTCATCGGATTACCCGGCGTGCCGCCGTACATGATGATATTGCCCTTGCCGTGCAGGGTCTTGACCAGCCATTCGGCTGCCATGGCGCCGACCTGCGCCTGACTTTCGGTGGCGCGATCAAGGTAGTCCTTGCCAATCACGCCCGGGAAATTGTCGCCGGTGTCATAGGGCACCACGGCGACGCCGGCCGAGGTCGCCTCGCGAGTGGCTTTGAGAATGGCGGCGCCGCCGTCGAGGAACGTGACAATGACCGCGAACTTCTGCGCGATCAGGCCCTCGATATCGGCAATTTGCTTCTCAGGCTTGAATTCGCCGTCGGTATAGCGGGTTTCGGTGATGTTGCTGCATTTCGAGGCCTCGTCCTCGAATTCGGCGCGGGTGATGTGGCGCCAGTAATTGCCGCCCCAGCCGTCGGATAGCGCCACTTTGATCGGCGTCGTCCCGCAGAATTTGGACATCGGCAGGAAGTCGGCGACGGTCCCTTTCTTGTCCGGCGCCAGTTTGGCTTTGGTGATGTCGACGGCGTAAGCCACCGAGGCGATCGCAAACGACAGGCCCAAAGCGGCAACGCCAAACGATAGACTGCGTGCTGACAACATATGTTCCTCCCCGTCGGCATCTGAATTTGATTCGGCTTGATCGCGCCAGCACGTGAAGTTCGTGCCGTACTGGCAAACCGGGATGTCTCAGACGACCTTGGACAACCAGAATACTCGCTTTGCGGCCGGTGCCAAGCTCTTAAAGCGTTCATCTCGATGAGAATCGCTTGTGGGCCATGGCCCTTTATTCTTGTGGGCAAGACCCCATCGCCCGTGTGCATGTTCAGCTATTAAGTTGGCGCTTCCGTGCTGGCAGAGGCGAATCGTGCCGGATCTGACTGGGTCGGCTGCCACGGCCGGCGCGACCGCGAATAGGTCTAAGCGCTCAAGCCACCATCCACCATCAACAGGCTGCCGGTGGTGAAGCTCGACGCATCGGAGGCGAGGTAGAGCACCGAACGCGCCACCTCCTCGGCGCGCACGTGGCGCTTGAGCGGAATGATGTCATTGAAAAACGCCGTGGCATCGCGGCCAAGTATGCCGCTCAGGTTCTTCTCCACCCGCAACTGGAATTCGTTCTCTACCGGGCCGGGATGGAGTGTATTGACGCGGATGTTGCGACCGGCCAGTTCCTTGGCGAGCACGCGCATCAGCCCGACCTGTGCGTGCTTGGCGGTGATGTAGCCGTACACTCCGGGATCGCCCTTAACCCCAACGACGCTCGACGTTATGATGATCGAGCCGCCGTCCTTCATGTGCGGCACCGCGTGCTTGGCACACAGGAAGGCCCCCTTGACGTGCACGGCAAGGACTGAGTCGAAAACGTCCTCTGGATAGTCGGTGATCGGTGCCACCGTGCCGAAATTGCCGGCATTACTGAACAGCACGTCGATGCTTCCGAAGTGACTGACGGTTGCCGTCATCGCCGCCTTGACCTCCTCGGAGCGGGTCACGTCGGCCCTGGTCCAGGCCACCACATCGCCGCCGCCGCCGGCCGCGGCAGCAGCGTTTCGCAACGCGGCTTCCTCGAGGTCGACCAGCATGACCCTTGCGCCTTCGGCAAGAAGGAGCTTCGCCGCGGCCGCGCCGATGCTGCCGGCACCGCCGGTGATGACGCAGACCTTGCCTTGCATTTGGTTCGCCATGAGATGCTCGCGTTCCTAGGACGTGGGTTTGGGGCACCGACGTGCCCGGTGTATTGTTCGCGTCACGAGACGATCAACAAGTCGAAAAAGCGCGGGTCGGAGCCCAGCATCGCTGACGAACCGGAGGCGACGACTTCGCCGCGCTGCATGACCATGACCTTGTCGCAGATGCGCATGGCGAGCTTCGGGTTCTGGTCGACCAGGATCAAGGCAAGCCCGCTCTGGCCCGTCACTTCGATCAGGGCGCGGGCAAGATCCTCGACGACCGACGGCTGCAACCCCTGCGAAAGTTCGTCGACGATAAGAAGTCGCGGCGCGGTCGCGAGCGCGCGCGCAATGGCAAGCTGCTGTTGCTGGCCGCCCGATAGCGTGCCGGCTGGCTGCAGCATGCGACGCTTGAGGTCGGGGAACAGCGCGTAGACGTCGGGCGCGGTTTCGCCATAGGCCGCGAGCTGGGCGAGCCGGATATTCTCGGCGACGGTGAGGCGGGCGAACACGCCGCGATCGTCAGGAACAAAGGTGACGCCGAGCCGGGCCAGCGCGCGCGGATTGCGCGGCGGCAGCGGTTTGCCGTCGACTGCGACGCCGCCGGCGAAGCGGTCGGCGAGACCCACCAAGGTGCGCAGCAACGTGGTCTTGCCCATGCCGTTACGGCCAAGCAATGCCAGCGTGTCGCCGGCGTCGAGTTCAAAGGAAATATTCCTGACGATATGGATCGCGCCATAGCCGCCGGCGATATCGTGAGCTGCAAACAGCATGACGCTACGCCAAGCCCAGATAAGCACGGCGGACTTCGGGATTGGCCGAGACTTCCGCCATCGTGCCCTCGCTGATCACCTTGCCATGATGCAGACAGACCACCCGATCCGCCAGATTGCGGACGATCTCCATATCGTGCTCGACGCAAACGATGGCACAGCCTGTTTGGTCGCGTAACGCGCGAAGCGTCGTGGCCAGCGCGTCGGCCTCATGGCGTGCCAGGCCCGCAGCCGGCTCGTCGAGCAACAGCACGACCGGTTGCGAGCAGAGTGCCATGGCGATTTCAAGCGACCGGCGGTCACTGAGCGAGAGCAATTCGACGCGCTGATCGCCGTGGTTGCGCTCCAGCCGCGCATAAATCTCCGGAAGCGGCGTCACGGTGCCTGCTTCTTGGCGTGCGAGAATGAAATGCTCGGCGACCGTCAACCCTGGAAACAGGCTCGGAATCTGGAATGTGCGCGCCAATCCGGCAGCGACGCGGTGATGCGGCGGCATGGTGTCGATGGGCGTTCCGCTCAAGCTCACGGCGCCGGCGTCGCATTCGATCGCGCCCGAAAGAATATTGAGCAGGGTCGTCTTGCCGGCACCATTCGGCCCGATCAAGCAGACGATCTCACGCGCCCTTACCCGCAGATTCGCCTTGTCCACCGCCAAATTACCGGAGAAGCGCTTGACAATGTCCGTGGCAACCAGCGCATCTGCAGCGGCTGTCGGCCGCGGCACCGCCGCTTCAACCCGCGGCGTCGTGTCAGCGAGTTCTCGTCCGGCAAAGAACAGACCGGCGATGCCGTTGGGCACCAACAGCACCGCGAGGATAAACAGCACGCCCAGCAGCAGGAGGTAGGAGTTGCCCATCGAGCTCGCCAGCGCGTCCTGACCGTAGGTCAAAACCACGGCGCCGACGAATGGTCCAAGGAGAGTGGCCCTGCCGCCCACCGCCACCCAGACCAGAACCTGGGTGGAAAGCACGATTCCGACGCGGTCGGGGCTGACGCTCGACATCCACGGCGCCGAGAACGCGCCGGCGACCGCCGACACGATGGCGCTGAGTGCAAAGGCGATGATCCGCTCACGGAAAATGGGAATGCCGAGATGCTCGGCGCGGCGCTCGTTAAGCCGGATGGCGGTCAGCCGATTGCCCAACGGCCGGTTCAGCACGGTCAGCCACAGCAGCGCAACGACGCCGACCGCCGTGGCAAAGCAGAGGTAATAATACGAATATGTCGACGTGAGCGGCGGCACGTAGAGGCCAGAACTGCCGCCGGTTACCGACCACCAGTCGCGGGCGATTTTTTCCGCGAGCAAGGTGATGGCGAGAGTAAGCACCGCCATTGTTGAGGGATTGGTGGCGCGGCGCAGGCCGACCGCGGCGGTGAATGCGCCCAAGAGTCCGGCCAACGCGACGCCGATGGCGCCGCCTACCGGCGCCGAGCCGTGCCGCACTAAAGCAATCGCGACGCCGTAGGTGCCCAGGCCGAAGAATACCGCCTGGCCGATCGAAACGATGCCGGTACGGCCCCAGGCGAGATCAAGGCCGACGGCGAATAGACCGTAAGTCAGGCCAAGCCCGATCAGTCCAACCTTGAACTCGTTGAGGAACAGCGGACACAGCGCCGCCGCCGCGAAAAGCAGGAGGCCGAGCACGCGACCGGAATTGAATATTCCAGTCGCGGCTGGCCGCCCGCGCAGCGTTTTCACCCCGGACGTCCGCCAACGTCTCGTTTCGACCATACGCGATCTTGGCCCATAAACGGCAGGCGTGCCAACGGCGCGAAGTCGCGGTTCAGGTTTCGCACTTCAGGTCGTTTTTGACGAAGCCGACGTCCTTGACGATCTTATACAGCCCGCCCTTCTGGATCTGAGTGATGTACATCGGGTAACGGGGATTCATGCTAGTCGGATCGATCCTGATCGGCTTATCGGAAAGGATCGTCTTGGCTTCGAGCCCCTTGAAGGCGTTGAACACCGCCGCCTTGTCGTATGTACCGGCCTTCTCCACCGCGGCCTTGACGAAATCGAACGAATAAAAGGCCGTGGTCGCCACCAGCGGGATCGGTCCTTCGCCGTACTTCTTCTTATAGTCGGCCTTGAACTTGTCGTTGGCGGCGGTCTTGATGTCCTCGCTGTAGCGCACGCAGGCGTATTGGCCGTCCACCGCGTCGCCCATGGCCGGATAGAATTCCGGCTGCAGGTTGACGCCGGTGAGATGCGCGCCGGGCAACAGGCCGAGGCTTTGCGCCTGTTTGACGAAGCCGATGGCGTCGCCGCCGACCACACCGGAGAAGATGACGTCGGGCTTCGCCGACTTGATCTTGGCGATGGTGCCCGACCAATCGGCAGTGCCGAGCGGCGCGTAGATCTCGTCGAGCACCGTCACGCCGGCCTGCTTCATATAGATCTTGGCGACAGCCAGATAGGCGTGCGGGAAGGAGAAGTCCGAGCCGATCAACAGGAATTTTTTGCCGAACTTGTCGGCCATGAACGGCACCAGCGGGGCGTCGAGATCGAAGGAGTTTTCGCCCAGCATCACCGTTGTGGAGTTGCAGAACTTGTACCAGAAACCGGCCTCGGGGAAGAGCACCGGAACGCCGGCGGCGGCGCAGATCTTGCTCGCCACCTCTTCCTCGTCGCCGGTGATGGTGCCGACGATCATGTCGACATTCTCTTCCTGAATGAACTTTTTCACCACGGTGCCGGCGACCGCGGGCACGGCCTGCGTATCCTGGGTCACAGCCTCGACCGGATGCCCGGCGATGCCGCCCGCGGCGTTGATCGTCTCGAGCCCGAGATTGAAGCCTTTCTGCATGGACGAACCCTCGGGCGCGACCGGTCCGGTCAGCGGCGCGACGAAGCCGATCTTGTAAGATCGCGGCCCCCTGAAGGCGGCGAATGCACGCCCGCCGGCAACGGCGGCCACGGCAGCGCCGCCCACCGCTTTGCCGAAGGCGCGGCGCGAAACACGTAGCGACGATGTCTTATCCGTTGTGGGTTCCGTTGATCGACTCATGACGCTTCCTCTCTTGCGGTTATCCAGGACCAGGTGATGCCCTGGGGTTTGAGAACGATAAAGATCGCCAACAATCCGAACAGGATGCTCTCGGCGACGGTGATGTTGAGATAGGCCTGTAAGAGCGTGAAGGTGAACTCGACGGCAACGGCGCCGAGCACCGGCCCGCCGAGCGAACCCGGTTTCGAGATCAGCACGGCAAAAAATGCCGGCGCCAGGAAAGACAGGCCGAGGGTGGGATTGATAGCGATGGTCGGCGCGATCAGCGCGCCAGCCAGGACGGCGAGCGCCGTCGCCAGGGCAAACACCATGGCGAACATTCGCTGCGGCGAAATGCCGAGTACCGCCGCCATTTCCACGTTGTCGATCGATGCGCGCAGGCGCAGACCGAGAGCGGTACGATAAAGCACGAGCAGCAGTATCGTCAGCAGTGCGATGATGCCGGCGGCGGCGGCGATGCGATATTCCGGATAGACGACGTCGCCGATTTCGATCAGGCCCTTGAGCGGCGGATCGATGCCCTTTTGCGACACTGTGAAGACCGTCGCGACGCCTTGCTGCAAAATGATGCCGACACCCCACGTCGCCAACAGCGTCGTCATGAACCCTTTGTCGTAGACCCAGCGCAGCACGCCGCGCTCGAGAACGAGACCGAGAACGAACCCGACAACGAAAGTGAGGGGAAGCGCGATCAGAAACGGCAGGCCGCGCATTGCGTACATCGAATAAGCACCGACCATCATCAGGTCGCCTTGTGCAATGTTCACGATGCGCAGCTCGCCGAGGATCAAGCCAAGGCTGAATGCGACGAGCGCCAGCCCGGAGGATGCCCAGATGAAATCCAGAAGAATCTGAACCCAGCTACTCACCCGGCCTCCCATCAGTGCGCTTTTGCAAGGTTATACGGCAGACGGCCGATGCGCGAGCAATAAATCTGAACAGAAGAATATTCCCTCGCCCAACCCCGCCCGACGCGACAGTTTGTCCGCTTATGGGTGCAGCCGGAAGAGGTTCAAGATATTGTAGGCGCTGCCGAAATTGTGCTTCGCGTGCACCACGGAGGCGCCGCGCGGTTGCCGATCATCCGCCGTTGAGGAATTTCGCCACCAGGGGCCCGAGGACCTCTAGCCGCTCCACCTGCGGCACGTGACCGCAATCCTTGATGATCTCGATCCGCGAATTGGCAATCCGGTCGGCGAATTCTTTGGCGTAGACTGAGGAGATCAGCGCATCGTCCTCGCCCCAGACGATCAGGGTCGGCGCCTTGACCCGATGCAGGCGCTTTTTCAGGCCTTTGTCGGGAATGGGCCAGACAAATTTTCCGGTGGCGCCGAGCGCCCAGACCAGATCGGCGGTGATCACCGCCACCTGTTTGGGGTCGCTCGGCATTTGCAGCGCCGCTTGCACCGGCGACGAATCGAGGTGCTTGTACAAGGTCGCGACGAGTTGTTCCGGCGGCATGAGCATGTAGGGCGCTACCGGCGCGTCCTCGCGCCACAGGCCGATCGGATCGAGCACGATCATTTTGCTGACGCGCTCCGGCCGAAAGGCCGCCAGCTCGCACGCAATCATGCCGCCGAACGAGGTGCCGACCACCGGCACCGACGGCAGATCGAGGGCGTCGAGAATCTCGTCATAGATCAAAAGCAGATCCCAGAGGCTCTCGACCCCGTAGATCGCTTCACGCGCCGTCTCGCCGGTCCCGGGATGATGCGGAGCATAGACGGTGAAATGCTCGCATAGCCCTTCGACGAAAGGGTCCCAGATCGGTCCACCCGCGGCGTGCAGATAAAGCAGAGGCGGACCGTTGCCCGCTGTCTTCACCTTCGCTTCGAAATTGCAGTGACGGATCGGGATCGTCTTCACAGTGGCGCTGATCATGACTCACATCCAATCTGCTCGACGGCGGTTTCGCGAAAGGCCGGCGCGATCGGTCGGGAATCGCGCCGACCGCGGGGAGCGGCTCGTCGGCCGCTACGCCGTCGCCATCTCGCGTCGCTTAGCCGGCCGCTTGCGCAGCTTCTTGGGCCACCAATGGTTCTCCAAATCCTTATCTTCCCAGATTTTCTGCAGATGCGGGAGCACTTCGCGCCCAAACAATTCGATGTTCTTCTTGGCCTGCTCGTGCGGCATGGAACCGAACTGCAGCGCCACCATCAGATGCCCGACATTGAGCCGCTTGGCGATGGCTTCGAGTTTCTGGCGCACGGTCGCCGGGCTGCCGACCACGACGAACTCCCTCTCGATCATGTCCTTCGCCTTCAATGGCTTCAGATCGATGGTGAAGTCGCTGATTTGCAGCAGGTTCTTTCCGGAGCTCAGGACATTCAACAGACTCTTATAGTCGGCGTTGCCGGGCGGGGCGATGTAGCCGAGCGGCAGGTGCAGGAGCTTGTGATAGAAGTACTCGACATGCTTGCTGTATTCCTCTTCCGCCTGGCGATCGGTCTCTCCTACGCCGACGACTTGCAGAAACGCAGCGCGGTACGGATTGGCGTCCCTGCCCTTGGCAGCGGCGCGCACCCAGAACCGGTCCATCACCTGTTCGGCCGATTTGCCGCCGAAATAGCTGAGATAGGCGTAGGGAAAATTGCGATCGTGGCAATAATCCCAAGTCGATGAACTGGCCGCTCCCGGGATCAGCACCGGCGGATGCGGCTCCTGGACGGGGCGCGGCCACAAGTTCACTTTCGGTAACTGGGTATATTTGCCGTTCCACGCGAAGAACTCTTTCGCAGTCCAGGCTTTGAGCATGAGCTCCACGCCCTCGCGCCAGCGCTCGCGATGCTCCATGGGCGTGATGCCGTTGCTGATGGAGACGTCGTTGCCAAGGCCGGTCGGCAGGCCGGCAATCAGCCGACCGCCACTGATGCAATCGAGCACCGCGTATTCCTCGGCGAGGCGAATCGGCGGGCAAGATGAAATCGTTGCGCCCAGCTGAACCAGGGCGACCTGATCCAATCCCTGCTCGGCCGTCATCCTGGCCAGGATGGCGCCGAATAAGTTTGGATTGCACATGAAACCGTAAGGATTCTGATGGTGCTCGTTGAGGCCGACGCCGTCAAACCCGACCTTTGCCGCCAACATGAGCTCGTCGATCGACCGGTTGTAAACGTCCGTCACCTTGTTGGCGTCGCCGTACTGCCACCACGGCGCGTCGACCCATGCCGAGGCCAGGCCTTTCGGAGGAAAATCCGCGGGCAAGTCGCGGTAGGGCATGAAGTGAAACATCGTGACCTTCATGATCGGTCCTCCTTGCGGTCGTTCAGGCCGCGCATCGCCGGCTTGAACTGCGGCCTTCAAGGGGGCCGCTGTTGTCCGATTTGACCATAGCAGGTGTTCCGACGCGATGATAGCGCGAGCTCAAACGATCAAAGCAATCGGGAACTTGGCGCCGTTTGAGCGCGGCGAATGAGGACCTGAGATCGCCGGCAAGGAGCCGGACCCTGAATATGCCAAGGGCGCCGCATTCGAACGCTCATCACTAAAAGTTACTTCGGGGTCGGGCCATTGTTTGAAACACGCGTGCAGCGCATAGTCCATCCCGTTGTCGACGATGCACATTTGATTGCATCGACGCCAGATCGAGACGCTATGATACGGATACTCGCTCGCTGCCATTACGCGAGACCGAGCCGGAGCTTAAGCGCGGAAACGATGCAGGCGCTGGCGCAGTATGCCGTGACTTCGCAACGGATTGCGGAACGAGGCGATGCAGCGCTAAAATGCCTCGGATGACGCGGTGAATTCCGCAGGAAAGCTGCGTATATATCAGGAGGAGACCATGGCCGACCGCATCCTGACGACTCACGTTGGCAGCCTACCGCGCCCGCAGAAGCTCCTCGAATTGAGTCGGAAGAAGACCCTGGGCGAGAAGTTCGAGGAGGCCGCCTTCGAGCGCGAGCTGAAGGACTCTGTGGCCGATGTCGTACGCAAGCAGAAAGAGGTCGCCGTCGATCTCGTCAACGACGGCGAGCTCGGGCATACCGTGGGCTGGGCCTACGATTACGGCGCTTGGTGGTCGTACGTGATCCGGCGGCTCGGCGGCGTCGAGATTACCGACACGGGACTCTGGTTCACGACGCTGTCGGCCCACACCAAGGCGCCGATGGCGCCCAAGGATTTCATCGTCGGCGACTGGGGTGAGCGCCGCGACATGGCCAAGTTCCAGGAAGCTTATCTCGATCCGCAGTCCGGCTGCGGGCTGCCCGAGCAATTCATGACCAACCATAGCCCCTTGGTGAAAGGCCCGATCACGTACAAGGGGCAGGATTTGATACGGCGCGACATCGCCAACTTCAAGGCCGGTCTCAAGGCGGCCGGGCTATCGACCGAGGGCGCCTGGATGAACGCGATAGCGCCGGCAAGCTGCGCGCGCATGCCGAACGAGTATTACAAGACCGAAGAGGAACTGTTGTACGCCTGCGCCGACGCGATGCACGAAGAGTACAAGGCGATCATCGACGCCGGATTGATGGTGCAGCTCGACGATCCCGCGATCGGCGAGAACTGGGATCAGCAGAAGAACGAGCCGAACGTCGAGGGCTATCGGCGCTACACCAAGATGCAGATCGATGCGCTCAACCACGCGATCAAGGGCTTGCCTTCTGACAAGATCCGCTTCCACCTCTGCTGGGGCAGCTGGCACGGCCCGCATACCACCGACATCCCGATGAAGCACCTGATCGATCTGATGCTCACGGTCAACTGCGACTATTATTCCTTCGAGGCCGCCAACGCCCGCCACGAGCACGAATGGAAGCTGTGGAAGAACACCAAGCTTCCGGCAGGCAAGAAAATCCTGCCCGGCGTGGTGAGCCACTCGACCAATCTGATCGAGGACCCCGAACTCGTCGCCGACCGCATCATCCGTTTCGCGGAAGTCGTGGGCCGCGACAAAGTCATCGCCTCGACCGACTGCGGGCTTGGCGGCCGCGTGCATCCGCAGATCGCCTGGGCCAAGCTCAAGACGCTGTCCGAGGGCGCCGCGCTTGCCACCAAGCAGCTCTGGGCGCGGTCGGCGGCTTAGCCGAAACGCAACGGGTGTTTTTGCACGACCAATCGGCGCCTGGTCGGAAACAATATCAGCCCACAACGTTCGGCCAGGCAGCCCCATAGCCCCGTCGGCGCATAAAGCATGACCGCAATCGCGAGCGCGGCCTGCGCGCGCTCGCCGTTCCCGTTCTTGATCGCACCGGCCAGTCGGTAGCGGCGATCAATCTGTCGACCCACGGCACCCGCACCAAGCGCAACGAAATACGCTAGCGTCAGGAGAGCAGGAAAGGAGGATGATCGTCAAACGAGCTGAAACCTTGGCTCAAAGGCTGCGTGGTAACGGCCGACGCGCCGCATTGCCATCGCGGCATGGCCAAAGAGATCGCGGCGCGGGGCGGCGATTACTTCTTGATGAGCCGGGGATACAGCCCGCAGCAGGTCCTGCGCATCGTCCGCACGCACTGGACCATCGAGAACGGATTGCATCGGCCGCGCGATGTCGTGCCCGACGAGGAGTTGGCGCGCAACCGCAAGGACAATGCACCCGCCAACCTCGCCGTTCTCAGGCGCTCGGCCCTCAACGTCGCCCGCGCTCATCCGGACACCCAAATCTCCTTGCGCGCCGAACTCAAACGAGCAGGATGGGACGATGCGTCCTCTTCGAACTCGTCGGTCACATGCGATAGCCCTGCCCTGCAGGGGCAGGGCGACGAGAAGAGCTTCACGCGATAGGGCGCCGCAATGCTGACCATCCTGTTCGACGGCACCGCCTACGGCATGCTCTTGTTCGTGCTGGCGTGCGGGCTTTCCGTCACGCTCGGGCTGATGAATTTCATCAACCTCGCCCACGGCGCCTTCGCCATGGCGGGCGGCTATTGCACGGTGGTGCTGGTGAACCGCATCGGCGTGCCGTTCGCGCTCGGGCTGCCGCTCGCCTTTCTGGCGACGGCCTTGCTCGGCGGCTTGTGCGAGCGCACGCTTTACGTCCACGTCTATGCCCGGTCGCACCTCGACCAGGTGCTGTTCACCATCGGCCTCGTCTTCATGTCGGTGGCGGCGACCGATTACGTGATGGGCTCGTCGCAGCAATTCGTGCGCATTCCGGACGCGCTCCAAGGCCAGTTCAACGTGTTCGGCATCGGCATGGGCAAATATCGGCTGCTCATCATCGTGGTGTGCGGCGTGCTCACATTGGCGTTGCAGCTGATCCTGACGAAGACGCGATTCGGCAGCCGGCTGCGCGCCGCGGTCGACGACCAGCGCGTGGCGCGCGGGCTCGGCATCAATGTCGGCGCGGTGTTCGGCATCACGTTCGCGTTCGGCTCCGGGCTGGCCGGGCTCGGCGGCGCGCTGGGCGCGGAAATTCTCGGCCTCGATCCGACCTTTCCGCTCAAATACATGATCTATTTTCTGATCGTGGTGACGGTCGGCGGCACATCGGGCATCATCGGGCCGTTCCTCGCCTCGCTCCTGCTCGGCATCGGCGACGTCGCCGGCAAGTATTACGTGCCGACGCTCGGCGCCTTCGTGATCTACGCCATCATGATCGCAGTGCTGATCGTAAGGCCGCATGGCCTGTTCGCCCGCGGCACGGCGCGGTGAGCGCGATGACGCCGCTTGCCGCCAGTGTCGCGCAAAGCCTCAAGCGCCGCGCCCGCTGGTCGGTCCTCGAAATCGCGTTCTGGGTCGCCGCCTTTGCCAGCATCTGGCTGTTGCCGCAGAAGCATTTGATCCTGACCGAGACCGCGATCCTGGCGCTGTTCGCGCTGTCGCTCGACCTCATCCTCGGCTATGCGGGCATCATCTCGCTCGGCCAGGCGGCGTTCTTCGGCACCGCCGGCTATTTTGCCGGCCTGGTCGCCAAATACGGGCTCATCAACGACCCGGTGCTGGCGCTCGTTTGCTCCGGCTTGGTTGCGGCCGCGCTCGGCTTCGTCACCAGCTTTCTGGTGCTGCGCGGCTCCGACCTCACGCGCCTCATGGTGACGCTCGGCGTGTCGCTGATGCTCGGCGAACTCGCCAACCGCTATTCCGACATCACCGGCGGCGCCGACGGGCTGCAGGGCGTCACCGTGGCGCCGATCCTCGGCCTATTTGCCTTCGACATGTTCGGCCACACCGGCTACGTCTACTGCCTGAGCGTGCTGTTCGTTTGTTTCCTGGTTGCGCGTCGCCTCGTCTATTCGCCGTTCGGTCTGTCGCTGCGCGCGATCAAGGGCAACGCGCTGCGCTCCGGCGCGATCGGCATTCCGGTCAACGCGCGGCTCGTCGCCATCTATACCTTGTCGGCCGGCTTCGCCGGCATGGCCGGCGCGCTGCTCACCCAGACCACGGCGTTCTGCTCGCTCGATGTGCTGTCGCTGCAGCGCTCGGCCGATCTGTTGCTGGTGCTGATCATCGGCGGCACCGGCTACCTCTACGGCGGCCTGATCGGCGCGGTGATCTACAAGTTCATGCAGGACTGGATCGCGACGCTCACCCCGCAATACTGGCAGTTCTGGATCGGGCTCCTTCTCGTCGTCATCGTGCTGGTCGGCCGCGACCGCATGGCGGCATGGCACGAAGCGGCACGCGCGGCGCTGGCGCGGTTTTTTACACGCGCGCTGGCATGGCGGCGGCGGCCGGCGCTCGGCGGCGCCGCGCCGGACGGGCGCTGAACTCATGGCGATCCTCGAAACCATCGGCCTCGCAAAACGCTTCGGCGGCATTGTCGCCGCGGCCGACGTGACGCTCGCCATTGAAAAAGGCGCGCGCCACGCGCTGATCGGCCCGAACGGCGCCGGCAAGACCACGGTGATCAACCTGTTGAGCGGCGTGCTCGAGCCGACCGCCGGGCGCATCCTGCTCGACGGCCGCGACATCACCGCGCTCGATTCGCACCAGCGCGTGCGGCTCGGCATGGCGCGCACGTTCCAGATCAATCAGCTGTTCTTGGACCTCACGCCGCTCGAAGCGGTCGCGCTCGCGATGTCCGAGCGCTTCGGCCTCGGCTTCGATTGCTGGCGGCTCGTCGGCCACAAGGGCGCGGTCGCCGACGAGGCGGCCGAGATCGTCGAGCGCTTCCACCTCGCCGACGTCATGGACGAGCGCACCGCGATCCTGCCCTACGGCAAGCAGCGGCTTCTGGAGATCGCGCTCGCCTTTGCCTGCCGGCCGCGCGTGCTTTTTCTCGACGAGCCCGCCGCCGGCGTGCCGCAGGCCGAGCGCCACGAGCTTCTCGCCACCATCGCGGCGCTGCCGGCCGACGTCACCGTGCTGTTGATCGAGCACGACATGGATCTGGTGTTCTCGTTCGCCGACCGCATCTCGGTGCTGGTCAACGGCGCGCTGTTCGTCGACGGCGCGCCCGACGAGGTGGCGCGCGATCCGCGCGTCAAGGCGGTCTATCTGGGCGAGGAGCTCGATGCCTGAACTGCTTGCCATTGAGCAGCTGTCGGCCGGCTACGGCGACGCCGTAGTGCTGGCCGGCGTGTCGCTGTCGCTTAACGAAGGCGAGGCCCTGGCGCTCCTTGGCCGCAACGGCATGGGCAAAACCACGCTGATCAACTCGATCGTCGGCGTCACCCGTTATTTCGGCGGCAAGATCGCGCTCGACGGCGCCGACATCACGGCGCTGCGCCCCGACCAGCGCGCCCATGTCGGCGTCGGCTGGGTGCCGCAGGAGCGCAACATTTTCAGATCGCTCTCCGTGCACGAGAACCTCACCGCCGTGGCGCGGCCCGGACCATGGACCACCGACAAGGTCTACGCGCTGTTTCCGCGCCTTGCCGAGCGGCGGCAAAATCTCGGCAGCCAGCTCTCCGGCGGCGAGCAGCAAATGCTCGCGGTCGGCCGGGCGCTGGTACTCAATCCGCGGGTCATGCTGCTCGACGAGCCGCTCGAAGGCTTGGCGCCGATCCTGGTCGAGGAATTGCTGGCGGCGCTGCGCCGCGTCATCCGCGACGAGGGTACCTCGGCCATTGTGGTCGAGCAGAACGCCAAGAAAATCCTCGGCGTCGCCGACCGCGCCATCATCCTGGAACGCGGCGCGATCGTGCACGCAGCCGACAGCGCCGCGCTCGCCGCCGACCGCGCCGCGCTGGAGCGGCATCTCGGTGTCACCGACAGCGGGCCGCGGCGCGGCGCCCGCGCGCGGCCGTGATGCGATGATTGGGCCGCAACGCATCGCCGCTTGCGAAAAGCTGATCCGGCCGCACATCCGGCGCACGCCGGTCGCGTGCGCTTTCGGCGTGTGCGCGATCCAACCTTGCGTCGCACGACATTGCGTGCATTGCGGAAATTTCGTAATGACCGGGCACCAAGCGAAGACGAACTGCGTTTTATATTGAAGTGACGGCGCGGTCGGGACGGCGTCCGCTGACGGCGAAGGAGTATTTTCATGACCGGAATGCTGGAACAGGAACTGCCCGGGCTCGGCCACAACAAGCCGTCGCCAGAAGATGCCGACGAGATCAAGCACGGCCGCTGGGAGCGCTGGGCCAAGAAGCGCACGTTTGTGCGCGCGTTGGAGGGGACTTACAGCCACCTCTACAAGAAGCTGTTGGAGGAGCCGCGAGTCTATTCGTCCAAGGATCACCCCTGGAAGGGCGGTCCGTCGATGTACGGCAAGCACGTCATCTCGCCGCAGGCGGTCAACATCGTGCAGTCGATCGAGTCGCACATCGAGTGCTACGCGCCGCTCAACGCCGGGCAGAAGCACGGCCATCTCAACAGCGCGGTGTTCTACGTGCTCAAGGGCCACGGCCACGACGTCCACGACGGCCGCTACATCAAATGGCAGGCCGGCGACGTGATGCTGGTCGAGAACGCCAGCGTGCACCAGCATTTCAACGACGACGACAAGGAATCGGCGATCCTTCTGGTGTTCAAGGCCAAGCCGCTGTTCCTGTTCATGCATCTGTTGTTTCAGAAGATGGTCGAGTGGCCGACCGACTCGCTGCCGCCCGGCATCAAGGAATTCCATCCGCCGACCGAAATCTGAAAATCAGAGAGAACGCAATGTCGCTGTTCGAAGATAAAGCGCCGTCGCTGTCCGGCACCGCGCAGAGCGATTTCCTCGCCGCGGCCATCGCCGAGTCGCAAGCCTTCCGCGAGGATTACGCCAAGCTGCCGAACGTCATCAAAGCGGAGGACATGCCCTGGGAGCGCTCGCCCGACGGCCTGATCAAGCATCTGGTCAACAAGAAGATGCACACCCGCGAGTGCTGCATGGAAGCCTATATGCAATTTCTCAAGGACGGCGAACGCTCCGGCAAGCACCGCCACATGTGGGAGGAGCTGTTCTTCGTGGTCGAGGGCTCCGGCTACGACCTGCACTGGGACCTCAAATGGGATTGCCTCGATGCCTTCCAGTGGGAATGGGCCGCGGAGCCGAAAAAATTCGAATGGACGGTCGGTGATTACGTCTACATTCCGCCCTTCACCACGCACCAGCACTTCGCCAGGCCCGGCGAGGAATGCCGCATCATCGTGATGTCGAACCGCATCGTCAAAGACATGGGCTTCGACTGGTACGACCAGGTCGAACGCGCGCCGGGGTTTTAGCTGTTTGTCGGCGGCCTCGCGAAAACCGGAGCATAGTGGCGAGAGCGAAGCTCGCGTGTTATATTGCTGCAATGAGCCCGAGCACCAAAAGGCTGCTTGAACAGGTAGAATCCTGGCCCGTGGAGGACCAGGAGGAGCTGGCCGAATACGCCCGCGAAATCGAAGCACGGCGCACCGGCGTTTATACGATGAGCGACGATGAACGCGCGGCCGTGCGCAAGGGCTTGGCGCAAGCGGATCGAGGCGAATTTGCCCCGGACGACGTTGTAGCAAGCGCGGACAAGCGCCACGATTTATGAGAGTTCGATATACCTCTCAGGCATTCGCGGATCGAGAGAGCATCTTCGATTATTTGCGTGAGCGCTCGCCGGGCGGTGCTCGCCGGGTTCTGGCGAGTATCCAGGATGCAGTACGATTTCTGGGTGAGCATCCATACAGCGGCTATAAAACAAATGATCCGGAAGTGCGCGTAAAGTTCGTCGGCCGATACCCATATAAAATCTTTTATCGCGTTAGAAACGACGTCGTCGAGATTGCTCACATTCGCCACACGTCGCGTCGGCCGTGGCAAGCTGTAGAGTAACTGAGCTTAAAGCGCTTTGCTTCGCGCCGCAGCCGGTGAAACAACCTCCCGCTCCCAGCCGAATACGCTGCGGCCGCCGTATTCGGGCGAGGTTTTCCGCTCGTGCGCGATGAAGGCTTCGACGCTCGGGCCGGTCGCGGCGCGTTTGAGGCGCCGCGCTTCGCGGTCGAGCCGTTGCAGCGCCGAGAGCTGCTCGTCCTGGCCGAGCTTCGCACTCTGCACCGCCGATTTCAGCACCCGGATGGTTTCGTCGTAGACCTTGATCGGCACCGGAAACGGCTGGCGGTCCTTGCCGCCATGAGCCAGCGAAAAGCGCGCCGGGTCGGCGAAGCGGCACGACGCGCCGTGCACCACTTCGGCGACCAGCGCCAGCGCCCGCACGGTGCGCGTGCCGACGCCGGGCGTGAGCAAAAGCTCGGGAAAGTCGGCCGGACCGCGTTCCGCCGCCGCGGCCAGATTGCCGTGCAGCCGGCGCAAATGAATGTCGCTTGCGCGCATGTCGTGATGCGCCGGCATGACCAGAAATGGCAGCGTCGCTTGCGGCGAAGGCGCGGCAGCCCGCGCCGACGGCGCTGTGTCAGGTTCCCCGATCGCCGCAAGCTCGCGCGTGATGCCGTCGGGCCCAAGCGTGGCGAGGAGATCGAGCTGCTTTGCGCGCGACGCCGCGGCGCGGCGGTCGGTCAGATTGACGATGTTGCCCTGCGCGCGGCCTTCGATCGCGGCGTGCGGCTCGTCGACGAAGTTTTTCAGGCCCTCCGACAGCCAATGATAGCGCCGCGCCTGTTTGCGTGCGCCGTTCATGCCCTGCTGCACCACGACCCAACGGCCGTCGTCAGCGACCACGAAGCCGTGCAGATAAAGCTCGAAGCCGTCCTGCACCGCGGCGCTGTCCACCTTGGCGATGAGCCGGCTGGCGCGGGCGAGCGCGGCGCCGTCGAAACCGGCGCGGTCGCCGGCGGCGACAAGCTCGTCGGGCGTGCGCCGCGAATGCTTGCCGCGGCCGCCGCACACGGTGAGGCCGAGCTCGCCGGAGAGCGGCGCCAGTCCGCGCTTGAGCGCGCCGAGCACGCTCGTGGTGATGCCGGAGGAATGCCAGTCCATGCCCATCACCGCGCCGAACGACTGGAACCAGAACGGATGCGACAGCCGGCGCAAAAATTCGTCGCGACCGTAATGGTGGATGACCGCTTGCGCGATCACGACGCCGAGCCGCGTCATGCGGTCGGCCAGCCATTTCGGCACGGTGCCGCCGTGAAGCGGCAGATCGGCGCTGCCGGAGCGTCGGGTCATCGGTCACCTGGGAATCAAAGCGTACGACTATTTGGTTCTTATTTCGTTCTTTGGCAAGGGGCTGGTGCTGGGTGGCCGGTTTTGAAATTCACAGTGGCCTATTTTGGATGAAACAAATTGTGACTTGGCGGGAACCCGTCCAGGCTCCTTGCCTCGACCCATCGTCGCGTTACTTTACCCGTTCCGGGTATGGGCCCGGTATCCAAGCTCTGTCGAGTACTCATTCGGCGTGGCGCGGTTTTGCTATTCGAGCGAGATGTGGCTCTCGCGGATCACGTGCCCCCACAATTGCGTCTCTTCGCCGATAAACTTTTTGGCGTCCGCGAGCGTGCCGCCCATCGGATCGAGCTGAAGGGCACGCAGTTTTGCGACGATGTCAGGCTTTTGCAGGACCGCGTCGGTGTCGCGGTTGATCTGTTCGGCAAGCGCGGCCGGCAACCCGGGCGGGCCGGCGATGGCGAACCAGGTGATCGAGCGGAAGCCGGCAAGCCCCTGCTCGGCGATCGTCGGCACCTGCGGGAGCGCGCTGGAACGCCCCGGGCTGGCGACGCCCAACAGCTTGACCTTGCCGGCGCGGTAGAGCGGTGCCGAGGTGGCGAGCGTGTCGAAGAACAGATCGACATTGCCGGCCATGACGTCGGTCAACGCCGGCTGCGCGCCGTGGTAGGGCACGTGCACCATTTTGATGCCGCCGAGCACTTCGAGCTCGGCCCCGGATAATTGCGCGGTCGAGCCGACGCCCTGCGACGCGTAGGTCAGCTTGCCCGGATTGGCCTTGCCGTAGGCGATCAGCCCCTTGACGTCGTTGACCGGAAAGTTCGGCCGCGCGTCGAGCACATTGGCGATCTTGGCAAGGAGCACGATCGGCACGAATTTGGTCGGGTCGTATTTGAGGTTGTGATAGAGCAGCTGCTGGATGGCGAGCGGCGCCGGCGGGCAGAGCAACAGCGTATAGCCGTCGGGCTCGGCATGGGCGACGTATTCGGCGCCGAGATTCATCGCCGCGCCCGCCATGTTCTCGACGATGACCGGCTTGCCCCATTTGTCCTGCAGCGCCTTGGCGACGAGCCGCGCCAGAATGTCGGTGGTCGAGCCCGGCAGCACCGGCAGCACGATCTTCACCACGTGCGTCGGATAGCGCTCTTGCGCCGACGCGCTGGTCGCCGCGACGAGCGCCAGCCCAGCCGCAACAAGCCACGAGCGGACGTTCATCATGGGCTCCCCGAAAAATTTGCGCATGGCGCGGCAGCGACTATAGAAAATTTTGCCAGTGCGCCAAGTGCGGTGATGCCGCTCCGGCGCAGATCGTTGGCAATCGCATTCCTTATTTCGACGCCTTGGACGAGGCCGACGAGGCCTGCAAGAACGACCAGATCGATGTGTCGAAGATGGAAGAGTTACTCGCGGGTCTGCTCGCCAATCAATTAATAAGTATCTATAAACTGGCTCGCGGCCAGCTAAACAAGTTGGCTTAGTCACGGGGGTCGGAAGCTCTAAACGGCGCCGCGGCGGCTCAGCTCTGCCAGCCGAAGGCGACCTTGTCGAGCACGCGGGTGCCGAATTTTTCCGAGGAGCGGGCCACCGCCTTGCCGCCGAGCGCGCGATAGAATTCGACCGCGTTCTCGTTTTCCGACAGCGCCCACACGATCAGCGATCGGTATGCGCTTTGCGCGAGATCGCGCCGCGCCGCGGTGAATAGGCGCCGGCCGAAGCCGAGCCCCTGGAATTCCGGCCGCAGATAAAGCTCGTAGATCTCGCCGTCGTAGTACAGGCTGCGGGCGCGGTTGCGCCCGTAATTGGCATAGCCGGCGATCTTGTCGCCGAATTGCAGGAGCGCGATGCGGCTGCCTTTACGGATGGCGCTGTCCCACCATGCCGGACCGCGGCGGGCGATGAGCTTTTCGAGCTCGGTCCCCGGGATGATGCCCTGATAGGCGGTCCGCCACGCTTCATCGTGGCATTCGGCGACCGCGGTGGCGTCGTTGGCCTTGGCGCGGCGGATTTCGATGAGGACGGTGCTCATGGGACGATCAAAGCAAGCGGCGCCGCGGGCTTCAAGGGCAGAGATTCACGCATCGTTAACGATGTGGATTATTAGCGGAATCGCAGCGCCGGCGCCATCGGGGCAAGCGTAAAAATGCAAGGTCTGGTCGCAATCTGCCGGCCCTGTTGCAGCAGCGCCACGGTCCGCGACATTTTGCGGCGGCGCACCGCGGGGGGACGGCGCAAGGGGCAGCGCGAATGCTAACATTCGCGTCGCCGAATGCGGCTGCCGCGCGGTGCGGCGGCCGTGCGGCGAATCATACCCGCTCGACTTCCCTGCGCCGCTCGTCGCGCTTGCGCTCGTTGGGATCGAGGAGCTTCTTGCGCAGCCGGATCGATTTCGGCGTCACCTCGACCAGCTCGTCGTCGTCGATATAGGCGAGCGCCCTCTCCAAGGTCATGCGAATCGGCGGGGTGAGCCGAATCGCCTCGTCTTTGGCATGGGTGCGGATATTGGTGAGTTTCTTGCCTTTGAGCACGTTGACTTCGAGGTCGTTGCCGCGGCTGTGCTCGCCGACGATCATGCCGCGATAGACCTTGCAGCCCGGCTCGACCATCATCGGGCCGCGGTCTTCCAGATTCCACATCGCATAGGCGACGGCCTCGCCCTGATCGGTCGAGATCAGCACGCCGTTGCGCCGGCCGGCGATCTCGCCGCGATGCGGGCCGTAGGCGTGGAACAGGCGGTTCATCACCGCGGTGCCGCGGGTGTCGGTCAGGAGCTCGCCGTTATAGCCGATCAGCCCGCGCGTCGGCGCGTGGAAAATCAGCCGCACCCGCCCGCCGCCGGACGGCCGCATCTCGACCATCTCGCCCTTGCGCTCGGCGAGCTTCTGCACCACCACGCCGGCGTGCTGCTGGTCGACGTCGATGACGACCTCCTCGATCGGTTCGAGCAGTTCGCCTGCCGGGCCGTGCCGGAACAGCACCTTGGGCCGCGACACCGAGAGCTCGAACCCCTCGCGCCGCATGGTCTCGATCAAAATGCCGAGCTGCAGCTCGCCGCGGCCGGCGACCTCCATCGCATCCTTCTCGATGGATTCGGAAATCCGCAGCGCGACATTGCCTTCGGCCTCGCGCAACAGCCGCTCGCGAATGACGCGGCTTTGCACCTTGTCGCCCTCGGTGCCGGCGAGCGGCGAATCGTTGATGCGGAACGTCATGGTCAGCGTCGGCGGATCGATCGGCTGCGCCGGCAGCGGCTCGGCCGCTTCGGGCGCGCACAGCGTGTGCGACACGAAGGCTTCCGGCAGGCCGGCAACGGCGACGATGTCGCCGGCGAAACCCTCGTCGATCGGCGTGCGCTCGAGGCCGCGGAATGCCAGTACCTTGGTGACGCGGCCTTCCTCGACCAGTGCGCCATGGCGGTCGAGCACCTTGACGGTCTGGTTGCCCTTGACGCTGCCGGAAACGATGCGCCCGGTGACGATGCGGCCGAGATACGGATTGGCTTCGAGGATGGTGCCGAGCATGCGGAACGGCCCCTCCTCGACCTGCGGCGGCGGCACATGGCGCAGC
The DNA here is from genome assembly GCA_030038995.1 of Xanthobacteraceae bacterium. GTDB lineage: Bacteria > Pseudomonadota > Alphaproteobacteria > Rhizobiales > Xanthobacteraceae > BOG-931. Next base: position 64,128 of record JASHQS010000048.1, read on the forward strand.
ACAAGTTCGAACAGCGGCGTCATGCCGTGGTCCTTGGGGCCGCCGGCGTCGTCCGCCATCCAGCCCTGCTTGGCCGAGCCGTAGAGCAGCGGAAAATCGAGCTGCTCCTCGGTGGCATCGAGCGCGGCGAACAGGTCAAAAACTTCGTTGGCGACTTCGGCGGGCCGCGCGTCGGGCCGATCGACCTTGTTGATGACGACGATCGGCTTGAGCCCGACCTTGAGCGCCTTGGTGACGACGAACTTGGTCTGCGGCAGCGGCCCTTCGGCGGCATCGACCAAGACCAGCACGCCGTCCACCATGTTGAGGATGCGCTCGACCTCGCCGCCGAAATCGACGTGGCCCGGCGTGTCGACGATGTTGATGCGGGCGTCGCGCCAAAGCAGCGACGTCACCTTGGACAGGATGGTGATGCCGCGCTCGCGCTCCAGCTCGTTGGAATCGAGCGCGCGCTCGGCGACGCGCTGATTGTCGCGGAACGCGCCGGATTGCTGCAGCAGCCGGTCGACCAACGTGGTCTTGCCGTGGTCGACGTGGGCGATAATGGCGATGTTGCGGAGCTTCATGCGTCGAGCGCGCTAAATCGTTACGGGCCCCCGAGGGGCCCGCGCGTGGCCGCAATATAGTCAGCCGCTTGGCCGGCGCAATGCTGCGGTGGCGCAGCCGCGCCGCAGCGATTACATGCCGCAATAAGCGCGGGGGGCACTGCGCGCGCGAGCGAGGAGTGCCATGCGTTGTCCCGTGAACGTCGTCAACCGGCGGCGCGTGCTGTGCGTGTTTCCGGCCTATACGCCGTCCTTCGGCACGTTCTCGCATGCCTATCGGCTGATGCGCCGGGTGCGGGCTTTCATGCCGCCCCAAGGGCTCTTGCTGATTGCCGCCTACCTGCCCGAATCGTGGTCAGTGCGATTCATCGACGAGAACATAGCTGCCGCGCGCGAGGCCGACTTCGCCTGGGCCGATGTGGTCATGGTCAGCGGCAGGCACGTGCAGCGGCCGCAGATCCGCGACATCGCCGCGCGGGCCAAGGCCGCCGGCAAGGTGACCGTGCTGGGCGGCGCGTCGGTGTCCGGTGCGCCCGATCTCTACCCGGAATTCGATTATCTGCATATCGGCGAAATCGGCGACGGCACCGATCGCTTGATCGCCTGCCTCGACCGGACCGTCGCTTGCCCGCCGGCGCAACAGCGTTTGGAGAGCCGGGAGCGGCTTCCGCTCGCCGATTTTCCCGCGCCCGCTTACCGCCTGATCAGGCTCGACCGTTATCTGCTCGGCAGCCTGCAATTTTCCAGCGGCTGTCCGTATCGTTGCGAGTTCTGCGATATACCGGCACTTTATGGCCGGCAGCCGCGGCTGAAGACGCCGGCGCAGATCACCGCGGAGCTCGACGCCATGCTGGCGCAACGCGGCCACCCGCCGGTCGTCTATTTTGTCGACGACAACTTCATCAGCAACCGCAAGGCGACGCGGCAGATGCTGCCGCATCTCATCGCCTGGCAGCGCCGGCACCATTATCCGCTGCAATTTGCCTGCGAGGCGACGCTCAACATCGCCAAGCAGACTGAAATTCTCTCGCTGATGCGGCAGGCGCAGTTCCTCACGGTCTTTGTCGGCATCGAAACGCCGGAGATCGACGCGCTCAAGGCGATGCGCAAGGAACAGAACGCCGCCTTGCCGATGATGCAAGCCATCGAGACGCTCAACCGCTACGGCCTGGAGGTGACGTCCGGGATTATTCTCGGACTCGATACCGATAGCGCCGACACCGAGGCTCGGCTCAAAGCCTTCATCGATCGGTCCCAGGTGCCGATTCTCACCATGAACCTTTTGCAAGCGTTGCCGCGTACCCCGCTATGGGACCGGCTGTCGCGCGAGGGCCGCCTGATCACCGACGACGCCGGGCTGGAAAGCAACGTTCGCTTTCTGCGTCCCTACGACGAAGTCGTCGACACCTGGCGGCGCTGCATCGCCTACGCATACGAACCGGAGCGCTTGTTCGCTCGCTTTGCCCACCAGATCGAGGCGACCTACGCCAACCGCATGATTCCGCCGGCCCGCGGCAAGCTCACCATCAACAATCTGCGCGCGGCGCTGGTGCTGGCGTTCAACGTCGCTTTTCGCGTCGGGCTGTTGGCGGATTACCGTCGGCCGTTCTGGCGCGCCGCGTGGCGGGCGCTGCGCCGCGGCCAGATCGACGCGGCATTGGGCATGGGATTCATCGCCCATCACCTCATTCGGTTCACGCGCGAGGCGCTGCGCGGCAAGCAAAACGCCTCGTTCTATTCGACGCACGCGCGCGATCATGTCGGCGAGCGCCAGCAATTGCTGCGCCGATCCGCTTGAGGGGGCAACGCCGGGATCAGGCTGAAGACGGCGAGGAACCGGTTTGACGGCGGCCGCCATCCTCGCGCGGGGAACGGATCTGCCGGCGCAGCGACGGTTGCGCTGTATGGCGCGGACGGTTGTGCATATAAAATGGTCTTTGGCGCCAACTGGTGGATTTGCGTGACCCTGCACCATCACCTCGTTGGCGATGTCGTAGGATAGAAGCGATGGATGATGTTGCGATTGCGCGGGCTTTGCATGTGGTCTTTGTCGTGCTTTGGATTGGCGGCGTCGCGTTCGTGACGACGGTATTGCTGCCGGCGGTTCGTCGGCTCAAGGCGCCACATGAGCGAATGCAGCTGTTCGACCAGATCGAGCGGCGCTTTGCCTGGCAGGCGCGGATTTCGACGGCGATCGTGGGACTGACCGGATTCTATATGGTCTATCGTTTCGACATCTGGGATCGGTTCCGGCATGCCGCCTATTGGTGGATGGACGCGATGGTCGTCGTTTGGCTGGTCTTCACGCTGATGCTTTTCATTGTCGAGCCGTTGCACTTGCAACGGTGGCTGTTCGGGCAATCCGCCCCGGAACTTGCCTTCAGGCGCGTGGAATGGCTGCACCGAATCCTGCTGTTCGTCAGCCTCATCACCGTGCTGGGCGCTGTCATGGGTAGCCATGGTCTGCTGCTGTTCAACTGAACCACAAATTGTGAGGGATCGACGCCGCCATCGAATAGACTTCACCCCACGGATGGGCTTTGATCGAAGTCAAAGCGGTCTTCGCCGCCGCATTTATTGCCTCATGTTCCTTTATGGCGTTGTCCGGATATCGTTGGTTCTCAACTACACGACGGAGGTGCGGCGCCTGCCGGTCATGGGTGAAGATGTACTGGCCCGCACTCCCGTCTCGCTCAGCAAGATCGGAGCGGTACCGTGAGTCACTTTCTCGAACGTCTCACCTATCTGACCCGACGACGGGAATCGTTCGCCGACGGGCTTGGCGAATTGCGAGACGAAGATCGAATGTGGGAGGAAGGCTACCGGCAACGCTGGCAGCACGACAAAATCGTGCGCTCGACTCACGGCGTCAATTGTACCGGCGGCTGCAGTTGGAAGATTTACGTCAAGAGCGGCGTCGTCACCTGGGAAACGCAGCAGACCGATTACCCGCGTACGCGGCCGGGCATGCCCAACCATGAGCCGCGCGGATGCTCGCGGGGCGCGTCGTACAGCTGGTATCTCTACAGCGCGAGCCGTATCAAATACCCGATGGTGCGTAGCCGGCTGGTCAAGGCATGGCGCGAGGCGCGCAAGACGATGGCTCCGGTCGAGGCGTGGGCCTCAATTATCGACGATGCCGGAGTGGCAAGATCCTACAAGGAAATGCGCGGGCGTGGCGGCTTCGTGCGCTCCACCTGGGATGAAGTGAGCGAGATCATTGCCGCCGCCAATATCCATACCATCAAGGCCTTCGGACCCGATCGCGTCGTCGGCTTCTCGCCAATTCCCGCCATGTCGATGGTGTCGTACGCATCGGGAGCCCGCTATCTCAGCCTGATCGGCGGAACGCTGCTTTCTTTTTACGATTGGTATTGTGACTTGCCGCCATCGAGCCCGCAGACGTGGGGCGAGCAGACCGATGTGCCGGAATCGGCCGACTGGTACAATTCGAGTTACATCATCGCCTGGGGCTCGAACGTGCCGCAGACGCGCACGCCCGATGCCCATTTCTTCGTCGAGGCGCGCTACAACGGCACCAAGGTCGTGGCGATCACGCCCGACTACGCGGAGGTCGCCAAACTTTCGGACCTCTGGCTGCATCCGAAGCAAGGTACCGACGCCGCCCTCGCCATGGCGATGGGCCACGTCGTTCTGCGCGAGTTCTTCCTCGATCGGACGGTCCCTTATTTTCAGGATTACTGCCGCCGCTACACCGACATGCCGATGCTGGTGCGGCTGCGCCGCGCCGGCGACCGCTACGTGCCCGATCGGTACGTGCGGCACAGCGATTTGCCGGCAGCGCCGAAATCCAATCGAGCCCAGTGGAAGACTGTCGCAATCGACGAGAAAACCGACAATTTGGTCGTGCCGCAGGGCTCGATCGGCTATCGCTGGCCGGCCGAGGGCGAAGCCAAAGGACGATGGAACCTGGAAGCCAGGGACGGCGAGACCGGGCAAGACGTCAATCTCGCGCTGAGCCTTATCGACCGGCGCGACGACGTGGTGCCGGTTGCGTTTCCCTATTTCGGTGGCCGACCGCACGAGCGCTTCGCGTCCAACGACCAGGGCGCAGACGTTCTGGTGCGCAACGTGCCGGCCAAGCGCGTCGCCCTGGCCGACGGCGAAGCGTTGGTGACGACGGTGCTCGACCTGCTGTGCGCCAATTACGGGCTCGATCGCGGCCTGGGCGGCGCTTGCGCCAAGAGCTTTGCGGACAACGTGGCGTACACGCCGGCCTGGCAGCAGCCCATTACCGGCGTTCCGGCCGAGAAGGCCATCACGGTCGCGCGTGAATTCGCGCACAACGCTGAGAAGACGCAAGGGCGCTCGATGGTGATCATCGGCGCCGGCATGAACCACTGGTATCACCAGGACATGAACTACCGCAGCATCATCAATTTCCTGATGATGTGCGGGACGGTCGGCATCTCCGGCGGCGGCTGGGCGCACTACGTGGGGCAGGAGAAACTGCGGCCGCAGACCGGCTGGACCATGTTGGCGTTCGCGCTCGATTGGGTACGGCCGCCGCGCCACATGAACGGCACCTCATTCTTCTACGCGCACAGCGACCAATGGCGCTACGAGAAATTGGGCGTCGAGGAATTGCTGTCGCCGCTCGCCGATCCGGCCCCCTATCGCGGCAGCATGATCGATCTCAACGTTCGTGCGGAACGGATGGGCTGGCTGCCTTCGGCGCCGCAGCTCGCCGTGAACCCATTGGGGCTGGCGAGAGAAGCGGAGACAGCGGGCGTTCCTATCAAGGACTACGTTGCCGCCGGCCTGAAGGACGGCCGCATCCGCATGGCCTGCGAGGATCCGGATGCGCTGAAAAACTTCCCACGGAACCTGTTCATCTGGCGTTCCAACCTGTTCGGGTCGTCCGGCAAGGGTCATGAATATTTCCTGCGGCATTTCCTCGGCACCCGGCACGGGCTGCAGGGCAAGGATTTGGGAGAGATGGGAGGCAACAAGCCTACCGAGGTGGCGTGGCGGGATCCCGCGCCCGAAGGCAAGCTCGATCTGGTCGTGACGCTTGACTTCCGCATGTCGACAAGCTGCCTCTACTCGGACATCGTGCTGCCGACCGCGACCTGGTACGAAAAGAACGACCTGAACACGACCGATATGCACCCCTTCATCCATCCGCTGTCGACGGCAGTCGATCCGGTTTGGGAGGCGCGAAGCGATTGGGAAATCTACAAGACAATTGCGCAGCGCTTCTCGGCGCTCGCCAAGGGTCATCTCGGCGTCGAACGAGACGTGGTGCTGACGCCGATCCTTCACGATACCGCGGCGGAGCTTGCTCAAACAGACGTTCGGGACTGGAAAAAAGGCGAATGCGACTTGGTGCCGGGGGTAACGGCGCCGCAGATCACAGTCGTCGAGCGCGATTATCCCAACACCTACCGCCGCTTTACCGCGCTGGGACCATTGGCCGACAAGCTCGGCAACGGTGGCAAGGGCATCGCCTGGAATACCGAAGACGAGGTGCGCGGCCTTGGCGAACTGAACTACAAGGTCGACGATGGCGGGCCCACCAATGGGCGGCCCCGCATTCAAAGCGACATCGATGCCGCTGAAGTCATTCTCTATCTCGCGCCGGAAACCAACGGCGAGGTCGCGGTCAAAGCCTGGAAGGCGCTTGGCGCGGCAACCGGCCGCGATCACGTTCACCTCGCGAAAAAACGCGAGGACGAAAAGATTCGCTACCGCGACCTCGTCGCCCAGCCGCGGAAAATCATCTCCTCGCCGACCTGGTCCGGCATCGAAAGCGAGCACGTCAGCTACACGGCCGGATACACCAACGTGCATGAGCTGATTCCATGGCGGACGCTGACCGGCCGGCAGCATTTCTATCAGGATCATCGCTGGTTCCGCGATTTCGGCGAAAGCTTCGCTGTCTATCGGCCGCCGATCGATACCCGCACGGTCGCCGACATGCTGGGCAAGCGCGGCAACGGGCATCCCGAGGTGGTGCTCAATTTCATAACGCCGCATCAGAAATGGGGAATCCATTCGACCTACACTGATAATCTTCTGATGCTCACGTTATCGCGCGGCGGCCCGATCGTATGGATTTCCGAAACCGACGCCAAGAAGGCCGGCATCGTCGATAACGACTGGATCGAGCTCTATAATGTGAACGGCGCGCTCGCCGTCCGTGCCGTCGTGAGCCAGCGCGTGCAGGAAGGCATGTGCCTCATGTACCACGCGCAGGAGAAGATCGTGAACGTGCCGGGCTCGCAGATCACCGGCCAGCGCGGCGGCATCCATAATTCGGTGACCCGCACCCTGCTCAAGCCAACCCACATGGTCGGCGGCTACGCGCAGCTGTCCTACGGCTTCAATTACTACGGCACCGTGGGCTCAAACCGCGACGAGTTCGTCATCATGCGCAAGCTCGCCAAGGTCGAATGGCTCGACCATTCCAATCCGGTCGATAAGGTGATCGAGGAGGCCGCGTCATGAAGATACGCGCACAGGTCGCGATGGTGCTCAACCTCGACAAGTGCATCGGGTGTCACACCTGCTCGGTGACGTGCAAGAACGTTTGGACCTCGCGACAGGGGATGGAATACGCCTGGTTCAACAACGTCGAGACCAAGCCCGGTATCGGCTATCCGAAGGATTGGGAAAACCAGGAGCGCTGGAACGGCGGCTGGAAGCGCAAGAAGAACGGCAAGATCGTGCCCAAGCAGGGCGGACGCTGGGCGATTCTCGCCAACATCTTCGCCAATCCGAACCTGCCCGAGATCGACGACTATTACGAGCCGTTCACCTTCGACTACGAGCACCTGCAGATCGCGCCGGAATTGCCGACGGCGCCGGTGGCGCGCCCGCTGTCGTTGGTCAGCGGCCGGCCGATGGACAAGATCGAATGGGGTCCGAACTGGGAGGAGATCCTCGGCGGCGAATTCGACAAGCGCTCGCAGGACTACAATTTCGAAGCGGTGCAGAAGGACATTTACGGGCAGTTCGAAAACACCTTCATGATGTACCTGCCTCGCCTGTGCGAGCACTGCCTCAATCCGAGCTGCGTCGCTTCCTGCCCGTCGGGCTCGATCTACAAGCGGGAAGAGGACGGCATCGTCCTCATCGATCAGGACAAGTGCCGCGGTTGGCGCATGTGCGTGTCGGGGTGTCCGTACAAGAAGATCTATTACAACTGGACCTCGGGCAAGGCGGAAAAGTGCATCTTCTGTTATCCGCGCATCGAGGCCGGCCAACCCACGGTTTGCTCGGAAACCTGCGTCGGACGCATCCGCTATCTGGGCGTGCTCCTTTATGATGCGGACGGGATCGAACGCGCCGCCAGCGTCGCAGACCCGCAGAACCTGTACGAGGCCCAGCTCGGCCTCTTCCTCGATCCAAACAATCCCGAAATTGCAGCGCAGGCGCGCGCCGACGGCGTTCCCGACGCCTGGATCGATGCCGCCAAG
>JASHQS010000049.1 GCA_030038995.1 Xanthobacteraceae bacterium
TTGCCGCCGTCGGCTTGCGCGCGCCGCTCGTTCTGGTGCTCGGCGCCGAGGGCAAAGGCTTGCGGCAATTGACGGCGGCGACCTGCGATCGGCTGGCGCGGCTCGATCTGCCCGGCACGATCCAAAGCCTCAACGTCTCGAACGCCGCGGCGCTGGCGCTCTATATCGCCAGCCGCGCGGTCGCGTAGCTGAAAAAGCCCCTCGCGCGCTTTCGCCGTCTTGGAGCATGATCAGGTTGAGTTCGTTCAGCACATCGTCATTGCGAGTGCGCTGTGCTGACCTGAAATCATCTTGCTCCAGCCGGCTGATAGCCGCTTCGTTCGAGGCTCGCAAAGGGAGCGGTAACCGCCCATTAACCAAGTCGTAAGGCCCTGCCGCATATGATTTTCGTGACGATTTGACGATCCCGGCGTCCGCCCCATGCTCGACGGCCTAAGACCAGTCTCGACAGCGCCCTGCCCTTGCAAGATCTGCGGCAGCCCGGCGCCGCTTTTTGGCGTCGTTGATTTCCACCAGACCTGCGTCGGCGTTCGTGGCGTTCAATTCCGTCTGTCGGGCATGCCGATCTATTACCGGCGCTGCGGCAACTGCAATTTCCTGTTCACCGACGCGTTCGACGATTGGACCGTCGAGCAGTTCAAAACCCACATCTACAATGAGGAATACAAGCTCGTTGATCCGGATTATTCCGATTTCCGGCCCCGCGCGAATGCCGGCGCAGTGATACGTTTATGGAGTCCGCTGCGCAGCCAAACGCGGGTCCTGGACTTCGGCGGCGGCAACGATACGCTTTGCGCCGTGTTGCGCGAAGCCGGTTTTGCGGCAGCGGTGACCTACGATCCGATGGTGCCGCAATACGCGAAGCGACCTTCAGGCAAGTTCGATCTCGTCATAAGCTTCGAGACGCTTGAACATTTGCCCGACCCGCTTGCCGGTATTCGCTCTATCGTCGAGTTGGCAGCCGATCCGGGATTGGTTTTCTTCTCAACGCTCCTGCAGCCCGCGGATTTTGATCAGCAGCGCCTGAACTGGTGGTATGTCGGGCCGCGTAATGGGCATGTGTCCTTGTTTTCAAGGCAAGCTTTGACCATGGCCTGGGAACGGCATGGATACCGAGTTGCGTCCTTGGGCGACCTTCATCACTTCGCGTTTCGGAACCTGCCCGGCTATCTTGCTCACCTGCAGCCTTCCCTCACAGCCGCCACGCCGCAAAGCCGCGCTGCTTGAGCCGCGACTGTCCTTAGCCGCGTCCGCTCATCCCCTGATAACCGGCCTCCTACGCCTTGAGCGCTTTCGCATAGGGATAAATGATCTTGCCGGTCACCTCGTCCGGCGGAGCGAGCACCGTCTGGTAGCTCATGCCGCGCCAAGTCTCGAGGTTCGCGGCTTCGCTGATGTCGTGGTACTGCACCTCCAATTGCCGCGCTTTGAGCCATTCGCCGTTTTTGCCGAACCTGAGGTTGTCAACCATGATGGTGTTGAATGCATTGTCGCGCAGGTAATCGGCGACCTTGGCGTCGTCGATGCTGTTGGCGCCAGCAATGGCCTCGCCCAAAAGCTGCATGCGGGCGTAGCCCCAGCCGCCAAGATAGTAGCCGAGCGGGTCGATGCCGAGCTTCGGCGCGCGCGCCTGGTACTTTTTGAAGAAATCGGCCGCCGGCGCCATCAATTTGGCCGACGGCACCCAATTCTCGTAGTTCACGATGCCGTTGAGCTTCGACTTGAGCTTGTTCTTGAACACCGTCGTCTGCAGGCCGACCATGCCGCCGCCGAACATTTTCGGCCTCAGCTCGAGTTCATTGGCGGACTGCACGATGCCGACCGAACTGAGCGGATAGGAACAGACCACCACCATGTCGGCGTTGGCCGCCTGGATGGCCCTGACCACCGAGGAGAAGTCGGTTGTGTTCGGCGGATAGGTCCTGTCGTAAACGATCCGGAAGCCGTATTTTTTTGCATTTTCGCGCGCGCCATCCATGGCGTTGCGGGAAAACTCGGCGTCCTCGCCGGCGAGCGCCAGCGTTTGCGGCTTCGGCTGCTGCGCGGCGGCAACCGCGAAGAAGTTTTCGCTGAACGCCCGTCGCGGGTTCGGCCCTCCCGTCGGCAGCATCGAGAAGTATTTCGGGTACTTGAATTGGGCGTTGGCATCGAGCGCGAACAGGCTGACGAAGACCTTGTTCTTTTGCATCACGACGGGAAGGGCCGGCGCCACCATGTTGGTGCCGTAGCCGCTGACGACGAGATCGCATTTGTCGACGTCGAGCAGCTTCGTGTACAGGGCCGGCACGATCGACGGATTGGACTGATCGTCGTAATGCACCAGTTGGATTTGGCGGCCGAGCAGGCCGCCCTTGGCGTTGACTTCCTCCGCCCAGATCTGGGAGGCGAGCAGCGCCTGTTGGCCGTTAGGCGCGAGCGGGCCGCTCTGCGCCATGCCGAAGCCGATCTTGATGGGTTCGCCGCTTGCCGCAAGGGCGGGAGCCAATGCCGGCGAAAGCACGGTCGCGCCAATGCCGGCGCTGACGCTGCGACGGGTCATGTGATTGCTCATCGTTTCCTCCACAAAGCGAGCCTCCGAGTCACGCCTCCGGCTCGCGCTCTTGTTCTTCAATGAACTTGCGCTGCCTCTGCTGCGAACCACCGGGCCTCGGCGAAAATCGCGAGAGGTCGAATCGTTCAAATCATTGCAAACGAACGAGTCAATGCACATCGCCGCGGCGAAAGATCGCTGCGGGGTAAGTTGGCATTTGGCTTGCGCCCGAGCACGGCGCGGCGCTCGCGGCGGTCAGTGCGGCGTTTTGCCGGATCGGCGTGCGGTTCCCGGCAAGACAGCCGGACCATGCCGGCGCGTTCATCCAGCCGATGTCGATGCGCCTATGGTTTGCGCGCGAGTCTAAAGCACGTTCCGCTCCGACCGAATCGCAACTCCTCGGTTCGTCATTGCCGGGCTCGACCCGGCAATCCATGCTGCGTTGGGGCCGCATCGATGCGCGGGTCAAGCCCGCGCATGACGAGGAAGTGACGCTACATGAGCGAGATCTGCGCTGATGCGTCGACCCGCTAGCGGTACCAGTGGCGCCGCCACGTCGGCGTCGGCCAGCGGCGGTACGGGCGGCCGATAAAAGGCCGGTGATACGCAAAATGGGTGCGATATCGCCACGCGCGAATGCCGTAGCCATAACGATGGCGGTAGCGGTAGCCGTAACCGTAGTGCGGCCTATGGGGATAACCGAACACCGGACCATAGCCCGGCGTCGGCGTCCAGGTGTGGTACGGCACCACGATGCCTGGCCCGGTATATTCGGGGCCTTGATTGACGACGTAGATCGGCGCCGGCGCAATCGGCGTCGGCTCGAGCACCGGTGCGGGCGGCGTGGCGTAGACTACCGAGTGGCAGCCGCAACCCGTGGTCCAGCCGGCCACGATCGGCGGCGGCGGCAGTGGTAGAGGCGGAAGCGGCGCGACCGGCTGCGCATAGACGACGGCCGCGCTCGGCGCCGTACAGCCGCCGCAGCCCCTGCCCCAGCCCCAGCCCCAACCGTCGGCGAAGGCGAGCGAAGTCATGCCAACGGTGAAAGCCGCGGCAACAACAGCGAGCAGGACGCGATGTGAAGACCGTGAAGACTGTAAAGACATGGCACTCCCTGACTGATGAGCCTCCTGTAAGAAGGCGGTTTTGGACAGGCCGCGGCGCGGACTGCCGACGAAAATTCACCGACCTTTGTGCCCTCCACCTTCGTTTTGATGGCCCGGCTGCGGCCGCGCGCCGCCGCGCCCGACTTGCGGCGCAACGACGATCGACCCCGGTGTGTAATTGGGCGCGTATTCGGTCGCCGGATACGGCGCCGACTCGCTCGACCAATAGCGGTAATAGGTCGGCGCCGGCGGCGGCAGCTTGCGATTGGCCGGCGGCAGGATTTCGAGGCGGCCGACGCGCGGCCGCTTGCCGTCCGCCGGATAATAACCGGGCGTCGGATAGGCGATCGCGGGCGGATAGGGCCGCCAGACCACCGTCTGCGTCACCATGTTGGGACGGTCGAGGCCGAACTCGCCTTCGACGATGCCCCACGATGCATCGATGCCGTGGATATAGACGGGCACGTCCGGGCGGCCGGGAATGACGATCACCGGCGCGCGCTGCGCGAGCGCGGACGATGCGGCGGCGGCCGGCAAAAAAAGCAAGAACAACGCGGCGTAAAGCGGACGCATGAGCGGCCCAAAACCAACGGCAAGTCACGCGCATTGTAGGAAAAGTGCCGGCCGAATTGGTTTATAACCGGCGCATCGCGCCGTTGAATTGTTTGGTAACATTAATGCCGGCTATCCGCGGCGGCGGCTTTGGCTCAACGGCCTTCGTGCCAGACCAGCCGCCGCGCCAAAAAATTGCGCAGCAGCGCGGCGCCCGCGCAGAGAAGCGCGAAAGCGAGCGCCACGGCGGCGATCTCGGCGATACCCGCTGGCCGATGCGATAAGCCGCCGGCGCCGGTGCCGCCGAGCGGCGCCAGCTTCTTGAACAACGCTGCCAGGGCGCCGAGCGCGGCGCCGCAGGCGGCGGCATGGGTGATGCGCCACGGACGAAAACCGTCGCCTGAACGATAGAGCGATGGCAGCGGCATCAGCGACCCTCGCGTCGTTTTTGGTTGCGCCCGCGCCTATTCGGCGGCCTCGACCTGCACCGGCCAGCGCGCCGCAATGCCGGCAAGGTCCGGCAGCACCCGCGGCGAGACAAAATCGCCCTCGATCTGCCCGATGTTGAACTGGAAGCTGCCTGGGGTGCCCGGCCTGCCGTCAAGCAGGTGCCGGTAATGGAAAGTGCCGCGGCGATGCTGCAGGCCGCGCTTGCATTCCGCTTCGTCGGCATGAGCGATCTTAATCGCCGTGGTCTCCCTGCCGCGAATGGCGGCATCCCGTCGCGAAACCCTCGCCGCCGTCACCGTCGTGTCGCACCGATCTTAATCGGTCTTCAGGGTTGTGTCAGGGGCCGGCTTGGCGTGTCCTTTGAAGCCGTTGGGTCAGCAGCGCATCGGGCCTGATCGGCGAACCGCAAAGCCACGCTTTTCCGGATCCTGATATCGCGTGCTCAGGATGTTACTGGGCCACCAGCGCGACCCCGCCGATGCTGGGAGAGACGCCCGAGGCCATGCCTTGTCGCTTGCCGACGATGGTGACCGCAAGCCCATCGCCCGGCAAGCCTGCCGAAAGCAGCCGTCGGATCAGGGCCGTGACGTCGTAGCTGCGCGATTGACGGGCGGTGTTCGGCGGCGCGACGGCGAAGAAGTTGAGCGTGCCGACGTAATGCGGATCGTCCGCGCTCGGCACTGCTCCCGGCGGCAGTCCGAGATAGATCTCATAGATAATTCCGGGCTGCTGCGCCGCGCGCAGATCGTCGAGGACCAGAAACAGGGCGCGCCGCGGGGCGAACTCGGCGAGTCGGCCGCGCAAATCGCCGGCGCCGCCGCTTGGCATAAGCGCAACGCGCGTGACCTCTGCCGCAAGATTCACCCCGCCCGCGGCAGCGACGATCTGACCGCTGGCGATCTGACCGCTCATGGGCGCAACAGGCTGGGCGGCAGCGCCGCTCGCGGACACCAGCAGCGCGGCGAGCACCAAAAAACGCAAGACGCATTGCGACAATCCGGCCATGGCGGCAGTCTCGACAACAGCGGATGCATCGGCACGTTCCCGAGCGCTAGCCGATCTAGACGACAGATTCCATGAAACTGATCATGGAACGAGTGGTTTGTTTGCGGATTCCTCGTTTGCGATTGGCTGAACGAGGAATGGATCATGGCAACATGGCGGCATGCTGTTGAGCTGGCAATGACGAATGAAGAGGTTGCGAGCCTGGTTGCGATTTCGCGGTCGCGGACAGAGTCGGCCAGTCGGGTGGAGCGG
>JASHQS010000050.1 GCA_030038995.1 Xanthobacteraceae bacterium
GTCCGCGCCACCAGCTTCTTCGGCGAGATCGGCAAGCTGTCGCGGCCGCCGAAATACTTTCCCAAGGGCTATTCGTCGCTGTTGCCCGGTATCATGATGGTCTCGAACATCCGCGAGAACGGCGAGCCGATCGGCGTGTTGCCGGACGGCGAGATGATGTTCCATCACGACATGATCCATGCCGAGGTGCCGAGCAAGGCGACGCTGCTTTATGCGGTGGAGATTCCCTCGGCCGGCGGCAACACGCTGTTCGCCAGCGGTTACGCCGCCTACGCCACGCTCGATCCGGCGATCCGCGACCGTTTGGAGGGCAAGAAGGCGCTGCACCATTACAATTACGGCACCACCATCCGCGGCGGTAAAATGGGTACCGACGCCTTTGCCGAGTGCACGCATCCGGTGTTCCGCACCCATGAAGACACCGGGCGCAAGGCGGTCTACGTCAACCGCCTGATGACGGTGAAAGTGTTCGACCTGCCGGCAGACGAGAGCGATCGTTTGCTCAACGCGGTGTTCGACCACGCCGAGCAGCCCGAGTTCGTCTATGAGCACGTCTGGCGGGTCGGCGATCTGTTGTTGTGGGACAACCGCTGCTCCTCGCACGCGCGCCGGGATTTTCCCACGACCGAGCGGCGGCTGTTGCTGCGCACGACCGTGCAGGGCACGGTGCGGCCTTACTGACCAGGTCAGCGATCAGGATTTGGTCGGCTCTGCCGGCAACTTGGCCAGTGCCGGCAAAATCGCGGTGCGCGCCGCATCGTACGGATGCATGTCGCCGCGGTTGGAGAGAATGACGAGCCCGAGCTTGCGCTCCGGCACCAGGCCCACATAGGCCGAGGCGTTGTTGAGGCCGCCCGGCTTGTCGATGATGGTCGGGCCGCTCAGATCGTTGACCTCCCACGCCATGGCCTGGCCGTATTGCGCGTTGACGCGAAAAAATTCGCGCTGGGTGAATTGCAGCGCCTTGCCGATTTGCGGATCGACGGCTTTTTGGTCGCCCAGACTGGCGGCGACCAGGACGGCGAGGTCGCGCGCCGATGAGAACATCTGCCCGGTGCCCGGAAAGTCGTAATAGCTCTGCTGATTGCCCGGCGGTCCGATCGGCGCGCCGTCGGCCGAATAGCCTTGCACCGTCCGCCGCATGAATTGCGGATCCATCACGGCGCGGTTGTCCGGCCCGCGTTCCGGCACCAGCGTCGAAGTCATGCCGAGCGGCTTGAGGATGCGGCGTCGGATCAGCGCCGCGATCGCGGTGCCGTAGCGGCGCTCGATCGCGAGCTGCAGCAGCACGTAGCCGGCATGCGTGTAGATGCGTTGCTTGCCCGGCCGCTCTCCGTGCTGCGGCATCCAGGCGTTGAGCATATGGAGGAACTGGGCGAGCGAATAGGATGCGTCGGGCCACGGTGGATGATCGGTCGGCAACAGCAGGCCGGAGGTGTGAGTTGCGAGCTCGCCGATGGTGACCCGGCGGATATACGCCCCGTGCAATTCACGCACATATTTGTTGACCGGATCGTCGAGCGAAAGCTCGCCGCGCAGCACTCCTTCGGCCACCAGCGTCGCCTCGAACAGCTTGCGCACCGAGGCGACGTTGAACAGCGAATCCGACGTGATCGGCTGTTTGGTGCGTTCGTCGGCCACGCCGCGATTGAAGAACAAGGTGCAGCCGTCGATGCGGACCGCGGCAGCAAGACCGCCGGCGGCGCTGGCCGGCGCGAGCGCGGCCATCGCCGGGTCCATGATGCCTGCGACTTCACCGTCCATCTCGGCGTCCGCCTCGGACCTCGACATTGCGACCGGCATCGACAAGCCAACCATGCCGCACAGGGCTGCGGCGCCGTGCAACAGGCTGCGTCTGCTGATTTGGCGAACGACAACGCGGCGGCGCAATGCCAGGCTCCCGTGCGACCATACCCTCGCCCAAGTGGACATTCGAACCGCTGCGGTCAAGAACGGCGGGGCCGGGTGCGGCGCACGGGGCAAGGCTCCCCGTTCGAGGTCATCCACACCGTCGCCGGCCGACCTCGCCAATGTGCACGGCGCGTGCTAACCCCTTGCCGGTGCCGGTCGGCATGCGGCTGCGCTTTCAACGACGGGAACATATGCGATGAAAATGCTCGCCTTTCTTCTCGCCATTATCTGCGCCGTTGTTGCGGTGTTGTATTACACGACCCAGGCCGGCTCGTTGCCGACGTTCATGCCCGGTTACATTCCGGGCTCGCAGCACATGCACATGAAGCATGCCATCGTCGCTGCGGTCGCCGCGGTCGTTCTTTTCGTGCTCGGCCTGTTCGCCGGCCGGGCGCGCAAGGCCGCCTGAGCGGCGTCAAGACTGCACCGCGACCGCAAGGCCGATTATGGCTGCGGCCCGGCGATCTTGCGCTGCACCCGCGCGTCGAACCGTTCGACGCTGACGACGATGCGCTGATGGGTGCCGCCGCCGATCACCTCGAAAGGGTCGCGCGCCTCCACCCGAAACGTGATGGTGCGGCCTTCGACGCGCAAAACCTCGGCGCTTGCCGTGACGCGCAGCCCGACCGGTGTTGCCGCGGTGTGGCTCACGTCGAGGTGAATGCCGAGGCTCTGATGGCCGGCGGGCAGCAGGTGCTCGACCGCGGCCAAGGCGGCGGCCTCGATGACGTTGATCATCACCGGCGTTGCCAGCACCGCGATGCGGCCCGAACCGACGAAGGGCGCGGTGTGTTCGGCCGCGACGACCAGCGCGGCCGTTCCGGTCAGGCCGGGCGTAATGCGGGCAAGCGTAGGGCTGACCTTGGCGGCGGGAGGCATGCGGAGCGGCGGCGCTGTCGTCGTTCGGGAATCATGTCATAACCCGCATGCTCGTCACTGCGCCATGCCCGAAAACTGCGGCGGGCGATCCCATCGGCGCTCTGATCCGCACTATCGCCGCAAAATGCCGGGAGCTTGACCCTGGTACCGAGGAGGCCCGCGATGCATCGCTCTACGCTACTGACCGGTTTCTTGGCTCGTTTCTTGGCTCGTTTCTTGGCTGGTGTTTTGGCCGCCACATCCCTTGCGCTGCTGCCTGGCCCGGCTGGTGCGGCGACGCCGAAACAGAAGGCCGCGACCTGCAAGTTCTACGCCGACCAGCAGAAGCTCGCCGGCGCCAAACGCGCGCAATTCATGGCACGGTGCATGTCCAACAAGAACGACCCGCGCGGGCCCGCCATGGGCGCGCCGGCCGGCCCGGCTGGTTCCGTGCCTGCGCCGGTGGAGCCGCAGGAAGAGCAGCACCGCTAAGGGGCGTTCTTATCGACAAACGGTCGGGACGCCGGCCCTTCGAAACGGCCGGCCGCCGCATTGGCCACCCAATCGCGCTATTCGGCCGCGGCAGGTGCCGCCGATTTTACCGGCGCAGCATCCGGGCTAGACTATTCTTCGATCCCAAGGAGACCCCGCGCCATGACCACTGCGACCCTCGAAGCCGAAGCAACCGCCGACTATGACGTGAGCGACGTCGAATATTTGCGCCACGGCAACAAGCCGCTCTTGGCGCGGCTGTTCAAGCCGCGCGGGCAGGGGCCGTTCCCGGCGCTGGTCGAGTGCCACGGCGGGGCCTGGTGCATGAGCGACCGGCTGTCCGAGCATTTGCGCCACGAATACATGGCGGCGCACGGCATGGTGTCGATTGCGCTCGATTTCCGCTCCGGCAATGAGGATCCGTATCCGGCCTCGGTGCAGGACATCAACTACGCGGTGCGCTGGGCCAAGGCCAATGCGCGCGAGCTGAAAACCCGTCCCGACCTCATTGGCCTGTCGGGCCAGTCGAGCGGCGGCCATTTGGCGATGCTGGTCGCGATGCGCCCGCGCGATCCGCGCTATGGCGCGCTGGCGCTGCCGGCCGGTGCGGCCGCCGCGGCCGGCGCGTCTGCGCAGGACGCCGCGGTGCGCTGCGTGATCATGTCGTGGCCGGTGATCAATCCGTTGTCGCGCTACCGCCACGCCAAGCGCGACCTTGCGGCCGGCAAGGACTGGGGCAAATCCATTATTCCCCGGCACGACTCGTACTGGGGCAGCGAAGCCGCCATGGCCGAGGGCAACCCGCTCCTGGCGCTCGAGCGCGGCGAAAAGGCCGCGCTGCCGCCGGCGGTCTGGTACCAGGGCCGCAACGACCTGCAGCACGATTACAAGGACCCCGATTCCGAGTTCCCCGGCAACGAGCCGCAGCGCTTCTGCGCCTACTACAAAAAGGCCGGCGGCGACATTGCGCTGGAATACATCGACATGGAGCGCCATGCCGGCCATTCGCCCGATCTCACCAAGACCGGCGACATGTTCGCCCGCATGGTGGCGTTCGTCGGCAGGCACGTCCGGGCGTAATTATCTGTAGGGTGGGCCAAAGGCGCGAAGCGCCGTGCCCACGCGTCTTGCTTGCGTGGGCTTCGCTGCGCTCAGCCCACCCTATGGCAGCTAAGAAATCATGGAGTTGTCGGATGAGCGATTGCCTGCACTGTGACATCAACGAATTGGTGCGCGAGCGCATCGAAGGGCAGGACAACGTCGACCTCGGCGACATGGTCGCGCGCATTTCCGAGAGCTTGGCCGAGACCATCATGCTCGGTCCGAAGGACCAGTGGGCGGCTTTGATGGCGGAGGCGATCCGCCATCTCGGCCAGACCATGCTGGAGGACATCGAAGGCATTGAATCGAGCACCGCGCATTAGCGAAGGGCGGCTCGGCTGAACCGAGCGAGTGTGCCAATTCGCGCGGCCACGGAACCTGGGCTCATGGACCAGCAAACCACAGTCAATGATGATCTTCTCTTCGACCTGCGCGACGGCGTCGGCCGCGTCACCTTCAATCGGCCGCAGGCGCGCAACGCGTTTACGTTCGCCATGTACGAGCGGCTCGCGCAGATTTGCGAGCAGGCCAACAACGATCGCGCCATCAAGGCGCTGGTGTTCCAGGGCGCCGGCGACAAGGCGTTTGCCGCGGGCACCGACATCAACCAGTTCCGCGCCTTCACCACGCCGCAGCATGCGCTCGACTACGAATCCCGCATCGACCGCGTGCTCGGCCGGCTCGAGCAATGCCGCGTGCCGACCATCGCGGCGATCAACGGCGCCTGCACCGGGGGCGGCGCCGGCATCGCCGCCTGCTGCGACCTGCGCATCGGCACCAAAAGCGTGAAGATGGGCTTTCCGATCGCGCGCACGCTGGGCAATTGCCTATCGATGTCGAGCATCAGCCGGCTCACCGCCCTGGTCGGCCCCGCGCGCGTCAAGGATTTGATCTTCACCGCGCGCCTGATCGGCGCCGCGGAGGCGGCCGCGATCGGCCTGCTCAACGAAGTGGTCGAGGATCTGGCGGCGCTGCAGAGGCGCGCCGACGAATTGGCCGCCACCGTCGCCGGCAACGCGCCGCTCACGCTCGCCGCCACCAAGCAGGCGCTCGCCCGCCTGATGCGCCGGCTGTCGCGCGAGGAGGGCGAGGACCTCATCCTGATGTGCTACATGAGCCGCGATTTCCGCGAAGGCCTCGACGCCTTCCTCAACAAGCGCGCGCCGCAATGGACGGGGGAGTGAGGTGGCGTCCGCTCTCGTCTATCGCAGCACCTCAAACGCGCGGTCGCGGTTGCGGCCGTAGCGATAAGCGGCGAAATCATCGTCGAAGCTTATTGCGCGAGTGAGGCCGAGTCGCTCCATCACCGCAAGGCTCGTACGATCGACGATCGAGAAATTCTGATCGGGAAACATTTTACCAATGGACCACGCCGCTTCGAAATCGGCCGCGCTGAGACATGCTCGATCTGGACGCGACCAATGCGAATGCGCTCCCAGAACAGGTCTGCGGCTTGACGATGAAAGCGAGCGTTTAACAGTAGCCAAGTCTCGACGACGACGTGATCAGTCGTGATGTGCTCCCGCACGCCCTGCATAATCGCCTTGGCGCGGGAGTTGTGGTGATCGCGCGCGACGATCGACGCAAACCATGCCGAGGAGTCGACAAAAACGCTCAACGGCTGCTCTTTGTGCGGCGAATTTTCTGCAGGATTTTTGCCTTAGGCAGTCGACCGACATCGCGCAGGTATTGCTGCCACACCGCCTCGCCAATCATCTTGTCCTTGTCGCGAGCGATATCGGTTGGAGGTCCTTCGTCAATCAGGTCGAACAGGACCGAAATATCGGGCTTCGACTTCAGATGCTCGCCCAAGTCGCCGGCGACTAGGCGCCGAATATATTCGGCAAAGGAAATGCCGAGCGCGGCGGCCTTGGCATGGGCTCGCCGCTGCAGCTCAGCATCCATGGTAATCTGAGTACGTGCATTCATAGTGGCGCCGTCATGCCATCACCCCTCGCGATTGGCAAGTTTGGCACTTGTTCGGGTCGGGGACCGTATCATGTCGCCTGGCTATATTCCTTCAGCGCCGCGCCGAATGCTTCGAACAGTTTGCGGTTGACCGGATTGCAGTCGGCGGCATGTTCGGCATGCCATTGCACGCCGAGCGCAAAGCCGGGCGCGTCGGCGATGCGGATCGCCTCGATGGTGCCGTCCTCGGCGACGCCTTCGATCACGATGCGCTTGCCGGGCTCCAAAATGCCCTGGCCGTGCAGCGAATTGACGCGGATCGTGTCGCAGCCGAGCAGCCTTGCGAACACGCCGCCGGGCGTGAGCCGCACCTCGTGGCGGTCGGCGAACACCACGGCGAGGTCGGGATGGACTTCGCCGTTCGGCAGCCGCGGCATGCGGTGGTTCATGCGCCCGGGCAGCTCGCGGATTTCCGGATGCAGCGAACTGCCGAACGCCACGCTCATCTCCTGAAAGCCGCGGCAGATGCCGAACAGC
>JASHQS010000051.1 GCA_030038995.1 Xanthobacteraceae bacterium
CGCATGACGACGAAAATCCATAAGCCGCGATTTCGCGGCTCCATGAAATAACATGCCGGCGACGAATGGCAGCTACGCTCAAAAAACATATGCCGACCGCGCCACAATTTTGCGGACCAATCAAACGATTTCGAATTAAGGCAGCCGATTGCGGCAAGCCGCGCCGCGGAATCTCCCAAGGGCGATCATATCGCCGCCCCATTGCTTGACGACCGTTTACGCCACGTCCGCGCGGCCTACGCGTATCATAAATAAACGCGGGCCTGTGCAAGCGCGGCGGAGTGGGTGTTGTTCGCGGGCCGCCACGCATCTGTGTGTGTTGCGTAGCGCGAGGGTCCGCGCGGGGAAGTATTATGAGGGGGGGCTTGCGGTGGCCGCTTCGGCCATTCCAGGTGCTTTGCGTATTGGCCGGCCTTTTGCCGCCGGCCGCAGCCTTTTCCCTTCAACCCGGCTTTGCCCGAGCATCCCGGTGGCGCGCCGTTAGCCGGCTAGCCCGAAGGCGAGGGCCGCAACGCCATCGCCATCCTCTGCGGCAATTCCACCGCCGTTTATCGGTCGGTCGCCTGCGACCTGTCGGAGGCGCGCGACGACGGCGACAATTTCCACATCCTGCCGGACCTGAAAGGGAGCACACACGCCGGCCTCTGATCTCTAGCGCATGTCAGTATTGGAGGCGATCATGAATTCTCGGGCTTACCGACCAAAAGACGCCGACGCTGCGTTGATGTATGCGCCGCCTTGGGCGCGGGAGCCGGAGGCGGAGTCGAACGCAGAGGCCGACGACATCGCCGAGATGCCGTCGGCAGACGGCGACGCCGACGAGATGCCGAGTTTTTTGGGCGATCGCGCCATGCTCGATCTGCAGCGCCGGCTGTCGCTCGATCCGGAAATCGTGCCGCCGCCGCCCATCGTGCTCGAGGACCGTCCGTCGGCGCTGCGGATTGCCGTGCGGTTGTGTGCGGTGACGGCAGTGGCCGCGCTCGTCGCCTGGGTGGTGGTGTCGTATTCGCGCCTGCGGCTGCGTGCGCACGAGGTGGCGCGCACGGACGTCACGGACGTTGCCTCGGTAATGCCGAGCAAGGTCGAGCTCGTGCCCGTGCACACGGCGCTGCCGGCTCCTGCTGCCGCGCCGGCCGACGAAGCGAACGGGGTCCACGCCTTTGCCGCGGAGGAGAAATCTCCCGCGCCGCCGGCCGCCGAATTGCCGCAACAACCCGGCGTATCGGTCGCGGTCAAGACGCCGGCCGATATATGGCCACCTCCGCCACCGCAGCCTGGCCAGGCAATCGCGGTGCAAACGGCGGCGCCGGCCGGTGGATGGCCGCCGCCGCCACAGCAGCCCGGAGACCGCGTTGCGGTGCAAGAGCCGGCGCCACCGCCGGCTCCAGCGGCGGCCAACACCGGCAACCCGACGCTCGATGCCGACGAGATTGCGGTGCTGCTCAGTCGCGGCAAGGCTTTTCTCAACGAGGGTGACGTTGTTTCGGCGCGGCTTGTGCTGCGGCGCGCGGCCGAGGCCGGCAGCGCGGAAGCCGCGCTGGCCCTTGGCGCGAGCTATGATCCTCTGGTCATCAAACGGATCGGCGCCATCGGCGTGCAAACCGACGCCGAAAAGGCGCGGCAATGGTACCAGAAGGCCGCCGCGCTCGGCTCGGACGCTGCGTCCAAACAACTGGCCAACTTGGCGAACGCCGGCCAGTAAGCGGCTACCGGCCCGTCGGGGTTCCAGTTGCGTTGCCGACTGTGGCCGGATCAGGCGGTGGCGGGGCGATCATTGACGCCCCGCCACCTGCCATAACGCCACGGCAGGTACCAATGCGCCCGCGCCGGCAATGCCTCGGGAACGAAATCGAGCCCGGCGGTGCCGAACGGATGACAACGGCTAAGCCGGGCGAGCGTCATCCAGCCGCCGGCCCACAGCCCGAACCGTTCGATCGCCTGATCGGCATAGTCCGAGCAGGTCGGCAGGTGACGGCAGCGCGCGCCGACCAGCCACGACAGCGCATATTGATAGGCCTTCACGAGGCCGCGGCCGATCAGGCGAGGAGCTTTGTGTGCGGTGGTGAGGAGCGATTGGGGTAGCATGACGAAGCTTCACATCGCGTCATTCCGGCCGAGCCAAGCGAGAGCCGGAATCCATAATCACCGAAGTCGAGGTCCTGCCATTGGTGTCCGTGGTTATGGATGCCGGATGACCGCCGCGCGGTTTCCGGATTGACGGTTACTCCGCCGCCGTCTTGGCTGCGCGTTTGGCCTCGATCTGGCCGATGGCATCGACGACGGCGTCGAAGGTCAGCATGGTCGAGGCATGGCGGGCCTTGTAGTCGCGCACCGGCTCGAGCACCGCGATGTCGGCCCACTTGCCCTGGTGCGGCGGCTCGCCGTTCTCCTTGAGCATTTTGCGCACCGTTTCCCGCAAGCTGCGCAGCTCGTCGGCCTTGGAGCCGATGACGTTGCGCGCCATGATCGAGGACGACGCTTGGCCGAGCGCGCAGGCCTTGACCTCGTGCGCGAAGTCGGTGACGGTGTCGCCCTCCATCTTCAGGTCGACCGTGACGGTAGAGCCGCACAGCCGCGAATGCGCCGTCGCGGTGGCGCCGGGGTTTTGCAGCCGCCCGATTCGCGGAATCGTACCGGCAAGCTCGATAATGCGTTTGTTGTAGACGTCGTTCAGCATCGCCACCGACTATATAGGCATCGCCGGGCCGGAGCGAGAGTCCCGGCTTTTCGGGGCCGTCGTTCCAGTCGAGCGCCGCGCCTGGCGGGATCCATCGGCACGGCCGGATCGGCGCTCCTATATATGAAAGCCTCGTGTTCTGTGGTTATGGATTGCGGGTTCGCCTTCGGCGACCCGGAATGGCGCAAAAAGATGCCCGACGATCCACCATTTCCAGCGCCCGGCACTGCCGCCGGCCGCGAAGAGAGCTTGGCGCTGACGCCGAAATTCGATGCCGACGGGCTCCTCATCTGCGTCGCCACCGACGCGGCGTCGGGCGACGTGCTGATGGTGGCGCACATGAACGCTGAGGCGCTGGCGAAGACCATCGCCAGCGGCGAAGCTTGGTATTTCAGCCGCTCGCGCCGTGCGCTGTGGCGCAAAGGCGAGACGTCGGGCCACACCCAGCGCGTCGTCGAGCTGCGCGTCGATTGCGATCAGGATGCGGTGTGGCTCAAGGTCGAGCAGGTCGCGGGCGCCTGCCACACCGGCCGCCGCTCCTGCTTTTACCGCGCGGTGCCGCTCGGACAGACCGGCGGCGCGGTGAAGCTCGAATTTCGCGATGAGCGCGTGTTCGATCCGAAGGCGGTGTATGGCGGCAAAGGTTAGTTGCCGCGTGTAGATGACTTCGCTCCTTCCAGCAATCGCCGTGCCCTTGCCAGATGCGGGCGGTCGTACATGACGCCGCCGATGCCGACGACCCCGGCGCCGGGATTTTGCGCGAACGCGTCCACGATCGCACGCGCGCGTAAGAGCGCTTGCGCACTGGGCGTGAACACCTCGTTGATGATCGGCACCTGTGCCGGGTGAATCGCCATCTTCGCCACAAAACCGTCGCGGCAGGCTTCCTCGCATTCGCGGCGAAAGCCCTTTTGGTCGCGGAAATCGACATAGACGGTGTCGATCGCCGGCACCTGCGCGGCGGCGGCGCCGGCAAGGCACAGCGCACGCGCCAGGCGATACGGATCGAGGAAGCGGTTTTCCGTATCGCGGTTGGCGTGAGCGCCGAGTTCGGCGGATAAATCCTCGGCGCCCCAGGTGAGGCCGATCAGCCGCGCGCTGGCGCCCGCAAACGTGCCCACAAGGAACAGCGCCGCCGCGGTTTCGGTGGCGATCGGCAGGATTTTGATGGCGCCGTCGGGCAAGCCGCTGACCGCTTCGCGCACTGCGAGCTTGGCGTCCGCATGCATCACCGCAGCGCCGCCTTCCGCCTTCGGCAGCATGATGGCGTCCGGCTTGCCTGGCGCGACGGCGTCGAGATCGGCGTCGGTCAGCCCGGTCTGCAGCCCGTTGACCCGCACCAAGAGATACGGCCGGCTCGCCGCCGCCACTGCCGTCGCCTCCTTGAGGAACGCCGCCGCGCTTTGCCGCGCGAATGCCTTGCCGTTGAGCGCGATCGAATCTTCCAGGTCGACGATCAGGGCGTCGGCGCCGCTCGTCATCGCTTTGTCGAGTTTTTTGGCGCTGTCGGCCGGCACGAAGAGGAAGGAGCGCATGGCGGATTTCTCTGGGCTTCACTTCGGCCGCATCCGCATAAAAGCCTGGCGGCGGCATTCGGCGACCAGCTTGTTGTCCTGGTTGTAGGCGCGGTGGTGGAATTCGACGATGCCGGCGCCGGGCCGCGATTTCGATTCGCGCTTGGAGATCACCTCGGTGGTGCAATGCACCGTGTCGCCTTCGAACAGCGGCTGCGGAAATTTGACGTCGGTCATGCCCAGATTGGCGATGGTGGTGCCGACCGTCATATCCGACACCTGGATGCCGATCATCAGCCCGAGCGTGAACAGCGAGTTCATCAGCGGCTGGCCCCATTCGGTCTCCTGCTCGCAAAAATGCCGGTCGATATGGAGCGGCTGCGGATTGAGCGTCATGTTGGAGAACAGGATATTGTCCATCTGGGTGACGGTGCGGGTATAGCGGTGCTCGACGACTTCGCCCGGCACGAAGTCCTCGAAATAAAGCCCGCCGCGCTTGTGCCGGACCGCCGGGTCGTGCGCCATCTGCGCCTCCATTTCGTTAAGCAGCCGTTTACCATAACGGCCGATCATTGCGACTGCCCGAGACCAGCCGGTGGGAGCCGGGCCGGTATCAGGCGGGGAGTTTTCTTCATGCTGGTCGAAGCCGGCAATTCCGCCGCAGGCTCGACGGTGACCGGCGCCATTCGCCAGGCGTCGGCGGCCACCGGCACGAGCTTCAGCTATCTGTTAGCCACCGCGCAAGTCGAATCCGGATTGAATCCGCAGGCCGGCGCCTCGACCTCGTCGGCGCGCGGCCTGTTCCAGTTCGTCGAGCAGACCTGGCTCGGCACCATCAAGCAATCGGGCGCCGCGCTCGGCTACGGCCGCTATGCCGCCGCCATCACCCAGACCGGCTCCGGTCATTACGTGGTCAAGGATCCGGTTATGCGCCGGGAAATCCTCAAGCTGCGCAACGATCCGACCGCGAACGCGGTGATGGCCGGCGCATTCACCCAGGCCAACGCGGCCTATCTGACGCAAAAGCTCGGCCGGCCGCCGAGCGAGGGGGAGCTTTACATCGCGCATTTTCTCGGCGCCGGCGGCGCGGCGCGGCTGATCGGGCTCGCCGCGAGCAACCCCAACGCCAAAGCGACCGATTTCTTTGCCAACGCCGCACAGGCCAATCCGTCGATCTTCTTCGACAAGCAGACCGGCGCCGCGCGCAGCGTCGCCGCGGTGCGCAATGTGCTGACCGCGCGCTATGACGTGGCGCGATCCGAGCCGCACAATTGGGCGGCGCCCGCGTCCGCACGCGCCCAGGCGGCCAACATTGCGGCGCCGCTCTCCATCGTCCCCGACACCGCGGGGATCGCCAACGCCTTTGCCGCCGCCGCCGCGGCGCCGCCGCCCGCCCAGGCGGCCGCGGCGCCGGACAATCAGATGTTCCACGGGCTGTTCACCGATGCCGGCTCCAGCGGGCCGGTCGGCTCTCTGGTCAGCCAGCTTTGGGGCGCGCCGAATTTGGCGGCGAATTCCGCTGGCGCGGCGCCGCCGTCTGGCACTGCCGCCGGCGTTCTCATCGATCTCTTCAAAGATCCGGCGAACGATTCGTGAGCCGCATGCGGCCCGCGAATCAGCGCCGCAAAGCCGATCACGCATCGCCGGTTCAAAAATGCGTGGATCGCGATGAGATCGCGTTCGAATCGTGTTGCCGGCCGCGCAAGCGCAGCGAAGCCGTTCGTTTGCAGGCCCGCGGAGGCGCCCGCCGTCTTAATATTTTCGCAACTTTTCCAAACATTCATGGTGAACGCTTTGTTAAGTGCGGGTTGCTAGACACGCATCCAAACAATCCTGTCTTGCGCGAGTGATGATCGTCCGTCGCTTCCTGCAATGGGTCCGTACCGCGCCAGCCGGCGAGCGCGCCGAGGCGACTGGCGCGCTGGCCCGCGCTTATCTCTATTCCGAGCTCTCCGCCGACGATCGTGCGGCGGCCGAAGGCGCCATGCTGATGCTGCTCGACGACCCCTGGCCGTTGGTGCGCCGGGCGCTCGCCGACGCGCTGGCGGCAAGCCCGGATGCGCCGCCGGCGGTGATCTACGCGCTCGCCGCCGATCAGCCGCAGATCGCCGCGCCGGTCTTGGCGCTGTCGCCGCTGTTCGTCGATGCCGATCTGGTCGATGCGGTGGCGACCGGATCGTCGGCCGTGCAGGGCGCCATCGCCAGCCGCGCCGCGCTGCCGCGTTCCGTCGCCGCTGCGATTGCCGAGGTCGGCACGGCGGAAGCTTGCCTGGTCCTGCTGGAAAACCGGGAGGCCGACATCGCGCCGTTCTCGATCGGCCGCATCGCCGAGCGCCACGGCCACCTCGCCGCCATTCGCGAGCCGCTGTTGGCCCGCGACGATCTTTCGGCGGCGACGCGGCACACGCTCGTCACCAAGCTTTCGCAGACGCTCGCCGGTTTCGTCGCCGGGCGCGCCTGGATCGACGTCGACAGCGCGCTGCGCATCGCGCGCGAGGCCTGCGAGAAGGTGACAGTGGCGCTCGCCGCGGAAACGGCGGCAGGCGAGGTACGCCCGCTCATCAGTCATCTGCGCGAGAGCGGCCAGCTCACTGCCGGGCTCATCCTGCGCGCGCTGCTGTCCGGCAACATCGTATTGTTCGAGGAAGCGCTGGCGGAGCTTGCCGACCTGCCGGTGGCGCGCGTCTCGGGCCTGGTCAACGACGGCGGCTGCGCCGGCCTGCGTGCGCTGTTTGACAAGGCCGGGCTGCCGGCCGCGACCTATCCGGCCTTCAAGGAGGCGACCGAGGCGATGCGCGAAGGCGGCTTTGCCGGCGGGCCTGGTGGCGCCGCGCGGCTCAAGCGACGCATGATCGAGCGCGTGCTCACGCGTTGCGAGGACCAGGAGTTCGGCGAGCTGGCGCCGTTGATTACGCTCTTGCACCGCTTCGCGACCGAAGCGGCGCGCGATGAGGCGCGGCTGTTCTGCGACGAACTCGCGGCGGAGGAAGATACCGAGGATTTTGCTGCCGAGCCCGAGGCGGTTGCGGCGTAATGAAGCCGCTCATTCCCGCGAAAGCGCGCGAAAGCGGGAATCCAGATGCAACGCTCGTGACTTGTGGACGCTCCAGCTGGGTCCCCGCTTGCGCGGATAGGCGCTAACATAGCTGCGTTTCCCGGGCGCAGCGCAGCACGAAGCGCAGCGAAGTGGTGCGCTGCAGACCCGGGATCGTAACAAGTTGCGGAGTCTGGGACGGTCCCGGATCAGCGGTGCACCGCTTCGCGCTGCACCGCATCCGGGAAACAGGCCTATGTTAAGCGCCTATGCGCTTTCGCGGGGACGAGCGGACATCGCTTAAGAGCCAACGGCGCCCGGAGCGAGCGGCGGCGCAAAAATCGCTTCCAGATAATCCGGCCGAAAGCTGTTCTCGTGCTTTAAAAATTCGTTGGTCACTTCGCGCAGGCGCGCGGTCAGGCTGTGTGCGACTTGCGGTAGATCGTGGCGGCCGTATTCGCGGATGATGGCGCGCACCGCATCGACGTGCTGGTCGACGAGCGGCAGCGGAATGCGCGCGACCTCCGGCGTGTGCTCGAGGAGCCGGCACAGGCTGTCGGCGACGCCGGCCACGGCGGGAAAGCCGAAGGTCGGGGCTTCGCCCTTGATGTCATGGACGGCGCGGAACAGCGCGCCATGGGTTTTTTCGGTAAAGCCCAGGCGCGTGACGTCCTGGCGCGCTGCTTCGAGCCGTTCGCATTCGGCCTGCATCCAGGTGCCGAACTCGTTCGACAACTGGGCCAGCGCGGTTTCGGCGCGCCCGACCGGATCATCGCCGGGCAGCGCCGGGCCGATGGCCTTGCGCAGCTCGTGCGCCGGCGTGATCACCTCGTGATCCGCATAGGTAGCGACCGACGGAGCCTGATCCTTGCGTTGCGCCATGTGCTTGCCTGCCCCCCATTAGCGTTCAGCTCAAGACTTTGGCCTTATCGAGTAGCGGCTGCTGCTTGATCACTTCCGCCTTGCCGTCCTTGCGCCGCTCCGGGCCGACATAGTTCGGATTGACGTTGCGGCGACGGTCGGGTCCGAAATAGGTGCGCGTCTTGATGAACGGCCGCGGATTGGCGACGACGTTGAGGACGCGCTCGTACAGCGCCTTGGCGGAGATCGGCTTGGCCAAAAATTCGGTCACGCCGGCATCGCGCGCGGTGACGATGCGCTTCTTCTCGGAATGACCCGATACCATGATGATCGGCACATAGGGATTGGCGTTGGTGCCGGGCTGGCGGATCATCTGTGTCAATTCCAGGCCGTCGAAAATCGGCATCACCCAATCGGCGATCACGATGTCGGGCATGAAATGGGTGAAGGCTTCGAGTCCGGTGGCGCCGTCCTCGGCTTCGTAGACTTCGCGCGCGCCAAAACCATGCAGCAGCGTGCGCAGGATGCGCCGCATATGAGCGTTGTCGTCGATCACCAGAAAACGCAGGCGATTGAAATCGATGCGGACCATGTCCGTCAGGTTAGGCTTCTGCCATTAACGCGCGGTTAAGGATTTCCGCGTGCCGCGGAAGTCGGAAGTCGGAAGTCGGAAATCAGAAGTCGGAAATCGGATTGACTCTGATTTCTGACTTCTGATTTCCGATTTCTGCCTTCAATAGCCGAACTGCTCGCTCAAGATGCGCTCGTCCAGGCTGTGGCCGGGATCGAACAGCATGTGCATGGCGACCGCATGGTCCATGCCGATCGCGACGGAATGGACCGAGCGCACCTCGTTGTGGTCGGCGACCGCGGCGACCGGGCGCTTTTCCGCCTCGAGCACGTCGATGCTGATGCGCGCGCGGTCGGGGAGCAGCGCGCCGCGCCAGCGCCGCGGCCGGAACGGGCTGATCGGGGTCAGCGCCAGGAGCTTGGCATCAATGGGAATAATCGGTCCCTGCACCGACAGATTATAGGCGGTCGAGCCGGCCGGCGTCGCCAACAGGATGCCGTCGGCGACGAGCTGCGGCAGCCGCACCTTGCCGTCGACCAGTACGCGCAGCCGCGCCGCCTGATAGCTCTGCCGGAACAGCGACACCTCGTTGATGGCGTGATGGCGATGCACGCGTCCGGCGGCGTCGCGCGCCTGCATCAACAGCGGATGGATCACGGTGACGTGGGCGGCAGCGAGCCGTTCGCGCAATTTGTGCGCGGAGTATTCGTTCATCAGGAAGCCGACGGTGCCGCGATGCATGCCGTAGATCGGCTTGCCGGAGTTCATGAAGCGTTGCAGGGTTGACAGCATGAGGCCGTCGCCGCCGAGCGCGACGATTACTTCGGCGGTCTCCGGCCGCGCGTCGCCGTAACGGCGCACCAGCCGCCGCCGCGCCTCCTGTGCCTCCGCGACGGAACTGGCGACGAACGCGATGCGCTTGTAGCGTGGTGCGGCGGGGCGCTTGGGCATCTGTTTGCGCTGGCTTGGGCGGCGGCTCGGGTCTTGGCAACGGAACGGCGGGCTACGGGCGGCGCCGCAGGAGACGGACATGGAACGCGCGGTTTTCGTCTATACGACGTACCCATCGATTGTCGAGGCGGAGCGCGCCGGCCGGGCGCTCCTGGAGCGGCGGCTTGCGGCTTGCGTCAACATCCTTCCCGGCATGGTGTCGTTCTATTGGTGGCAGGGCCAAATCGACCGCGGCGACGAGGTGGTGATGATCATAAAAACCCGCGCCAGCCTCGCCGAGCCGGTGCGCGCCGCGGTCAAAGCGATGCACTCATACACCACGCCGGCCATTCTCGTCATTCCGCTCGAAGCCGTCGATCCGAGCTATCATGCCTGGATCGAAGTGGAAACCGCAGGGCAGGAGGCGACGTGAGCAAATTCATTGCGGCGGCGCTCGGCGTCCCTGACGCGGCGATCACGGTTGCAGCGTCGGCCGGCGCGCAGAATTTCCCGATCGCGCGGTCAAGATCACCGTGCCGTATCCGGAGCGCGGTCACCGAAGCCGTGGAGCCTAGCCGTGCGCGGTATGATTGAATGTGTATTGTCCGATAAGCCGATCGGTTTCCTTCTCCACCGCGACGAGTCGTACGATATGTTGATGCGATGGCAAGCGGCGCATACGCGTGAGATTAGTTGCTACGACGATTTCATTGGCACCGGCATCGAAAGGAATGTCGGAAAACCTATGCTCCACGTCGTCGCACGACCGGCGTGAGAGGGCATCGAGGCGGGTAACCCCCGCGAGCGGCACCGCGAGACGGCCCACGAGAAGCTCATCCTCGGTCGTGACCGTGCAAGCCACCGAACCATTAAGGGAACAGCGGTATTGCCTGACGCGGATGCCTTGCTTGATCAGGTGGTCGAGAAAATTTGGTGTCAGGATCACGTGAATATTGCCTTTGCGGAACACGTCACGGATGGCTTGGGACAACAGAACGATTTCGCCAAGCTTCGCGGCGCATTGGCCGCACAGAATGATGTGTTCGTCGATACGCTCGGTTTCCGGCTTGGGGAGTTCACCGAGCCAATATTCGATCAATGCGTCGAAACCGACGGGCGCGCTGCATAGGCTTTCCTTCATGGTAGGCTCCCGCCGCCCGCCATGCATTGGCGCAGCCGTATTAGCCCGCGATGGCGGATCACCCGGACGTTACCGGGAGTGAGGCCCAATATGGCCGCCACGTCCTGAGCCGGCCTCTCTTCGTAAAACGTCATGATAAGGACCGCCCGCTCGCGCTCTGGAAGACCTTCAAGGCAACGAGCCACGCGGTCGCCATCCAGCGCCACCGGCTCTACCGGATCGACGGTGGCAAGATGAGATTGATATCGCTCAAGGATACCCTTGCGCCGCGCTCCGCCGCGGCGCAGTTCGAGCATCACCATGCGGCACAGGCCAAAAATAAAAGAGCCGAGCTTGTCGGGGTCCTTAAGCTTGCCGCAGCGCAGTTGCTCAATGGTCATAAGCATGACCTGCTGCATGAAATCAGCGGCAGCCTGCGCATCGCGCAGATGACGCAAGCCGAAAAGACGCGCGCGGGGGGCGTAGCGTCGATAAAGCGTCGTCTCCGCGTCAGTCGCGCAGCCGGGCGCCGACTGGGCGATACAGCGCGCAAGCTCGGCCTCGGTGGCGAACGTGGTCATGAGCGGGGCGACCATGACCCGAGAATAGCCGCACTGCCGCCGACAGCAAAGTGTAACGATCGGTCTTGTCGTTACACTTAAGCCCGGGAGAACGGGAGGAGGCACGGTCGGGACCTTGCCAGGGGGCGGGCGAAGCCTAAGCGCCGATGAGCCCGCAGCAGTTGGCGCCGCACGGTTGCGACGAATTTCTGTCAAGGGGCAATCTACGCAAGCGCGCCGCGCTGACGGAGCGGCGCGCCCGGGTCCGGCGAGGTGGACGATCTGCAACGGCAGGGGAGGGTCTTTATGACCGAGGTTACTGAAATCGTGAAGGGAATCTACCGGATTTGCTCGCTGCCGCCCGGTCAATACCCCGTCGGATTTAATCAATTCCTCATCGACGACGAGCGGCCAACGCTCATTCACACCGGCTTCTACGATTCCTACGACGCGGTGCGGGCGGCTGTGGCGCAGGTCCTTGATCCCAAACGTTTAGCTTATGTTGTGCTTGGCCATTTCGAGGCTGACGAGTGCGGCGGCATGGATCGCTTTCTTGCTGAGGCTCCACAGTCCGTGCTGGTGGCAAGCGAACTTGGCGCCGGCGTCAATCTCGGCCATTGGGGCTACCGCGGTCCGGTCAAGGGCATGCGCGATGGCGATGTGCTCGACCTTGGCCGCCACCGCCTGCGGTTTCTCGAAACGCCTCATGTGCATCATTGGGATTCGCTGATGGTCATCGAGGAAACGACCAATAGCCTGTTCCCGGCCGACCTGTTTATCCAGCCGGGCGACCAGTCGGCCGTGATCAAGGAAGACCTTACGCCCCACATGCTCGGGCTTTATCGAAAAGTCGGCATTTTCGCCCACGAAGCGCCCGTCAGGCAGGTCGTGGACCGGATCGAGAAAATCGACCCGGCGTGGATT
The DNA here is from genome assembly GCA_030038995.1 of Xanthobacteraceae bacterium. Classification (GTDB taxonomy): domain Bacteria; phylum Pseudomonadota; class Alphaproteobacteria; order Rhizobiales; family Xanthobacteraceae; genus BOG-931. The sequence goes on from JASHQS010000051.1 coordinate 12,192, forward strand.
CATCCAATGCACGGCGGCAGCTTTAGGCGCGAGCTTGCGCCAAAATTTTATCGCGCGTTGCGGGAGGAGCCGTTCGCTTACGAAGGCGTCCTCCTGGGGCGTGATCTGCAAGCACGCCAACGTGCGGAGAAGAAACACCCGGCGCAAACATCGAGCCGCGTCTTTGAATCGTAGTTTTGACGGCAACGCGGACGTACTGGGAGGACCATACCGTGGGAAACGTCTCGCCTGAGCCGATCATGAAGGTTGCGTTGGGCTACATGGCGTCGAAGCATCTGTTTGCAGCCAATGAGATCGGTTTGTTCGAAAAGCTCGCGGGCCAGCCGGCGACGCTCGATGAGCTTGCCAAGCGCGCCGACATTCCGCCACGCACCCTGCGCATTGTTGCCGATGCCGTGGTGAGCCTGGGGCTTCTCGACAAACAGGATGGTCGGTATCGCAACGGCGCAGCCGCAGAGACGTTTCTGAGCGGCGGCCAAGGCGCCGACCTGCGCCCCATGCTTCGACTCATGAATCGCATGCTCTATCCCCAATGGCTCGATTTCGACGCGGCCATACGCACCGATGGCGGGCACACCAAATGGGGTAAAATGACCGCGGAGGAGCGGCGTATTGCCTCCAAGGGGATTGCCGCGTGGACAATACCTACTGCCACCGCTCTTGCGGCCGACTACGACTTCGGCCGCCACCGCCACGTGCTCGATTTGGCAGGCGGCACCGGAGATTTTCTGGTCGCATTACTGCGCCGGCATCCGGCGCTTGCGGGCACGCTTTTCGAGTTGCCCCACACCGTCGCGGTCGCGCGCCGTGCGCTTGCGGACAAGCCGGAATTCCCGCGGATCAAGATCGTAGAGGGAGACTTGTTCAAGGACGCGCTGCCGAAAGGCGCGGACGCTGTTATCATTGCCAATGTCGTCCACATCTTTTCGCCGGCGCGCAATCTCGACATGCTCCGCGGCGTGCGTCATCAGGTCGCTGCCGGCGCGCGGCTGCTGCTCATCGATTTCTGGACCGACCCGACGCACACCGAGCCTGCGGCTGCCTCGCTGATGGCCGGCGAGTTCCTGCTGTTTGCCGGCGAGGGCGATGTGTACAGCGCACAGGAGGTTCAAGGCTGGCTCGCCGAGACCGGATGGCGGCCGGTCGAGCACCGGCCGCTCAACGGACCAGCGAGCGTGATCGTGGCCGAGACAACCGCCTGACCTTTCGGCCGTGAGAGCCCCGGCTGCCTATGTCGATCGGAAGAAGAACCCGCGGGCCGCTGCCCCCCCCCA
>JASHQS010000052.1 GCA_030038995.1 Xanthobacteraceae bacterium
CTCAGCATCGCGATCGCCATCGCCGGAGCGTTTCAATCCGCGCTCCCGTGAAGGGAGCGACCGTCTATGGCGCCTATGCCGTTGAGGCTGCGACTGTTTCAATCCGCGCTCCCGTGAAGGGAGCGACGTCTCCGCGGCTGCAAAAGCCGTGACGCTTGCGCGCCGGTTTCAATCCGCGCTCCCGTGAAGGGAGCGACCTGGTACGACGACATCAACGACACGTTTGAAAAGTTTCAATCCGCGCTCCCGTGAAGGGAGCGACCGCAGTACGCGGGCAACACCGGCAGGGGGGAGGGGTTTCAATCCGCGCTCCCGTGAAGGGAGCGACGAGACGGACCGCGCTTCATCCGCACAAGCTGCATTGTTTCAATCCGCGCTCCCGTGAAGGGAGCGACCCGCAGATAGGCCTCATTTTCCGGGACGTAGAGGTTTCAATCCGCGCTCCCGTGAAGGGAGCGACACACATTATAAAGGGAGTCATGCGATGCACTATAGTTTCAATCCGCGCTCCCGTGAAGGGAGCGACCAGTACAGCCTACGATAGCTCCGCCGCTAACCGTGTTTCAATCCGCGCTCCCGTGAAGGGAGCGACTTGTCGACCGAATCGATGACGACGGTTCGGCACTTGTTTCAATCCGCGCTCCCGTGAAGGGAGCGACATGGCGGCCCCGCCGATTAAGCGGGGCCGCGACTGTTTCAATCCGCGCTCCCGTGAAGGGAGCGACCCCGGCATTAAAGAAGAAGATTCCGGCTTCAACAAGTTTCAATCCGCGCTCCCGTGAAGGGAGCGACCGCCTCAACTCGGGTGGTATGTGACGATAGCAGGAGTTTCAATCCGCGCTCCCGTGAAGGGAGCGACCCGTTCGGTCATGCAAATAACGCCGCTCAACCTTGTTTCAATCCGCGCTCCCGTGAAGGGAGCGACGTTCCATGGGCGCCTTTAATACCGTCACCTATTTGTTTCAATCCGCGCTCCCGTGAAGGGAGCGACGCTTGCCGATACGCGCCTCCGGTGGCCCTATGGAGTTTCAATCCGCGCTCCCGTGAAGGGAGCGACCGCCATCAATCGCTGGTACGGCATCAAGCGCGACGTTTCAATCCGCGCTCCCGTGAAGGGAGCGACGCGCGCCCCGGAGCGCTTTCACCGCATGGAGCAGGTTTCAATCCGCGCTCCCGTGAAGGGAGCGACACGCCAGGCACGGCCTATTGGCTCGACCTGGAACTGTTTCAATCCGCGCTCCCGTGAAGGGAGCGACGCCGCCCAGGTGTTGTCGCTCCGGGTCTGATCGGCGTTTCAATCCGCGCTCCCGTGAAGGGAGCGACCCGAGCAGGTCAGCGAGATCCTGTTCAACATCTGGTTTCAATCCGCGCTCCCGTGAAGGGAGCGACACCAAGCCGTTTCTGGCGGTTGCTCCACTATCACGTTTCAATCCGCGCTCCCGTGAAGGGAGCGACCGCGGAGCTGGTCCGGTTCGGTGCCGTTGTAAATCGTTTCAATCCGCGCTCCCGTGAAGGGAGCGACCACCTATGTGATGATCCCGTTCCGCTTTTCGAGCGTTTCAATCCGCGCTCCCGTGAAGGGAGCGACACGAGATTGCGCCGGCGATCAACACAAAGAGGCGCGTTTCAATCCGCGCTCCCGTGAAGGGAGCGACGCGACGTTATCACGTCGAGTCAGGATTCGGCGGCGTTTCAATCCGCGCTCCCGTGAAGGGAGCGACCTGTTCAACGACGGCAAGCGGCTCGATACAGTGCGTTTCAATCCGCGCTCCCGTGAAGGGAGCGACCCGCCATCGCCTGCGTTATAGCTTGGCTAATCATTGTTTCAATCCGCGCTCCCGTGAAGGGAGCGACCCCGGCACGACAAGCGTGTTGCCGACCGACTCAAGCAGTTTCAATCCGCGCTCCCGTGAAGGGAGCGACACCGGAATTTGTTCGCCAGAGGCGTCGATCAGAGTGTTTCAATCCGCGCTCCCGTGAAGGGAGCGACCCGTACCAGACAACTGTACGAGCTTGCCACAGATGTTTCAATCCGCGCTCCCGTGAAGGGAGCGACTTGGCGACGCGCTCAGGTATTCCGGCTTTACGAGCGTTTCAATCCGCGCTCCCGTGAAGGGAGCGACATTGTGTCGTCATCGCTGTCGAGCAGGTCTTGCATGTTTCAATCCGCGCTCCCGTGAAGGGAGCGACTGCCAGCGTGGAGGTTGATGTGATAGTAGCTGATAGTTTCAATCCGCGCTCCCGTGAAGGGAGCGACATCGATGCACCGTGCGGCTCGAAGCGTTTGTCGCGTTTCAATCCGCGCTCCCGTGAAGGGAGCGACTGCTTATGTGTAACATGACCGTCGGTTACAGAAAACGCACGCTTGGGAGCGAACCGCTGCGACCGCGCTCGCGCTGTCAAGCGAATATTGCGCGTTTTTCGGATTTGCTTACGATTTCAAACAACTGGCGGAGCGCGAACCGGCCCGGTATAAGCCGCACGCTTGCGGTTCGCGCGGCCAATCAGCCGCTATACAACGAGTGTGCCATCCAGGTCGATGGCCGGTTTTGTGCCAACGTGCTCCACCCGCCGCCGCCAGTTCGCGCCGAGATAATAATAGCGCAAACTATCTTGTTTCCGGTCAATCAGGTCTTCCAGCCTAGCTTTCAATATGGCCCACTGGCCCGGGTCTACCTGGATTTCGAACACAGAGAACTGGACCCGTTGACCGTAGTCTTGGCAGGCCTTGGCAACACGACGCAGCCGTCTGGCGCCGCCTGGTTGCATCAAGCTCACGTCATAGGTCACCAGCACCAGCATATTGCCTACCTATTTCCAGAACCACGGCGGATACGCATCGAGATCGCCGCGCAAATGCCGGGCCAGGAGCTGCGCCTGCACATAGGGTACAAGCCCGAGTGGGGCCATTTCATCGAGGAATGAGTGCCGACGCTCTTCCCTTTTGCGGTCCTGCCAGGCCGTCAGCACGACCTTGCGGCCGCTCTCGGACAGCGACACCGCGCCACCATCGCGTTTCTCAAAATCGCTGCTGCCGAGCTGCCGCCGGTTCACTAGCGACAACGCCAGCCGATCAGCCAGGACCGGCCGCAGTTCCTCCATCAGGTCGAGCGCAAGGCTTGGCCGCCCGGGCCGGTCGCGATGCAGGAAGCCCACTGCCGGGTCGAGCCCGACGCTTTCGGCGGCGCTCCGACAATCGTGGGTCAGCAACGTATAAAGGAAGGACAGCAACGCATTGACGGGATCGAGCGGCGGTCGGCGGCTGCGCCCGGCGAAGCGGATCTCTGGATCGGGCGAACGGATCATGTCGTTGAAGACGGCAAAATAACCGTAAGCCGCCTCGCCCTCGGCGCCGCGCATCACCTCGGCTCCCTCGTTCATGAATGTGACGCGGCGCAGGATTTGCTCCAGCCGGCCGATCATCGCCTCGACCGCGGCGCGGCGATCCTCCGCCATCTCCTCGCCGTGGTCGCGCAACGTGCGCTGCAAAACCGTTCGCTGGTTCGCAATCTTGGCGGAGACGATGCTGCGCACGATCTCGTCGGGGAGTTCCGACGCGCGATATTGCGCGCGCCGCAGCAGCACATTACCGCTGACGGGTCCTTCTACCCGCGCCTCGAACCGGCCGTGACGGTCGAGAAGCACCAAGGTGATGCCGGCGCGGGCCAGCGCTCCGATCAGCGGCGGCGAGATAAAAATCCCACCGAACACCACGACCGCGCCTAGCATGTGCAGCGGCACGCGGCCACGCTCGGCGCCGTCCACCTCCGCAACCAGGTTCTCGCCGTCCTTGCGCAGACTCGCGCCTTCGGTGGTGGCGTAGAGCGTATTGAGCAGCTTCTTCACTGCGGAGCCTCGTCGGCGGCCGGATCGAGGGCGGCCGCGAGTGCCCGCTGACGGAAGCCGAGCGCCGATTTCCGCATCGCCTTGGGACGGCAGAGTTCGAGCAACGAGCAGGCGCGGCAGCGATCGGGACGCCAGACCGGCGGCGGCGTGCGGCCTTCCGCCACCAAGGCGCCGAATGCAACGGCCGCGTCCTCGGTGAGCCGGCGTAATTCGGCGTCGAACGATACGACGACGCGGCGCTTGGTTTCGCCGTAGAACAACGCGCCTTCGGACACCGGCCGCCCGGTCATCTCCTCGAGACAAAGCGCCTGAGCGCAGAGCTGCACCTCGTCGGCACGGTGCCGCTTGGGCTTGCCGCGTTTGTATTCGATCGGAAAGGCGGTTTCGCCGTCCGTGCCGGCGCGAAACTCGACCAGGTCCGCGACACCAGCGATGTTCAAGCGTCGGCAGGCGAGCGGGAGCGCCGTGACCCGGCGCACGCCGCGGCTCTTGCGCGAACCTGCCTCATGGGTCACGTCGTGCAGGACACGCCCTTCGGCGGTGAAGCGATTCTCCGCCCACACCCGTTCGATGTGGATGAGCGCAGCCTGGCGCAGGCAATAGACCGCATGCTGGAGCGCCGAGATGGGGATGGGGTCGCCATCCAGTTCGTCGGGCGAGCCTTTCGTAGCGCCCATTGCTCAGCTCACACGCGCTCGATGATTTCTACTCCGTGGGGCAGGTTCTCGCGGTCGACGGTGATCTCATAATCGGAAAAATTGCGGGCAGGCGGCACATTGTCGAGTTTCTCGTCGCCAAGCTCATGACGCTCACCTTTGAACAAGCGCCAAGCCTTGATGCGCTTGAACAGGTCGGGTGCCGGCGCATTGCCGAGGGCGCTGGCGTGACGGAAGATCACCAGCTTGCGAGTCGCCATCTCGCCGCGCGCGGCCGAGCGGTCGTGTTCGAACATTGCTTTCAATGCTTCGAACAGCAGCTCCAGATCGACCTCGGAAAAGCCGGTGCCCTTGAGCGGATGTGAGGCGAGCGGCGCCGAAACGTAGCCGTGCGCCCGATAGAGCCCGTAGGGCACGATGTGCTTGCGGCCCATGGTCCGCTTATCGCCGCGCTTTTCCTCGTCATCGCCCTCTTCGCGTTCCTTCTTCTCCTTTTCGTTCGTTGCCGCCATGCGGGTGATCGACACCTCAAGCGGTAGGATCGGTTCAACCGACCGCCCGAAAGCGAACTGCACCGGGCCACGCACCTGCCCGGCATTGATACCGGTTGAGAGCACACCGCCGAAAGTTCGGATGTCGTAAAAATTGTCGCACATGAACTGCCGGATACGTTGCGCCTCCTCGTCGGAATCGGGCGTCAACTTCGTGGCCTTTTTGACCTTTGCATCGTTCGGGCGCTCGGCCAGATAGGCCTCGCGGTGCTTTTCGTTAAGGATCGCGCCTTCCGTGACGTAGATGCGGTGGCGACGCGGATCGCGCTTGTGGTCCGACTCCGCGAAGCTCTCGACGTAGTTGCGGATCTTGCGCTTGAGGCAAACGTCGCTGACGAGGCCATGCCCCGTCTCCGGGTCCATGCGCGGCATGTTGCCAGCGTCGGGATCGCCGTTCGGGTTGCCGTCGGTCACGTCGAAGAACAATACGAACTCGTGGCGCTGCGTCAGGGCAGGATTTTCACTCGCCATTGTCTTCCCCTTCGGTTTCAATGTCCTCCTTCGGAGGACGCGTCGCCCGCTCGTGGTAGTAGCCGACGGCGAACCGGCCCTGGTCTTCCAGCCGGAGCGTCTTAGGCAGGTCGGGCGGCAGCATCAGCATGATCTGGCCGACCTTCGGTTCGATCCAGCCACCCCTGCCGCGCTTCTTCGCGTCCGAGACATGATACTTCAGTCCGCGCAGCAGCGGACCAAACACGCGGGCAGGAGTTGCCGAAGCCGATGCGTAGTAGCGATCGCCGATCGGCGCGTTGACGCGGCCGAGCGCAGCGTATTGGGCCGATTCCAGCACCGCAAATAGACGGCCCAATTGGTAGGCGGTGTCCTTTTTGTCGCGTTCGAGCGCCACGGGCAGTCCCTCCCCTTGTCTACACTTGTTGAGTTCTGAATCTCCTTCGGCATCGCCGGTCGTCGGCAAGCGAAAGCGGAGCGCACGGTTGATGCAGGCCTTGATCACAGCCGCGTGCCAGCCGGAGCCAGGATCGTCGCCGGCACGCAGGCGCGTGATCGCCGCGGAAAGCAGCGTGCGCGGATAGGGCAGACCGCTCAGCACCGAGCGCGTCACTTCGCCGGCGAGTTGCGGCGGGATGTTTTCGAATTTCTCTTGCAGGGCGGTGGTCTTGACGAGAAGGCGCTGGATCGACGGCGGCCGTCCCCAGCCGCGCGGCTTCGGCTCGATGGCCAGGTCCTGCGCATGCAGTCCCAGCCTGTGGGCGATGTACTCGAAATCGTCTTCCAGCCAGAAGCGGACCGAAAGTCGCGCGGCATTCGGCGCGAGGCCGAGCACGTAGAAGCGCGTGCCCTTTTCGAGACGCCGATCGATGTCCTTAAGCGGCCGTCCCTTTGCGAAATCCTCCAGCCTGTCGCGGACCTTGGCCGCGGCTTGAGCATCGTCGTCGGACTCGAGCTTTGTGGTCGGCGGATCGAAGATCGATGCGAAGATGCCCTCCGCGGCATCGGCGGCGGCCTCGCCCACACCGGACGTGTCCGCCCAGAACGCGACCGTAGTGTCGCCGACCGTCCGCTGGATGCGGTTGCGGCTGCCGCGATCGAGCATGCGATTGAGCGCGGCGCCGTAGCGAAAGGCGGCACCTTCGGAGGTCGGCGCGTTGTCGCCCTGATCCTTGTCGTAAGATTTGAATGCTTCGAGATTGAACGAGACCAGTGATGCGCCAGAACTTTGCGCTCCTGCGACTCCTTTGATAGAAGGATGCAGCCGGCGGACCGGCGCAACGGTGCCGGTGACGAGACACATGGCCTTCTCAGCGTCCGCACCTGCTTCATTGCGCATTTCGACGATATGCTTGGCCGCCTGGCGCTCGTGGATGAAGTTGTTATCCCCGTCCAGCCTGAACACGATATTAGTGTCGAGCATGTCCGGGATGAACGGAGAAGAGTCGAAGCGCTCAGGCTTCCACTGCTCAAGGAACGCTCGCAGCGCCGCCAGCCCAGGATCATCATTTCTGGCGAGAAGGTCCAGATGCAAGGTCCGGAAGGCTTCGTGCTCCTTCTGGGTGCGCGTGCCTTCGCCGGCGGTCCGGCCGAGCGCGTAGGCCGTCTTGTCCCAGAACAGATTGGGTGCGATCGCGACCGTGCGCCTCATCGCGGCGGGAACCTCGCGGAGAGTCGGTACCAGCCGCTTGCCGCTGTTCTGTCTGAGGTCGATTTTGTCAATCGGATCGCCGTTCAGCGACAACACGATGGCAAAGCTGATCTTCTCGCGTGAATAGCCGGACACTTCAGCCTCGCCGCGTGCAGCCATGCGGCCGTAATAACGATCCAGCGCTTGAAGGATGGTCATGCCGCAACTCCGCTTTCAGACAGGCAGCGCTTCACGTCGAGCACACCGTCGGTCAATTGGGCGCGGAAGAAGCGCGAGGTTCGGCCGTCGGCGAAGTTGATGTCGTAGAGCATCCAGCCAAGGTCGCGGTTGCGCTGATCATCGGGCAGTTCGGTAGGAGGAGTGGGCTCGCTTTCCGGAAGCAATCGAAAGTCGGCGGGAAATTCGCGAGTGCCGAGGCAGGGCTGATGGAAGCTTTGCCCGTTCTCGGCGCGGCGGTTGAACATGCTGATGTGCTTGGCCGGGGTATCGTCCGCTTCGGCCTTTTCGGTCAGGTCGAAATGCGCCTCGATGACATAAGAGACATTGACCAGGAGGGTGGTGGCGCGCTGCTGGCGGTTGTCCTGTATGTCGATGCCGAGCCCGGCGACACTGCTGGAGCGCATTGCGCTCTTGGCCTTGTCGGCACTCATCTTGACGCCGACCTCGTTACGGCGGAACGACTGGAACTTGATCGGCTTCAACACATGGATGCGGTCGATGGTCCAGGTGATCGCCGGCTTCCAGTGGATGGCTTCGATGATTCCGCGCGCGGCGGAGGGGGTCATTACATCATAGGAGACGCGCTCGACCTTCATTTCGGGACGCGTAAAACAGGCACGGTCTCCTGACACACACAGCCGCACACCGAAGCTCATGGCCCCCTCCCGTCAGGGTAGTTATGCAGGGTTTTTGGAACATTTCAAGAACAAAGATGTCCGCTAAGGAGTCAAACGGAGGGGTGGGCTCGAAGGTACATCGAGCCCACCGGTTTCTGGACATGCGATTGCAGCTCCATGTCGCCAAGACAGTTTCGATCCGCGCTCCCGCAAGGAGCGACGTATGGAGGGTCGATTTCTATCTCTGCTTCAAACACGAAACTCCCCAGTTTTACTCGGAGTCGCCAACGTCTTGAGCGTGGCATCGGAATCTCCCACGTTGGGGGAATCTGTGACCCGTCAAGGGTTGTATATCTATGGGAAATGGACTGCAAGGGTTTCAAATATGAGAAATGGACTGCGTTGCAGTCCATTTCTCATAGACAGAAGTTAACAGGAAATTTTACATTCAGATTTGTGTCAGACCAGTCGGCAGCAATTCCGGATTGTCCAAATCCAGTCCCGTCCTTGGGTCGTAACGCCCCAAATCCGCGAACTTCAGCACCGCATCGCCCAACGCCGGATGCACCTGGGTGAGCACGCCCAGCGCCAGCCATTGGCCCCGCACACCCGGCGGAATGGAGACCGTGTACTGTTGTAGCCGACGGAAGTCTGACGACGAAGGCCGTGGCTTTGATGCGATCGCTGCCAACAGTTGCTCCGCTTCCCGGTCATTTTCATCGGAATGCCACGGCACGATAACGGGCTCCTTGTAGTCCTCGATCATCTCGAATGCTTGCGCGATGCTCGCGAACGGAAAAGTAAGCTCCCTCGCCCGCTCGGCGATTGCTGGGAGAATCCCCGCCCGGCCGCCAACCTTCGCGGCGTCGAGCGCGTCGCGGCCTCTCTGCCAGTAGACCTCATTGAAATACGAGCGGATCGGCTCCACGTCGTTGGGATTGTCGGTAAACCGGCGCAGCACGGGCCGGGCTGCCTGCCAGAAAACATCTATATCCTTCGGGATTTTCTCCGTGGCGAAGACGACCACGCGCCCCGGCACCGGGCCACCCTCGCGATTGCAGCGGCCGCCCGCCTGCAGGATGGAATCGAGGCCGGTCGCGGCGCGCCAGACTTCGGGGAAGTCGATGTCGACGCCGCATTCAATTAGGCTCGTACTGACCAGCCGGACTGGCTTTTGCTCCTTCAGGCGCTGCTTGATTTCGGCCAGCACTTTGCGCCGGTGCAGCGGGCACATCAGAGTCGAGAGGTGATAGGCGCCTTGCATGTCCTTGATGGCCGCGAACAGCGCCTTGGCGCGCGCTCGCGTGTTGACAACGGTTAGCATCTGCAGCCGTTCGGCAAAGCGCGCGGCGATCTCGTTGTCGGAGACCGGCGCGGCCTTCCATTCGATGTCGAATCGTTTCAGGTCGGCGTAAAGCCGTTTCGGGTCGGGTGCCAGCTCACGGGTGTCGTCAATGGCGAAGCCGCCCTCGAACCCATCGACAACACGCAAGGCAGGCTGCGTCGCCGTGCACAATACGACGCTGGCGCCATAGTTGGTTACAAGCTCCTGTACGGTCGCCATTGAGGGCAGCAAGAGCTTCAGCGGCATCATCTGCGCCTCGTCGATGACGATGACGCTCTTCACCAGATTGTGCAGCTTGCGACAGCGCGAGGTACGATTGGCGAACAGGCTCTCGTAGAATTGCACCGCCGTGGTCACGACGATCGGCACATCCCAATTCTCGGCCGCGAGCCGCAGTTTCTTCAATCCATCGGCTCCCTCATCGTCTGTCTCTCGCGCGTCATTTGCGCGCTCCCAGTCAAAGCTGGCGTGGTGCTCGAGGATGTCGTCTTTCGTATCGAGCGCGGTACGGAAGACGTCCGCAGTCTGCTCGATGATTGAGGTGTAGGGAATGACATAGATGACGCGCGACAGGCCGTGCCGTACGGCGTGCTCCAGCGCGAACGAGAGCGAGGCGAGCGTCTTGCCGCCGCCGGTCGGGACGGTGAGGGTGAACAGGCCTGGCTCGGCGTCCGCCTTGGCGACGGCATCCCTCAGCATCTCGGCGCGCAACGCGTTGAGCTTGCCTGGATTCTTCTTCGCTGCCTCGGCAGCCATTCTGGCCATGTACGCGCGAAGCCGGTCGCGAAGTATTGCAAGGTTGAGATGGCCGCCGCGTTCGATCCGCTCGTCCTTGGCTTCTGCATAGAATCGCTCGGTTTCCAGGAAATCGGCGTCGACCAGGCAGGAAAACAGCATGCGGATAAGGAATGCCCGTGTGAATCCAATCTCCGCCCGCTCCTTAAAGCGCGCGGTTGGGACAATGCTGGCTGGCAGGCCTGGAATCGTCTGTTGCCAACCATCGTAGTGCGGAATGCGGTAGTCTGCACCGAGTCTTCTTTCAAGCTTGTCCCAGTCCGACAACCCCGCATGATGGCCGGCAATAATATGCGAAAGGAAGCGTCCATAGGGAAAAGGGTAGGTCGTTTCGCCAACCCTTGCGCCCGCGGTCGAATGGTCGGGGCCGTGCAGTCCCTCCTCTCCAGCCGAGGACCGTTTGATATAGTCGAAGAACTCTTCTGAGCATTTGCCAATGTCGTGCAGGAGGCCGGCTGCCTGCGCTGTCTCGGCCCAACCGAACGCCTCAGCGAAAGCGGCGGCCCGCTTAGCGACCGCGTCGAGATGGTCCGGGAGCTTCTCCCACTCCCCGACTGGCCGACCTCGCAGTGAATGGGCGTATTTGTATTTGTCCGCCATCATCAGCTTCAAACCTTGCTGCCTACATACATCTTGCCGCCGCCAGTCGGGTACCGCCAGCGTGCACAGACCAAGCTTGTCCCCGACGTGGACCAAAACCAAGGTGCATCAACGCCGCGTCAAAGGACGCCGTATCAGTGAATTATGATTCCGGGTACTAGGCGTGCTGCTGCCTCGTTCTCTGCCAGCCGGCGCGCACGTTACAGCGCACGGGCTTGCCGAGCTCGCCGTGAAGCCCGTTCGAACATGTTCTGCTGATCGAAAAAGTGGTGGTTCAATTCCCATTCAGAAACGAAACAAGTGGACGACGATGCACCGAGCTGAAGGCGCCCATCTAACTCTGGTCGATCCTAACAAGGAGCAATATTCTCTCGCATGGGGGCGTACGTGGTATCGTCGGCTTTCCCCTGGGAACCGAACCAGACAAGCGGCCTGCATACTGGGTACGACCTCGGGTAGCAACAAAACGCGCGGTGGAGATTTATAGCTGTGACAACTGCTTCCGCGCTCAGCGTGAGACCCTTCCGCGCACCACTTTAAGCCGCGGTCTTCCGCGCCGGCCGGATCAGGACGTCCGCCGGGATTCCGAGGCGTTGGTTGAGACGGCGAATCATGGCGATCGACAATCTCCGTTTGCGGTTGAGCACCTCCGCGATACGGGTGCGGGTGCCGATGATACCCTCCTGATCACGCCGCGTGAGCCCTTGCTGCTCCATGCGGAACCTGATTGCCTCGATCGGATCGGGCGGGTCGATCGGGAAGTGTTCCTCCTCGTAAGCTTCGATCAGCGTCGCCAGGATGTCGAGCCGCTCGCCCTCGCGGGTGCCGGCCTTGGCGCCCCACAGCCGGTCGACCTCCTTGAGCGCAGCCTCGTAATCGCGCTTGGAGCGGATTGGCTTTATCTCAGCCGTCATGCCGCACCTCTTTCACGTCAATCTTGTCATAGTCTCTGCGCGTGCTGAGCCACTTGATCCAAACGATGCGCTTTTCGAAGTCCACTGCCGCGACCAGACGATAATCATTACCTTTGATGTCGAAGACGATTCGCTCACTCGAGATGATGCGCGCCGTCGCATAGCTTCGCCTCAGGTCAGCAGCGTTCGACCATCGCGCCTTTTTGACCTCGTGGACCCACGCACCAAGCGCAGCTTTAAGCAGCGGCCGATCCTTGCGTCCTTTGCGTCGCTCGACGAACTGCTGCAACGTGCGTCGAGCAGTGATACGCATATCGCATACCCATCATGTGCCCAATTTGGGCGCAAGCGCATCGCGGCACGCCATGGCCTCTGCATCGCAAAACTGCAAATATTGCAGGTATGGATTTCGGGCTCGCGGCCAAACCGCGCCCCAATAACAGTGGAGGACCCCTTGCCCGCCATGTCCGGAAAACGCGCCTTCCTGGAGCTGCTCAAGCAGGAGGGTGTCGAGATCATCTTCGGCAATCCCGGCACCACCGAATTGCCGCTGATGGACGCGCTCGCGGTCGACAACGAGCTGCGCTACGTGCTCGGCCTGCAGGAAGCGACCGTGATCGGCATGGCGGACGGCTATGCGCAGGCCTCCGGCAAGCTCGCCGTCGTCAACCTGCACGTCACGCCCGGCCTCGGCAACGCCATGGGCATGCTGTACGACGCACAGAAGGCGGGCTCGCCGATCCTGGTCACCGCCGGCCAGCACGACCAGGATTTCAACGCCAGCGAGCCGATCCTGTGGGCCGACCTGCCGCCGATCGCGCGGCCGCTGACCAAATGGTCGGCCGAGGTGCATCGCCTCGCCGACCTGCCGCGGCTCGTGCACCGCGCCGCCAAGACCGCGCTGGCGCCGCCGACCGGCCCGGTGTTTCTGGCGCTGCCGGGCGACATTCTCAAAGCCGAGGGCGAGGTGGATCTGTTGGCGCCGACCCGGGTGGCGCCGCGGCTGCGCGGCGATCCGGCGGCGGTCGCCGAAGCGGCGGCGCTCTTGGCGCGCGCCGAGCGCCCGCTCATCATCGCCGGCGACGCGGTGGCGCACGGTCGCGCCCATGCCGAGCTCGTCGAACTTGCCGAACTCCTCGGCGCGCCCGTCTACAGCGAGCTCGTGCCCTCGACGGCGTCGTTTCCCGCCTCGCATCCGCTGTTCCGCGGCGCCATGACCCGCATGCAGGGGCCGATCCGCAAAATTTTGGAACAATACGACGTGCTGTTCTCGGTCGGCGGCGATCTGTTCACGCTGTCGCTGCCGTCCGACATCGAGCCGATGCCGCCGGGCCTCACGCTCATTCATCTCGACCCGGACGCCTGGGAGCTCGGCAAGAACTATCCGCCGCAGGTCGCGATTCTCGGCGACCCCAAGACCACATTGCCCGACGTAACGAAGGCAGTGCGCGAAGCCTTGACCAGCGGCGCCCGCGGCGTGGCGCGCGAGCGGCTCGAAGCCGCCAAGCGCGCGAGCCGCGCCGAACGCGAGACGCTCAAGGCGAAGGCGCGCGCGCTCGTGGAGCAAACGCCGGTGGCGCCGCTGGCGCTGCTCCATGCCATCGGCGAAATGCTGCCGCAGGACGCGGTGGTGATCGACGAAACCGTGTCGTCGGGCGCCGGCATTCGTTCACTGATCCGCAGCGACGACCCGCAGAGCTTTTTCGGCCTGCGCGGCGGCGGCATCGGCTGGGGCCTGCCGGCCGCGCTCGGCGTCAAGCTGGCGCTGCCCGACCGCCCGGTGCTGGCGCTGGTCGGCGACGGCAGCGCCATGTACACGTTCCAGGCGCTGTGGACGGCGGCGCATGAGCGCATCGCCGCGGTATTCGTCATTTTCAACAACACCTCGTACCGCATTCTCAAGCAGCGCCTCAACGCGCAGCGCGGCCTCGCCGCCCAGGTCGACCGCTTCGTCGGCATGGAGCTGACCGACCCGGCGATCGATTACGTCGGCCTCGCCCGCTCGCTCGGCATCGCCGCCGAACGCGCCAAGACCGTGCACGACACCACCGATCTGATCGCCAAAGGGCTGCAAAGCAACGCGCCGCTGTTGATCGACGTGCCGACGGACCGCAATTACAAGCCGGTGTGATTAGTCGTCATTCCGGGGCGCGCGCAGCGCGAACCCGGAATCCATAATCACAGTTGGAGACTATTCTGCACGGATAGTGATTATGGATTCCGGCTCTCGCTACGCTCGGCCGGAATGACAACTATCGACCCTCCACCGTCAGCGGCAGATCGGCGAACATTTTGTACTGCTGCGATTTCGGCTTGGCCTTGTCTTCCTCGTTGAGATACTCGACCGAGCTTTTGCCCACGTACGCCACCGGCAAGATCATCACGCGGATGAAGCGCGTCGGCCGGTCGGCGGCTTGCGCGAACACCGGGTCGGGGCCGTTTTCGTACCAGGCACCGCCCGGACCGTAAGACGTCGAGCGGCCGTGGCTGTCGATGCGGATGCCGCCCTCGAGCAAGCAGCGGATGCCGGGCCCCTGATGGCGGTGCAGATAGGCGCAGCCGCCGGGCGGAAACGCCACGCTGTCGCCGCGCAGCAGGAGACGGCCCTTGGGCAACGTTTCGAGCCGCGCTGCAAGCTTTTCGCACGAGACGATGCCGTTTCCGGCGAGCCCGCCTGCGCCAGCATCGCCACCGGCCAGTTCCCAGCGCCACAGCGCGGCGCCGACGCGGCCCGCTTTCAGCGTGATCGCCTCCTCGCCGCTCCACGCTGCGCCGTCGCGCAGCTCGCGCTCGGCAACGGCGAGCGCGCCGTGCACGACGAACACCATGCGCGGCAGCCGCGGCAGCGCGGCGGATGCGGCATTCGACAGCACGTCTTCATACAGCCGGAGCGTTGGCGCCATAAAAAATCTCCTCGTCATTCCGGCCGAGCGAGCGTAGCGAGCGAGAGCCGGAATCCATAACCACCGTCGGTCAAGGAAAGCACGTTATAGCCGGGTACGACCAGTTCTGTGGTTATGGATTCCGGGCGCCTCGCTGCGCTCGGCCCCGGAATGACGAGACGGGATTTACACCTGCGCGCCCACATTGCTAAATCGCTTGGCAACAAAGCGCTTTTTTGCAGCCGCATTGGGAGGCCGCCCATGCCGACGATCGACACCGAGCGCTTCCGGCTGCGCAATTTCGTACAAGAACTCGTCGATTGCGGCGAGTGCGAGGTGCGCGACCGGCCGATCGATCTGCTCGAGGTCGCCGCCGTCCTCGACGGCAATCCGCGCGCGGTTCTGTTCAAGGCGGCCGGACCGGAGCGCGCCGAACTGGTCGGCAACGTCATGGGGTCGCGCCGGCGGCTTGCGCGCGCGCTCGACACCGACGAGCGCGCTTTGTTGGCCGCGCTGAGCCAACGCCTCGCTCGCCTGCAGCCGCCCCTCACGGTGTCGTCGCAAGAGGCCCCGGTGCAGCAGGTCGTCCTCAAGGACGACGAAGCCGACCTCACGGCGCTGCCGGTGCATCTCCAACATGGCGCCGACGGCGCGCCGTACATTTCGGCCGGCATCGACTACGCGCGCTTTCCCGGTAACGGCTTTACCAATGTGGGCTGCCGCCGCATCATGCTGCGCGGGAAGCGGCACGCCGGCGTCGACTTGATCGCGCCGAGCGACATGCGCGCCATTTATCTGCAGGGCGCCGCGCGCCGCGCGCCGGTGCCGGTCGCCTACGCGGTCGGCTCGCATCCGGCCGATTTCCTTGCCGCCATGATGGCACTGCCGGACGTCGACGAGCTCGCCATCGTCGGCGCGCTGCGCGGCGCGCCGGTGCCGGTGGTCAAATGTGTGACCAACGACATCCACGTGCCGGCCGACGCCGAATACGTCATCGAGGGCGTGCTCGATCCGGCCGGCCACGTCGAGCCCGAGGGACCGTATGGCGAGTATGTCGGCTATTACGGCGTGGTGAAGCGCAATCCGGTGCTGCGCGTCACCGCAATCACCCACCGCGAGGACGCGCTGTTCCAGACCCTGACCATCAGCGGCCGCACGCTGTCGCATACCGACACCACCCACCTCAGCGCCATGAAGACCGAGGCGGCGGCCTGGGCGGCGCTGCAGGCCTCGGTGCGCGAGCCGCTCGCCGTCCACGCCACGCCGTCGAGCGGCGGCATGTACAACGTGCGCGTGGCGCTGCGCCAGCGCGTGCCGGGCGACGCGCGTAACGCCATCGCCGCGGTGTTCGGCTCGCATGCCGAAGCCAAGCACGTCTTCGTCTACGATCCGGACATCGACGTGTTCTCCGACGCCGAGGCCGACTGGGCCTTCGCCACGCGCTTTCAGGCCGACCGCGACCTGATCGTCGGCTCCGGGTTTCGCGTCGTGCCGCTCGATCCGTCGCTCGCCGGCGCGCGCACCGGCGCCAAGCTCGGCTTCGATTGCACCATTCCGTTCGGCAAAGCTGGCGCGTTCGAATTCTCGGTGCCGCGGCCGCCGGCCGCCAAAAAAGCCGCGCCGCATCGCTCGGCGGCCGAGGCGCTTGCCGCCGGCCCGGCGAGCTTTTTGGAACTGATGGCCGCGCTCGGCAGCAAAGACGGCCGCGAAATCGTGCGCGAGCTCGACACGCTCTACGCGGCGCAGCGTCTCGGCAGGCTCGATGACGGCCGCTATGTACTGAAGGACAGCCGCAAATGACCACGCGTACCGCGCCTCCATTCCGCGCCGATCACGTCGGCAGCCTGCTCCGCCCTGCGCCGCTCAAGGAGGCGCGCGCCAAATATGCGCGCGGCGCGATTGCGTCGGCACAGCTCAAGGACATCGAGGATCGCGAGATCGAGAAGGTAGTCAGGAAGCAGGAGGAGATCGGGCTTCGGCTTGCGACCGACGGCGAATTCCGCCGCTCCTGGTGGCACTTCGATTTCTTCCGCGGCCTTGACGGCGTGACGCCCTATACGACCGACCACGGCATTCAGTTTCACGGCGTGCAGACCAAGGCCCAAGGCATCAAGATCACCGGCAAGATCGGCTTCTCCGGCCATCCGATGCTGGAACATTTCAAGTTCCTGAAGAACCGTGCGCGCGTCACGCCGAAGATGACGATTCCGGCGCCGAGCACGTTCCATTTCCGCCAGGGCCGCGCCGCGGTCAGCAAGGACGTGTACCCCACGCTCGATCCGTTCTTCGACGATCTCGCCGCCGCCTACCGGGCCGCGATCCGCGCGTTCTACGATGCCGGCTGTCGCTACCTGCAGCTCGATGACACCGCCTGGGCCATGGTATGCGATGCCAACGAGCGCGCGCAGTCGAAAGGGCGCGGCGACGATCCGAATACGCTGCCGAAGCGCTACGCGGCGCTCACCAACGCAGCGCTTGAGCAAAAGCCGGCCGACATGACCATCACCATGCATTCGTGCCGCGGCAATTTCCGCTCGACCTTCATCGCCTCGGGCGGCTACGAATTCGTCGCCGAACAACTCCTCGGCGACACCGCATTTGACGGCTATTTCCTCGAATACGATAGCGAGCGCGCCGGCGGCTTCGAGCCGCTGCGGTTCTTTCCGAAAGGCAACAAGCGGCTCGTGCTCGGCCTCGTCACGTCGAAATCCGGCGCGCTCGAAAACAAGGACGCCATCAAGCGCCGCATCGACGAAGCGACCAAATACGTCGCCCTCGACCAGCTCTGTCTGTCGCCGCAATGCGGCTTTGCCTCGACCGAGGAGGGCAACGTTCTGGCCGAGGCGGAGCAGTGGGCCAAGCTGCGCATGATCGTCGAAATCGCCGATGACGTTTGGGGCCGTTGAGCCGCATTCGGTCGTTGCCGGGCTTGACCCACAGGTAAGGAAGATCGCGGGCGAGAAATGCAACGAACCAGACCGCCGTTTCGCGCCGATCACGTCGGCAGCCTATTGCGCACCGCGGCGCTCAAAGCGGCGCGAGAGAAGCGCAAGAAAGGCGCATTGGCCGAGCAGGCGCTCAATGACATCGAGGATCGCGAGATCGAGGGCGTGATCCACAAGCAGGAGAATGTCGGACTCAAGTCGATCACCGACGGCGAGTACCGCCGCATCTCCTGGAATTACGACTTTCTCGAGCGGCTCGACAACGTCGAATCCTACGCGGGCGAGCGCAAAATTAAATTCGCCGCGAGCGGCCCGCAGCCGCGGCCGATCCTGCTGCGCGTCATCGGCAAGCTCGGCGGCTACAAGCCGCATCCGATGATCGAGCATTTCAAGTTCCTCGCGGCGCACACGCGACGCACGGCGAAGCTGACCATTCCGGCGCCCTCCTCGCTGCATTTCCGCTACGGCCGCGACGCGGTGCCGAAATCCATCTACCCGTCGATGGCCGATTTTTATCGTGACCTCGGCCAATCCTACCGCAAAGCGGTGCGCGCCTTTGCCGATGCGGGCTGCCGTTATCTGCAGCTCGACGAGGTGAACCTTGCCTATTTGTGCGATCCGGCGCTGCGTAAAATCATTGCCGACCGCGGCGAGAATCCGGCGGCGCTGCCTGCGATCTATGCCGGCATGATCAACGCCGCGATCTCCGATATGCCGCCCGACATGACCATCACCATGCATCTGTGCCGCGGCAATTTCCGCTCGAGTTTTGTTGCCGCCGGCGGCTACGAGCCGGTGGCCGAAACGCTGTTCAACACCATCAACGTGCACGGCTATTTCATGGAATACGATACCGAGCGCGCCGGCGGCTTCGGGCCGCTGCGCTTCGTGCCGAAGAACAAAACCGTCGTGCTTGGGCTCGTCACCACAAAGTCGGGCGCGCTGGAGGACAGAGACGCCATCAAGCGCCGCATCGAGCGGGCGCAAAAGTTTGTCGACATCGATCAGCTCTGCCTGTCGCCGCAATGCGGTTTCGCCTCGACCGAAGAAGGCAACGCCTTGGCCGAAGACGAGCAATGGGCGAAGCTGCGCATGATCGTGGAGATCGCCGACGAGGTTTGGAGATAAGGTATTTATTCGTCATTGCCGGGCTTGACCCGGCAATCCATGCGGGCGCCCGGGCGGCATGGACCCGCGGGTCAAGCCCGCGGGTGACGATGAAAGAGAAAACGAGGAAAGAAAAATGCAGCGAACCAAGCCGCCGTTCCGCGCCGATCACGTCGGCAGCCTGTTGCGCCCCGCGCCGCTCAAACAAGCGCGCGAGCGCCGCGCCAAAGGCGAGATCTCGGCCGCCGAGCTGACGGCAGTGGAAGACCGCGCCGTCGCCGACGTGATCAAAAAGCAGGAAGCGGCCGGCCTGCAATCCATCACCGACGGTGAATTCCGCCGGTCGTGGTGGCATCTCGATTTTCTCTGGGGTCTCGACGGCGTGGAGCGCCGTGTCATGGAGAGCGGCATCGCTTTCGCGGGGGTGCAGACGCGCAACGAAGGCGTCAAGGTCACCGGCAAGCTCGGCTTCTCCGGCCATCCGATGCTCGAGCATTTCAAGTTCGTCAAAGCGCACACCGCGCGCACGCCGAAGATGACCATGCCGGCGCCGTCGGCGATCTACGGCCGGCCGATCGGCACACCGATCGACAGGAAGATCTATCCGACACTCGACAAGTTTTTCGACGATCTCGGCCAAGCCTACAAAAAAGCGGTGCGCGCCTTCGCCGACGCCGGCTGCCGCTATCTGCAGCTCGACGAGGTGTTCATCGCCATGCTGTGCGACCCCAAATACCGGGCGCAGATGAAGGACCGCGGCGACGATCCGGACGCGCTCGGCCCGCTCTACGGCGAGCTGATCAACATCGCCATCTCCGACATTCCGCCGGACATGACCGTGACCATGCATCTGTGCCGCGGCAACTACAAATCGACCTTCATGGGGACCGGCGGCTACGAAGCCGAGCAGGAGGTGTTGTTCGACAAGATCAAGGTGCACGGCTACTTCATGGAATACGACACCGCGCGCGCCGGCGGTTTTGAGCCGCTGCGGCGGCTGCCAAAGGGCCGCGTTGCGGTGCTCGGCCTGGTGACGACCAAGACCGGTGCCCTGGAAGGAAAGGACGCCATCAAGCGGCGCGTCGAGGAGGCGGCAAGATTCGCCGATCTCGACCAGCTCTGCCTGTCGCCGCAATGCGGCTTCGCCTCGACCGAGGAAGGCAATATCCTCACCGAAGATCAGCAATGGGCCAAGCTGCGCATGGTCGGCGAGGTGGCCCGCGAAGTGTGGGGATGATTTCATCCTTCCCCGCGTGGTGGGAAGGATGAGAAGGGACTGGGGAAATGCCCAACATCGTTTCGGGGAAAGTCGCCATCGTCACCGGCGCCGGTCGCGGCATCGGCCGCGGCATTGCGTTGCTCCTGGCGCGGGAGGGTGCACGCGTCGTGGTCTGCGATATCGGCGCCAGCCTCGACGGCGCCGGCACCGACGTCGGACCGGCGCAGGCCGTCGTCGGCGAGATCGAGAGAGCGGGCGGCGCGGCGATCGCCTCGACCTTGTCGATCAGCGAGCCGGGCAATGCCGACAAGATCGTACAAGCGGCGCTCGACGCCTTCGGCCGCGTCGACATTCTGGTCAACAATGCCGGCATCCTGCGCGACCGCATCTTTCATCGCATGAGCTGGTCCGATTGGTCCGAAGTCATCAACGTGCATCTGCACGGCAGCTTCAACATGAGCCGCGCTTGCGCCGTGCATTTCCGCCAGCAGAATTCCGGCAGCTTCGTGCACATGACCTCGACCTCGGGCCTGGTCGGCAATTTCGGCCAGGCCAACTACATGGCCGCCAAACTGGGCATCGTCGGCCTGTCGCGCGGCATCGCGCTCGACATGGCACGATACTCCGTGCGCTCGAACTGCATTGCGCCGTTCGCCTGGACCCGCATGATCGATTCGATCCCGGCCGAGACCGAGGAGGAAAAAGCGCGCGTCGCCCGCATCCGCGAGATGACGCCGGAAAAGATCGCGCCGCTCGCGGTCTATCTCGCCTCCGACCACGCCGCCGGCATTTCCGGGCAGATTTTCGGGGTGCGCAGCAACGAAATCTATCTGTTCAATCAGAACCGCCCGATCCGCACGCTGCATCGTTCCGACGGCTGGACGCCGGAAAAGATCGACACCCAGCTCAAAGGGGCATTCGGTCCGTCGTTCACGGCGCTCGAGCGTTCCAACGACGTGTTCGCGTGGGATCCGGTGTGACATTTGTTCACCGTCATCCTGAGGCGGCCGCGAAGCGGCCCTCGAAGGATACGGCCGAGGTGCTGAGGCCGTCGCCCTTCGAGGCTCGCTTCGCTCGCACCTCAGAGTGACGGATTACAGGGGGCCAAATGACCATCGTCTACGACAAGCTGATGGCGCTCCAGATTCCGCAGGGCGAGCAGACTTATGGGCCGAAGGACTGCATCCTCTACGCGCTCGGCGTCGGGCTCGGCCAGGACCCGATGGACGAGGA
>JASHQS010000053.1 GCA_030038995.1 Xanthobacteraceae bacterium
CCGGATCAGCGGTGCACCGCTTCGCGCTGCACCGCATCCGGGAAACAGGCCTATGTTAGCGCCTATGCGCGAAAGCGGGGCATGACAATGATTGATACAGCGATGGCGCGTGCGATTCCATATGAATGGAATTTGCTCTAGACTAAAATCGCGAGCACCAAGTCAGCGTCGGGCGACAGCGCCGCGCTTGATTCCCGGCGCGCGGGCTCATACTCAATCCTTGAATGGATCAAACTCGCCGGCGCCGGCCATCGCCACGGCGAACGGCAGCAATGTGTGCAGCACTTTTATGGTGCCGGCATGCTCGGCGACGACTTCGGGCAGCCGCCGGTACGCCATCGGGCTCTCGTCGAGATCGGCGCCGACCAGGACGACGCCGCGGTCGCGCAGCCAGGCGTCCATCTGTTTGCGTTTGAACCGGCGCTTGGCCTCCTTGCGGCCGAACAGCCGGCCGGCGCCGTGCACGGTGGAATAAAGTGAGGCGCGTGCCTGCGGACTGTCGACGCCTTCGACGATCACCGCGTCGTCGCCCATCGAGCCGCCGACAAAGCCGCGCTGGCCCGGAAACGCCGGCGTCGCGCCTTTGCGCACGACCCACAGATTTTTGCCGTTGTGCGTCTCGCGCCAAGCGTAGTTGTGATGATTGTGCACCACGTCGGTCACGGCGCCGCCGATGATTTGCCGCACGCGCTCGACCACCCATTCGCGGCCGGCATAGGCGTAGCGGCCGGCGAGCGCCATGGCGGCGATGTAGCGGCGGCCGAGCTCGGAATCCTCGTCCACCAGCGCAGGCGGCACGTTCATGCCGTCGCTGCCGCCGGCGGCTTTGAGGTAGCGCGTGGCGCTGGTGTGGCCGAGCCCGCGGCTGCCGAAATGCACGCCGATCCAGACCAGGCCGTCCTCGTCGCGCATCAGGTCGACGTAGTGGTTGCCCGAACCGACGGTGCCGAGCTGCGCCATCGCCTTCGGCCGGTAGGCGGCCATGTCGGACGAGCGCCACGCCTCGGCGTCGTCGAACAGCGCGTGCTCGACCCGCTCGTCGTTGTTGCGGCCGAGCCCGAACGAAATCGTGCGCGACACGTCGCGGATGATGTCGCCGACCTTGTCCGCGATGGCGGCGAACGGGGTGTCGAGCCGCGCTGCCATGTTGCCGCAGCCGATGTCGAAGCCGACGCCGGAAATGCTGATCTGGCCCTCATAGGCGATGACGCCGCCGACCGGCTGCGCATAGCCGAGATGGCCGTCGGCGCAGACCACGCCGGCGACGACGTTGCCGACCGCCATGCAGTTCTTCATCTGCGCGACGGTGGCGCCGTCGTGCGTGCCGAAGATTTTCAGCGGGCTATTCTGGAATTTTTCCGCCTGCGGGCGCAGCGACGCGATGTCAGCCGCCGCGGCCGCGGCCTCGCGCGCGAGCTGCTCCTTGCGCGCGGCGTCGCGGTGAAGACACCACGCCGGCATGCCGCGGCCTTCGCCGACCCGGCTGTCGGGATCGACGCCGGCGGCGAGGCACAGTTCGCGGGCGCGCTCGCGGTATGGATCTGGCCGGTTCATGGCACGCATTTGGGGTTGCTGCATCGCAGCGGCAACGGCGGCGACAGCGCATCGTGGAACTAAACGCGCGGCGGGCGGTTTTGCCCTGCGCCGCCTTCTGCAAACCGACCGCAAGCGTTGGGCTGGCGGCGCCGGGTACTGGCTGCAAAAGGCCGTCCTGTCAATACCTTGCGGGAGGCGCAGCAGACCATGATGCGTCGTGGGCAACTCGCCGGGGCTCCTGCGCCCCAGCGTCTCGACCGCCAGTGGCGCGGCGCCGCCAGCGCCGCCAGTCCAGGCAGCAGCCGTATTTTGCCATTCAAGGTACCGCCCGACCACACGGCCGCCATTATTCCTTTGAATCCTTCACTGCAGCGGGTCGGGAGAGGGGGACCAGAAAAGGGTCGACCTCGGAGGCTCGTCGTGTTCAAGCTCCCCGCTTATGATCCCGTAGCCATCGCCGTGATGGGCTTTGGCATCGTGTTCGCCGTGGCTTTGGCGCTGGCGTTTTAACGGGGGCGCCCATCCCTCTGTTTCATCGCTGCGCTCTACACAAGAACTACGCCAGATTTGTGCGGCAGACTCCCAGACGCTGCCGGTCAACCTTCTGCGAAGTCGCTCCATACCTCAATTCGTCGAATCTTCTGCGCTTGCGTATGAGGCGCGTAATCACGGTCGACAAACTCGTGAAGCAGATAATCCGCCAAGTCGGCGCCATAGTAGATGATATCTGTTTGCATGATCGAGAAGACGGGATTGCCGCTGTGACAAGGTTCGGCAGCTAAGAATCGATGACCGTAGATCGGCAGGAGCTTTGGCCAAGTTTGAAAATCCTTTCTCGCTATATCCAAGGCCGCTGGTAGCGTGCCAGGCCGCTTCCTCCAACGTTCGAGCCAAAGGTGGTTCTTTTCGATATCAAACTCGATCCCGTGTAGAACCCATTGCATGCTCTCGTCGTACTCGCGCTTGTCGAACTGCGACCATGGAAAAAAGACGCGGCCCGGGTCCTGCAGGTTCTGGAAGAGATAGGCAAAATCGTCCGGCAGCCGGAAGCCGAGTTGAGCCTCGATGGACGCTATTTCGTCGGACGACAGACCGGGCACGCCGTAGATGACCGGAATTTGGCTGCCGACCCATTGCCGGGCGTTCAGCAGCGCGAAGAGTTCGGGACCCAATTCCATGGCGCCCAGTTTGTCGGAAGGAGGTTCTACGCTGGTGGGGGAGGTAGGACTCGAACCTACGAAGGCGTCAGCCAGCGGATTTACAGTCCGCCCCCTTTGCCGCTCGGGACACTCCCCCGCCGGGCGCGTAGTTAAGGGCTTCCAAAGGGTTGCGCAATAGCTGCGTCAACGTTCCCAGGATCGTTCGCAATCGCGTTCTCAAGCGCGCACGACCGGCGCCGTCAATGATTGTTGCAAAAACGCTCATTGATCGCAGAGCCGCGCTAAACCGTAAATGACCGACGCAGCCAATCGATGAATCGCAGAGAGCGCCGAGCCGCCGCTGCGCGCGGCAAGCCCGCGCGCGCTGACCAGCCTCGATCATTGGCATGCTTTCGAGATGGCCAATCCCGACACCTTCAGCCGAGATGTACGTCTTCTGCGCCAAGGCGAGCGGTCCGCAAGCAGATGACCGTCGCCGCCAGTCGTCGCGACGGACGGGGTATCGGCGTCACAATCGACGTTCGCGGCGGGCTGCGCGTCGCCCGTTGCAAAACTCTAAATTGTCCTATACTATAACGTGTCCTTTTGGTTCTTTCACGGGGGGTGGTCATGTCGTTCACGCTGTCGATGTTGCGGCGCGGCTGCGGCGCTGCTGTTGCCGGGGCCATCGTCGTGGCGACGGCTATGCTGCCGGCTGCGGCCCAAGCCCAGACCCGGACGCTCACCGTTGCGCTCTACCCCTACGTGCCGCGCATCGCCCAGTTTCAGACCGCCATCACCGCAGCCTGGCGCCAAGTCCAGCCGAATGTGCAACTCAATTTCATCAACGACAGTTCGGTCTGGGACGGCGGCTACGACACCAATCCGCCGCAGGAAGCCGATGTCTACGTGTTCGACGCGATGTATTTCGAGCAATTCCGCGCCAACAATTACCTCGTCGCCATGGCGCCGAACGAGGTTCAGAACGCCGGCGATTTTTTGCCTTATGCCCGCGATGCAATGATTGTCGGCGGCAACTACTACGCCATCCCGCAGCTCGGCTGCGCCAATATATTGTTCTACAACGTCAACGACGCCCCGGTAGCCAATGCGACGACGCTCGGGCAGCTGCGGGGCGCGCTCAAGCAATGCACCTTTACCAGCGAAATTCCGCCGGACCGGCGCGGCCTGATGCTGGACATGGCCGGGAGCACCACCAACGCTACGCTTTATCTCGACATCGCGCATAGCGTCGACGGCGTCTATCCGTTGCCGCAGCCCGCGCAACCCGATCCGAGCTACATTGCCGATCAAAGGACCATGCTCGACGTTTCGAGCTTCTGGAACATCACCTCGCCAAATCCCGACGCCTACATCCGCGGCGTCTGGTACAGCGAAGGCTACGGCCGCGCCTTCATGGGCTTCACCGAGACCATGGCGCAAATGGCGCCGAGCGCGCTGGCGACCATCGGCTTCAAGATCATGCCGCTGTCGGACACGACGACCAATCGGCCGTTGTTTTACGTCGATGCCGTCGGCGTCAATACCACGACCGTGGGGCGCGGCACGCGCAATCTGGCGGTGCAATTGGCCAACCTCATCGCCTCGACGGACGTGGTGGTGGCGAGTTTCCAGGCGCCCGCTCCCGGCACCAACCCGCAATACCTGATGTCGGTGCGCAACAGCGTGTTTCAGAGATTGGGACAACGCTACCCGATTTATCAGCGGATGTACCATCTCGTGCAATCAAGCAATCCTCTGGCGTTCAAGCTCAATGCCAACGCCCGCGCCTGGGTCGCGGCGACCGCCGGCACCATCCGCGGCGAGGTGCGCGCCAACTATGTCTGCGGCTGCGACGAGAAAGCGCCGCGCCCGATCACGAGCAACGCCGACGCGCAGAACGTTTGCCCCGCGGTTTGCGTGGCGCATGGCGGCTGGAGCGGGCAATGGACCAACCGGCCGCCGGCGGCAGGCTCGGTTTGCGGCTGCAACACCTGCCCGGTGCAATAAGGTGTGCTGCGGGCCTGCGGCGATGCGGTTGGCTCAGTCGTCATGCGGGCAGTTCCGCGAAGCGGGATGCCTTAGATCAAGGTGGTCAGCCTTGGCGCATGATGCGCCAAGAGCACTTTAAAGCTGCTGTGACGACTGCTGAGGAAGCAGGGCCAAGGTGCGGTGCCTGAATTCCGTCCCAAAACCCATCACAATGTCACCGAAATCGATTGATCCGCGGTGATTTGCATTGCAATCACAAACCGTCATCTCGTGCGGCACCCCGCAGCCAAGACCGTAGGTAGAGCGTGCGTGATGCAGGACATAACGAAGCGGCGCACATAGGCCTCGGCAGTGCGCCGTTGACCCAAGAGTTGTCCAATCGATCTGATCACCCTTTGACATGATCAGGCGCAAGCAGTCGGCGAAAAGCTTGGCGCCTTTTCGCTTCCTGTGGACAATCATGTCCGCATATGCCTTGTAGACCAGATACAACAATTCTTCCTGCGGAGCCAAGAATCGCGCTGTTCCTTCGCTGATGAGGTTTGCGGGATTCCACGGAATCAGATCGTCGACTTCCAGGGCATAATGAAGTTCCAGCGGCACCGCCACCTTCAAGCCGCTGCGGTCCAAATGAAGGTGATTTCGTCCGATACGGTCGAGGTCCGCGGCCGAGACCGAGGTGCATTCGACGTCCACGAGCTTGCTTAGTCTCGGCAGCTCATACGTGTTTCGATCGAGCGTTGTCACATTCAGCGTGGTTGAAACAATCTGCTTCTCGCGGCGTCTATAATATCCCTGCGTAAATCCAAGTTCCATCGCCAACCTGTAAATGACCGCCGCGGTATCGGCGTCAGCCAATAAATCGATGTCACTACAAGGACGATCCTGCAGCCTGTTATAAAACCGTTTTGCGGTCGACATTCCCTTAAGACGGACCGCTGTGAAGCCGAGTTTCTGACACACGTACTCCAATTCTTCGCATGTAATGAACAATGCGCAGCTGATCAATTCGTTGATGAAATTAGTGCGTTCGATCAGTTGCTGTTGATCGAATGGCAGCGCTTGCCACAGATTGTGCCGACGCAAAGCTGCTTGCAAAAGGCCGAGCTGGTGACTTTCCGTGCATGCGGTCACCAAATCGGCCGGCGAGTTGATGACGGCCCTTTCCAGGCCGGCTGCAAACCATTCCGGAACCGCCTGCCACTTGCCGGCAAGAGCGATGGAAACCGTGCACACGTCCGAAAGCGGTCGTACCAAGTGGAAGACCGCGTCAACGCGTCTGCCCATGCAAGCCTGGACCTGCCGCTCTCTGAACTCTCCCGACTAGAGGCCTCGGCAGAGCGCCAGCCGAACGTGCTCACGGCTCAGCAACTCTTCGAGCGCAGTACGATTGGCTCTGACGGTGTATTCCGGCTTATCCAAATAGAAGACTTTGTCCTTTGGTTGAGGTTCTATCGTGAGCGAAGCTCCCGCTTTGGCTACGATTGCGTCGAGGTCGCTTTTAGCGATGTTGCCAATTCGGTACCGTCGATTTTCGCTCGCCATGGTTATCCTCCTTCGACCGTTATGTGCAAGTCTATCCTATGCCAATCAGCGGCTGCTTGCAACCGTCAGTTAGCGGAGGCGGTCGCCGCAGCGGCCCCGGCGTTCAGCACGGCGATACAGTCGGCAAGCCGCATCACATTTTGCATCGCGCGAGCAGGATCTGAGGTTTCATGTGCAAGCATGAGAACAAGCGGCCGAGCAAATTGCAACTCTCTGAAGAGCCGGTATTGCTCATGCTGATCGAGCGCATCACGACCATCGCCCAGCGAATCCGCCACCCTTGTGCCGATGATGCATTCCTTTGCTGCTCGGCAGCAGGCCGAATGGACGGTCTCCTCAATGGTCAGCATGTCACGGTTCACAACGGCCGCTTGCACAGCAAGATCGCCCCTACCGATCAATACCTGATCGGCGGACTGCGCTATTTGGAGCGCGTTCGCGACACCTCCGAGCGTTTCGATCTTTGCTACGATTTTCCCCGTCCACCCTAATTCACTTTCGAGCAGAACGCGGAATTTTTCCAAATCGTCGTGCGACCGGGTAAATGACAGGCAGATCGCATCTAGGCTGTTCAGCGCCGGCCTTAGCAATTTGAGCAGCCGTAAATCGGCCGCCACGATGGGATCCAACCGATCGTACAATCCGAATACGTCGACACCTCGGCCGTTCGGTATAGGGGTGTCGTTCAGCGCCCGGCACCAGAAGCAACCACCTTCTCGCCCTTCTACGCGAAGTTGAGCCCATCCGTCGGAGATGAAAATGACCGATCCTGCGGATAAAATGCCGATTTCATCACTAATCGGAACAACAACATCGTCCTTTCGTCGGGCAACGGCGGATAAATCATTGCAGGTGCCGAGAAGAACTCGGTCTCCGCTGCGCACCTCGATCGTCGCGGACCCGTTGAAAAGCTCAAGTTGGACCACTCGGCGCTTTGGCCCGTTCAAGTCGAGACAAATTTCCAGATTGCTATTGCGCCCCTTCGCGGCTCCAAGAGCCAATATAAACGAGCTTAGATGCTCCACGTCCAAGAACTTCGACGCGTTTATGCGAGCACCACACACCTGCGGCATGCGCAACAACTCATTGGCCACATAACCGTGCCGGTATTGCGGCCCGAGCGTCACCCAAAATTTCACCCCCGCCGGCAATGACAGGCGAGGCAAAGAAGCTGCCTCGCGAGGGAAATAGCCGACCGCAAAGTCATCGATCGGAATGGGAAGACCGCGACACTCAACGGTCATCGCGAGTCTCGTTTTCGTTGTGGATCATCCCTGTTGCTATCCTACATTATCTTGAGCTAATCTGGCAACTCTAGATAAGCCGCGCAGTCGAGATCGCAGCATGAACTCGCACCTCGAACGCCTTGACTGGTTTATAACACAACAGCTTCCGGAGATTAACACGCGAGAGTGCAATAGGGAGCAAATCTTACAGGGGTGTGCCGGCGACGTATTGTGGATGAGCGAACGCCTGCTTTCGTCGTCTGCTTCTCCACGTGCAACCTGCGAGATCATCGGCGCTCTCGGCATGTTCGCCAGCTCCTGCATTCGCGCTGGTCTTTCTTCCCAGCATTCGCCGGTCCCAGAACTACTGCGGATCTGCAGTCGGTTCGCCGCTACAGTTGACCACCCGCCACGGGATAGCATCCGAACATACGTGACCTGGAATGGAGAGTTGCTGACCGGCCGATGGCGCCGTCGTTTCACCAACCTCCCGTTAGAAGGAATGTTTTTGAGGCTTACATTCGATTGCATTCAAGCATACGATAAAGCGCTGCATGTCTTGAGCGGCGTTGGGCCAACTGCGTGCTCTGAAGCACTGTCAAGGGTTCGCGTTGCGACGGAAATCCTCCAACGCATTCAGAAAAGCTATTTTGAGTTTGCGAGGCTTATTCCCAAGAGCGAGGCGACCGCGTGGTTTTCGCAGTTTAAGAAATTCTTTCCGGTTCTTACCGTCGCGGGCAAGGACTGGGACCCTCCGTCCGGAGCGCACGTTGCGAGCATCTTCGAATTGGACCTGCTTTTAACGACCGTGGATTCGCTGCGGTCTTCACAAATTCGCCAGCGGCTCCGCTACCTATCTTCGGATCAGCGTGACCGCATCGCCAACGCGTTAGATCATCCATGCGACCTTTTGCAACGCTTGGAAATCAGGTTCCGGCCTAACAAAGAACTTTTGGCGAGCCTGCTGGGCCTTATCGAGCAGTACTCCAAATGCGCGGCCACTCATTATGGCATGATGAAGCGCTTTATCGGGCATGAGCGGCTTTCTGCGGCAAACAGCGGTGACCAGCACGTCATGGCATACAGCGAGGTCGAGGGCTGTTACCGCGCCCGGCGCTCGTCTTCAATCGCGCTGGAAATACGCCGGCGCCTGCAAACCCGTGGGTGTCCTTGATGAAAGACAGCGATGACGTCATTACCGGATTTCATCGATGGTATTACGAAAACAACGTCTGGGATCGGACTTCGTTCCTGGGGGTGAAGTGCCTGAAATCGGTTCTCGATCTCTGGAATTATCAAGAAATACTCGCGGAGATTCGTCCGGGCTTGGTCATTGAAATGGGGAGCTATTTGGGCGGCGCAACGCTGTTCTTTTCAGTAATTCTTGCGAAAATAAATCCTGACGGTGCCGTTATAGCGCTGGACACCAAGCCAGATCGGATTGATCCACGCGTCTGTGGGCAGGAGAACGTGAGAATCGTGTGCGCTTCCTCTACCGATCCGAGCACGGCGGCATTGCTGAAGAACGAGCGCATCGGTCGTGCCGGCCCCGCGTTCGTCATACTCGACACCAAACATGATAAAGAGCACGTTCTCGCAGAAATGATAAATTTGCGTTCGGTGCTCAAAAGCGGAGATTACCTCATCGTGGAGGATTCGAATTTCAATGGGCACCCGGTTCTTCCTGGATTTGGACCGGGACCAATGGAAGCAATAATGGAGTATGAGACACTATACCCAGACGACTACGTTCACGATTCGTCAAGAGAGAATAAATTCGGATTTACTTTTGCCCCGCGCGGGTTTCTGATTAGAGCCGATTTCGAACCGGCAAAACCTGCGGGAAATCACGCCAGCCGATAAGCCAGCTCGTGCGGTTGGCGCGGCGTTTCTCTTGATTGCCGTTCAGTCGTTCGATCAATCGACTGGGAAAGCTGCGGAAATCGGCCTCGCGGTCAGGTGTCGCACCGCGCAGCGTGAATTCGACTGGAGCTCGGTTGGGGCGGCCTGGATCGATATGGGCAACTTCATTTTGCGACCTCTCGGCAGTGACCAGTACTGTGGTTTGCTTCGTTGATGCGGCGATGGTTGAACGGATGGTCAAGACATTCGCCGCAAATTGACGCGTATTCGTGCTGTCAGCGACGCGAATAAACCGACTTTTTAGCCTGTTATTTAAACTGATCTTAGCGCGGGCGCGGTAGGGTCTGATGCAATGCGGCGGGAAAACAGGGCCCGCCGGCGACAATAAAATCGAGTTGGGAAAGGCGTCATTCATGAAAGCCGTCGTCAAGACGGTCGAGCCCGCCGACCGCGAGGCGCGCTTCGACCATATCCGGCCGCACTATCTGGAGGCGCTGACCTTGGTCGAGCGCCTGCATCGGCGGCTGCTCGACGTCATCAAGGACGAGTTCGACCGCCGCGGCCGCGCCGACATCAATTCGGTGCAGGCGCTGCTCCTCTACAACATCGGCGACAAGGAGCTGACCGCCGGCGAACTGCGCACCCGCGGCTATTATCTGGGCTCCAACGTCTCCTACAATCTGAAGAAGCTGGTCGAGATGGGCTTTCTCGACCATCAGCGCTCGCGCGTCGACCGGCGCTCGGTGCGCATCAGGCTCACCGACAAGGGCCGCGACGTCAGCGCCGTCGTCGATGCGCTCTACCACAAGCACGTGCGCACGGTGGAGCAGGTCGGCGGCATCAGCGCCGACGAGTTCACCGTGCTCAACAAGGCGCTGCACCGGCTCGAACGCTTCTGGACCGACCAGATCCTCTACCGGCTGTAACGTCCTCTACCGGCTGTAACGGGCGATCGTCGTCGCCAGCCATTCTCGGAGTACTGGCGTACCTTGCCCCGGCAGCGATGCCGGGGCTTTTTTGGCGTGCGCCCGGCATGGGCATCGACTTGGAGGTGGAAGTACCGCGCGCGAGGAGTTGGTGCTCGCGGCGCGAGGCGAGCGGCTATTTTCTGAGGTAAATTCACAGAAACCTGCTTACACATTCTTCCTGACACCCTCGTCGTGAGACTGCCCCCTATCCCGATACCGCCAGCATCAAATCCGCCCGCTGATCCGTGTCAGCAGCGGGAACGGCGTGAACAGCTGGATCAGCACTGCCACCAGAACAATCAGCATCACGCAGGCCAAGACCTCGCGCAGGATGCGCCAGTAGAGCGGCGGGTAGGGCGGTTTGTCGCCCTCGGGCCAGGCGAACTGCTGCTCCCAGATCTCTTGCGGGCAATCGCGCGGCCGGATGCGCTCGAGCGGCAGCCAGGCGCGGTAAGCGGCAATGCCGCGCTCGCGGGCGATGGTGTTGCGCAGCCAGAGAAAATTGGTCAGGCCGGCGAAGTCGATGAAGAGTCTGACGGCGTAGCGCAAAACGGCGAAAATCACGAGGCAGATCACGTAGACGTAGACGATCATCACGCTGTCGGTCAGCAGCGATTTGCTGAACGTCCGCAGCCGCAAGAGATGGTCGGAGACGAGCTGCACGGTGCCTTCGACCGCCTGGTCGAGCGCGTCGGCAATTTGGCTCAACACGAGGCGATTGTCGGAAAGATTTTCCAACACCAGGATGACGGCGACGACGACGCCGAGTTGAACCAGCCGCGAACTCGCCAAGCGCCGGATCGGCGCCACGATCAGCCGGATCAGACCCATGATCGCTCCTGCGCGCGAATTTGGGGCGAGCGGTCAAGCTGTGCCCGACTATAGGGGCGATTTGGCGGCCGCAAAATCGCCCGAGCCGCAATGCATGGCGTTGCCTTTGGTTCGCGGGCCGGCTGTGCTAGGTTTTTGGCTCAAGGGGCGGCTTCGGCGCATTGGCCGGGCGTGGGGGGCTGGCGATGCGTTTTTGGCGGGTTCGCGCTCCATGAACGATAGCAAGCGAGAGTTTTTTGGCGCCGCGGCGGACCGGCGGTGCTTTCTGCGCCGGCTCGCCGGTGCGGCGGCGCTTACCGCCGGCAGTTCCGTAACGCGAAAAAATGCTGCGGCCGATCCGGCGCTCGACGCCCTGTTCGACGACCGCGGCCGCGATCAGTTCGGCCAATCATTCGACCAGCGCTCGCGCACCGTGCGCATGCCGAAGCGCTCGGCGCCGATGCTCTCCCCGCACACTGCGGCAATGACGGAGGAGGCCGTCGCCGCCTATGACGGCATCGTGGCGCGCGGCGGCTGGCCGCAAGTGCCGCCGGTCGACGAATTGCGGCTCGGCATGCGCCACCCGAGCGTCGTCGACCTGCGCAATCGGCTCGCGGTATCCGGCGATCTCGATCCGCACGCGGTCGGCAACGACACCTACGATTCCTACGTCGAGGCGGCGGTGCGCCGTTTCCAGACGCGACACGGCCTCGACGCCGACGGCGTGGTGCGCCAGGCGACGCTGCTTGCCATGAACGTGCCGGCCGAGCGGCGGCGCGACCAGCTCAAGATCAATATCGGCCGGCTCAAGACGCTGACCGGCAATCTCGGGCCGCGCTACGTGGTCTGCAACATTCCGGCCGCCCGCATCGAGGCGATCGAGCACGACGTCGCGGTGTCGCGCCACACCGCGGTGGTCGGCAAGCCGGACCGGGCGTCGCCCGACATCAACTCAAAGATCATCGAGATCAATTTCAATCCGTACTGGAC
>JASHQS010000054.1 GCA_030038995.1 Xanthobacteraceae bacterium
ACGCAGGCGACGAAGATGATGCCCTGGATGACCAGCACCCATTGGCCGAACTGCGCCAGGTAATTTTCCATGGCGACGATCAGGAACGCGCCGACGACCGGGCCGAAAACGGTGCCGAGCCCGCCGACCAGCGTCATCAGCACGACTTCGCCCGACATGGTCCAATAAACGTCGGTCAGCGACGCCAATTGAAAAACCAGCGCCTTGAGCGCGCCGGCAAGGCCTGCCAACGTCGCCGAGAGCACGAAGGCGCACAGCTTATAGCGGTCGGTGTTATAGCCGAGGGAAATGGCACGCGGCTCGTTTTCGCGGATCGCCTTGAGCACCTCGCCGAACGGCGAGTTGATGATGCGGTAGATGAACAGAAAGCTGGCGAGCACCATGACGAGGATGAAGACGTACATGGTCATTTCGTGCGACAGATCGAACACGCCGAACAGATGGCCGCGCGGCACGTCCTGGATGCCGTCCTCGCCGCCGGTGAACGGTGCGCGTACCGCGACGAAATACATCATCTGCGCCAGCGCCAGCGTGATCATGGCGAAATAGATGCCCTGGCGGCGGATCGCGATGGCGCCGGCGACGAGGCCGAGCACCGCGCCGCTCAAGGTGCCGAACAACACCGCGGCCTCCGGCGGAAAGCCCCAGCGCTTGGCGGCGTGCGCGCACAGATAGCTCGCCCAGCCGAAGAACAGCGCATGGCCGAACGAGAGCAGGCCGACATAGCCGACCAGCAGGTTGAAGGCGCAGGCGAACAGGGCAAAACACAGCGCCTGCATCAGAAACACCGGATAGACCACGAACGGCCCCACCACGAGCAGCGCCACCATCACCGCGAAGGCGATACCGAGGCTGCGCTCGCCGGCGCGGCGCGCCGCCACCATCGGGGGCTCGGCGAGCGCCGCCATCACGCAATCCGGCCGAACAGGCCGGCCGGCCTGATCAACAGCACGATCGCCATGATGACGAAAATCACCGTGCTGGATGCTTCGGGAAAGAACACCTTGGTCAAGCCCTCGATCACGCCGAGGGCGAAGCCGGTGAGGATTGCGCCGAGGATGGAGCCCATGCCGCCGATCACAACGACGGCGAACACCACGATGATAAGATCGGAGCCCATCTGCGGCGAGACGTTATAGATCGGCGCCGCCATGACGCCGGCGAGTGCCGCAAGCCCGACGCCAAAACCGTAGGTCAGCGTCACCATGCGCGGCACGTTGATGCCGAAGGCGCGAACCAGCGTCGGATTTTCGGTCGCCGCCCGCAAATATGAGCCGAGCCGCGTGCGCTCGATGGCAAACCAGGTGGCGAAGCAGACCACGAGCGAGAACCCGATCACCCAGGCGCGGTAGTTCGGCAGGAACATGAAGCCGAGATTGCTGCCGCCCTGCAGCACGGCCGGCACCTGGTAGGGCTTGCCGGATGAGCCGAACTCGTTGCGGAACAGGCCCTCGATGATCAGCGCCAGCCCGAAGGTCAGAATGAGGCCGTAGACATGATCGAGATTGCGGATGTGTTGCAGGAACAGCCGTTCGATCAGGATGCCGATCGCCGCGATCAAAAACGGCACGGTGACGAGCGCGACCCAGTAATCAAAGCCCAGATATTGCAGCATCAGATAGGCGGCGAACGCACCCATCATGTACTGCGCGCCATGGGTGAAATTGATGACGTTGAGCATGCCGAAGATGACGGCAAGGCCAAGGCTCAACAGCGCGTAGAACGAGCCGTTGATCAGGCCGATCAAGAGCTGCCCGAACAACGCATAGGAGGAAATGCCGAAGATTGCCAACATTGCGACCCGTTCGCACGCTCGCCGCCCGGCATACCGTTGCACGGTAGCTCGCGCCCGAGCGAGAGAGCGCCGGGCGCCGCGTGTCGTGCGCAGCGCCGGCGCGTTTGGCCCTGCCCCGACGGGAGCGGGCCGGTTCGCGCAAAGCGCTTACTTCGCGGCGCTGACCAGCGGACAATTACCGTCCTTGAGCGGCCGGAACGCTTCGTTGGCCGGGATGGTGGCGCGCAGCTTGAAATCGTCGCCGGGATATTTGGATTCGGCGGGCGATTTCACCTCGAACAGATAGGCCGGATGGGTGACCCTGCCGTCGATGCGCACTTGGCCCTTGCCGAACAGCGGATCGTCGGTCGGCATCGCCTTCATCTTGTCGACGACCGCCTTGCCGTCGGCGGCGCTGCCGACGGCGGCGACGGCCTTGAGGTAATGCAGGATCGACGCGTACACGCCGGCCTGCACCATGGTCGGAAATTTTCCCGACCGCTGCGCCTGCCAACGCTTGGTCCAGGCCCGGTTGGCGTCGTTCATGTCCCAGTACCAGGCCGAGGTCAGCACCAACCCCTGCGCCGTCTTCAGCCCGAGCGCCTGCACGTCGGTGATGAAAATCAACAGCCCGGCGAAGTGCTGTCCGCCTGCGGTAATGCCGAACTCGGCGCCTTGCTTGATCGAATTGATGGTATCGCCGCCGGCATTGGCAAGGCCGATGATCTTTGCGTGCGACGCCTGCGCCTGCAACAGGTACGAGGAAAAATCCTGGGTATTGAGCGGCGCGTTGACGCTGCCGAGCACCTTGCCGCCATCGGCCACAACGACTGCGGCGGTGTCGCGTTGCAGCGCGTGACCGAACGCATAGTCGGCGGTGATGAAGAACCAGGTATTGCCGCCGGTCTTCACCAGCGCGCTGCCGGTGCCGTGGGCGAGCATCCAGGTGTCATAGGTCCAGTGTACGGTGTTGGGCGAGCACTTCGGTCCGGTAAGATCCGAAGCCGCGGCGCCGGAAATCAGCAGCACCTTGTTCTTCTCGCGCGTGACGTCGCTCACCGCAAGCGCCACGCTGGAGGTGGGCACGCCGGCGATGGCGTCAACGTGATCGGTATCGAACCAATGCCGGGCGATGCCGGCGCCGATATCCGGCTTGTTCTGATGGTCGGCGCTGACGATCTCGACCTTCATGTGGTGGGCAGCGGGATTGAAATCGTGCACCGCCATGTTGGCGGCGACGACCGAGCCGGGCCCGCCGATGTCGGCATAGAGGCTCGACATGTCGCTGAGCACGCCGATCTTGACGGGTATGGTGTTCTGCGCCTGCGCCGCCGTGCCGAGCAGCACGGTGAGCGCGAACGCCAAACTGCCTGCAAGACGCATTGCCAAACCTCCCTCGCTGCGGGCCTTCAACCTTTAGCCTTGGGCCCTTGGTTTTGACTGTATCAGACTCCGAGATATTCCTGCAGCTTCCCCATATTGGCCGTCAAGGCGGCGGTCGGGAAATGGTCCACGACGCGGCCATGTTCCATCACATAATAGCGGTCGGCGATAGTCGCGGCGAAATTGAAGTTCTGCTCGACCAGGAGTATGGTGAATCCCTGCGCCTTGAGCGCGCCGACCGTGCGGCCGATCTGCTGGACGATGACAGGGGCGAGCCCCTCGGTCGGCTCGTCGAGCAGCAACAAGCGCGCGCCGGTGCGCAGGATGCGGGCGATCGCCAGCATCTGCTGCTCGCCGCCGGACAGCTTGGTGCCCTGGCTCGTCAGCCGCTCGCGCAAATTCGGGAACAGCGCGAAGATACCGTCGAGATCAAGGCCGCCGGAGCGCAGCCGCGGCGGCAGCAACAGATTTTCCCGCACGTCGAGGCTGGCGAAGATGCCGCGCTCCTCGGGACAGATGGCGATGCCGGCGCGCGCTATCTTATCCGAGGAAAGCCTGATCAGCTCGCGGCCGGCGAAGCGCACCGAGCCGGTGCGCTGCCCGACCATGCCCATGATCGATCTGAGCGTCGTGGTCTTGCCGGCGCCGTTGCGCCCGAGCAACGTCACCACCTCGCCGGCGCGCACCTCGAAGCTGACGCCGTGCAAAATATGCGATTCGCCATACCAGGCTTGCAGATCCGCGACGGCGAGCAGCGCAGACGCTTCAGGCATGGCCGGTCCCGAGATAAGCCTCGCGCACAGCCGCGTCGGCCGACACGCTCCTGTAATCGCCCTCGGCCAGAATTTCGCCGCGGCTGAGCACGGTGATGTGGTCGCACAAATTGGCGACAACGCTGAGATTGTGCTCCACCATCAACACCGTGCGGTGCGCCGCCAGCGACTTGATCAGCGTACTGATGCGCTCGATGTCCTCGCGGCCCATACCGGACATCGGTTCGTCGAGCAGCAGCATTTGCGGATCGAGCGCGATGGTCGTCGCGATCTCGAGCGCGCGCTTGCGGCCGTAAGGCAATTCCACCGCCGGCACATGCGCATAAGCGTCAAGCCCAACGTCGGCGAGCAGCGCACACGCGCGCTCGTCGAGCGCGCGCAGCACGCTCTTCCCCCGCCAGAAATCGAACGAGCCGCCGCGCCGGCGCTGCAGCGCGATGCGGACGTTTTCGAGGACGCTGAGATGCGGAAAGACCGCGGAGATCTGAAAAGACCGCACGAGCCCGAGCCGCGCCACCTCGGCCGGCTTGAGCGCCGTTATGTCGCGGCCGTCGAAAACGATACGGCCCCGCGTGGGACTTAAGAACTTGCTGAGCAGATTGAAGCACGTGGTCTTGCCGGCGCCGTTGGGGCCGATCATGGCGTGAATGGCGCCGCGCGCGACGCGCAGGTTCACCGAGCGCACCGCGACAAAACCGGCAAAGTCCTTGGTCAAGTCCTCGGTCTGAAGGACCGTATCGTCAGGCACACGCTTTCCCCACGCCGGCCATTGTCCGCATTATCGGCCGACGGGTAAAGGGCGCGGGCTCGAGCGCGAACCGCGCTTTACGGCAAAAGCGGCAAAAGCGACCCGCCCGGTGGGGACGGATCCGGGCGGGTCATTAAAGATCGGCGCCTGAGGGGACGTCGGGGGGGGGAGCGCCGATGGCGGCTCGGACGGCCACCGCGGATTGGTCGCGGCGTCGCAGCGGAAGGTTCAAACGGAGGCAAAGATTTTGTCGGGTTGTTGGTGCGCAGTCGCTGAACGCCCCGATGGACTTGCCAATAGGCCCGCTCCGGCGCATAGGCGCTAACATAGGCCTCTGTTTCCCGGATGCGGTGCAGCGCGAAGCGGTGCACCGCTGATCCGGGACCGTCCCAGACTCCGCAACTTGTTACGATCCCGGGTCTGCAGCGCACCACTTCGCTGCGCTTCGTGCTGCGCTGCGCCCGGGAAACGCAGCTATGTTAGCGCCTATGCGCTCCGGCGGGCAGGCCTGGTTTCGGCACTAAAGACGGGCATTCGGCATGGTTTCCGACAGCGGCTTTTCTTCGA
Source organism: Xanthobacteraceae bacterium (assembly GCA_030038995.1). Lineage (GTDB taxonomy): Bacteria > Pseudomonadota > Alphaproteobacteria > Rhizobiales > Xanthobacteraceae > BOG-931. The sequence continues at coordinate 5,246 of JASHQS010000054.1, forward strand.
GCCGAATCATGGTGATGAGCGCGACGGTCAGCGTGCCGGCCACGACGAAGAACACGACGGAGAAAGCGGCTACCGAGGTTCCGGCCAGCGCCTGGGCGCCGGCTGCGGCGGTCTCGCGGGCCGTAGCCCCGCCGAGCACGACGGCGCCGAACACCGCGACCAGGATGGTGCCCATGAGCGTGCGGGTGAAGTTCATGGCGCCGATGGCGGTGCCCAAGTGCCGGGCGGCGACGGTGTTCTGCAGCGCCACCTGGGTCAGCGGCGCCGTCGGCCCAAAGCCGACGCCGATCAGGAACAAAATGATCTCGAACTTCAGCGGCGTCATGGCCGAGGCCGAAACCGCAAGCGCGATCACCGCGGCGACCGCGAGCACCAGGCACGCGATCGGCAGCGCCTTGTAATGCTTGACCCGGCCGATGATCTGGCTGGACAGCCCGGCGCTCGCGTTGAGCGTCACCATCAGAATGACCAGGCTCAGACCCGAATCGGTTGCCGACCAGCCCAGTGCGCTCTGCAGATACATCGGCAGGAAAATGTTGAGCCCGATGATCGAACCCCAACCGAAGCAGTTCGACAGCATGGCAAGCCGCGCCGCCGGATCGGACAGGATGTCGATCGGAATGAGCGGCTCGACCGCGGTCAATAGCCGCACCACGGATGCGGTGCCGAGCAGCAGCGCACAGGTCACAAGCGCGAAGACCGGCGGCGACAGCCAGGGATAGCGTGCGCCGCCGAGATTGAGCGCCAGCATGAGCGAGGAACTTGCCGCCATCACCAGAACGGCGCCGATGACGTCGAGCCGGTGCGGCCGCTCGTAGCGCGGCAGCCGGCGCAGCACGGTAAGCGACAGCGCGACGGCGACAAGACACAACGGCACGTTCCATACGAAGATCACCCACCAATACAGATGGTCGCAGATCCAACCGCCGAGCGCCGGGCCGCAACCGCCAGCGGTGGTGAAGGCGACGGAAAAATAGGCATAGTATTTGGCGCGGTCCTTGGGCGCGGCGATGTCGCCGAGGATCATCTGCGCCGAGGTGACCAGCCCGCCGCTGCCGCAGCCCTGCACGATGCGGCCGCAGATCAGCATCAGCATGCTCGACGAGGAGGCGCTGATCAGCGAGCCGGTCATGTAGACGCCGAGCGCCACCAGCAACATGACGCGACGGCCGTGGATATCGGCGAATTTGCCGTACAGCGGGGTGAGCGCCGTGGCGGCGATCAAAAACGCCGTAATCAGCCACGGCAGATCATGGACGTCGCCAAGGGCGCGGCCGATGCTCGGCAGCGAGCTTGCCAGAATGGACTGGTCGACCGAGCCGATGAACACCGGCAGCATCATGCTGGTGACGATGATCCGCCGTTCGCGATGGCCGAGCGGCGCGACCGGCCGCGGCGTAAATCGCACCGCAGCCGCGGCGGGCCCAGCAGCATCGGCGGCAATGGCTTCTGCGGCGCGCGGCTCGGGACGCGGCACAACGCTCCCGCCACGGTCGAAATTCATCGATCGTCACTTGCGCTGCGCGCGTGACGCGCCGGCGCCCCCAGCACGATGGTCGAGCAAACTCATACCGGCATATGCGCCGGCTGTCATTGGCGCCGGGAACCGGGCGGCCCGGCATCGGCGCATGGCAGAACTGCCGCGCGGCGGAGCACTTGGCGATGCCGCGGCTCCCGCCGCGCGGCCCGGTCGGCCGCGGGCCATGGGCCGGTCGGGTTTGCTAGCGCCCTTCCGCCGCGGCCTGGGCGGTCAAAGCCTCACTGGAGCACACGCGCAGGCTCGAGCGGACCATGCGCCGGGCTTCCTCTTCGAATCCCATCCAGCGCAGCTTGCGGATGCGCTTGACGAGTTCCGTGGCGGCGCGCTGCTCGCGGCTGACGTCGGGAAAATCATGCTGCGGCTGCATGGAGCGTTCCTCGGGTTGCGGAATTCTCAAACCTTCGCGGCCGTACCGCCATGCCCGTTCTGCACCAGACGGGCGCCGGTCTGGATGAATTTCTGTACGTCGAGAAGAACGTGGTTGCTGTCCTCGACGTAGCGCTGGATGCGCTGGCTGAACCAGTCCTGATACACACTGCTCATGTCCGGCATCGAGCGCGCGGACACGAGCTTGCTCACCAACGCGTTGGCCAGCTCGGCCTCCGATTTCGCCCTGGCGAACCAGTGTTCGTTCATCTGCTCCAGCGAGTCGAGCAGTTCCTTCTGCGTGGCGAAAACGGATTTCGCCTGTTTCTGCGCCTGATTGAACCCATTGCTCACCTGGGCGGCAACAGAACTGTCGGATTTCACCTGCGTAGCGGTCATGACACGCTCCTGACGGGAACCTTCGACGATGGCCTAAAGGCGGGCGACGGGCGGGCCGTGCGTGCTGTTTCGCCGTGAAGCCTGTCCAACGAGAGGAATCGAGCCACGTCCCTTCCCGTGCTCTGCGGGCAAACGCGAAGGCCATCAATTCGTTCCGCGGCGGAACAGAAAATTTTACGAATTCGCGGATGAAGTCGGGACCGCCGCGCGGTTTCGAATGCGCGCAACCAGCCGCGGCTGCCAAGCCGTCGGCTTGCGATTTTTTCACCGGCTTGCTGGCTGTCGTCCGCGGCGAGCATGGTTCCAAAAATCCGCCGTCCGATATTACCGGCGCAGCGTATTGGCGACCTTGAAGCTCGCCGCGGTCTTCGACCTGATCTCGTCGAGGGTCACGGCGGGGGCAAGCTCGATCAGCGTCATGCCGCCGCCGTGCTTCTTGTCGATGGTGAAGACGCCGAGGTCGGTGATCACCATGTCGACCACGCCGGCGCCGGTCAGCGGCAGCGAGCAGCGGTGCAGGAGCTTGGCTTCGTTCTTGGCCGAATGCTCCATGACCACGACGACCTTCTTGACGCCGCCGACCAGATCCATGGCGCCGCCCATGCCTTTGATCATCTTGCCGGGGATCATCCAGTTGGCGAGGTCGCCGTTCTCCGCCACCTGCATGGCGCCGAGGATGGCGATGTCGATGTGGCCGCCGCGGATCATGGCGAACGAATCGGCGGAGCTGAAATAGCTCGTCGTCGGCAGCTCGGTGACGGTCTGCTTGCCGGCGTTGATGAGATCGGCGTCCTCTTCGCCCGCGAACGGGAACGGGCCGGTGCCGAGCATGCCGTTCTCGCTCTGGAGCTGCACGCTCATGCCGGCCGGAATGAAGTTCGACACCAAGGTCGGAATGCCGATGCCGAGATTGACGTAAAAACCGTCGCGCAGTTCCTTGGCGGCGCGCTCCGCCATTTGCTCACGGGTCCAGGGCATCAGACTTTGCCTCCGATCAGACTTCCACTCCCGCGCCGGCCGGCGCGTCGGCCGGCTGCCGTTTGCGCAGCGTGCGCTGCTCGATGTGCTTGACCGCGTTCGGCACGTGGATGAGCCGCTGCACGTAAATGCCGGGCGTGACGATATGATCGGGATTGATGTCGCCGGCTTTCACGAGCTGCTCGACCTCGGCGACGGTCACCTTGCCGGCCGTCGCCATCACCGGATTGAAATTGCGCGCGGTCTTGCGGTAGGCAAGGTTGCCTTCGCTGTCGCCCCGATAGGCGTGGACGATCGACAGGTCGGCGACCAGGCCGCGCTCCATGACGTAGCGTTCGCCGTCGAACTCGCGCACGTCCTTACCTTCGGCGATCGTCGTGCCGACGCCGGTACGGGTGAAGAACGCCGGGATGCCGGCGCCGCCGGCGCGGATGCGCTCGGCCAGCGTGCCCTGCGGATTGAACTCGATCTCCAGCTCGCCGGCGAGAAATTGCTGGGCGAACATTTTGTTTTCGCCGACATAGGAGGAGATCATTTTCTTGATCTGGCGGCTGTCGAGCAGAATGCCGAGCCCGACCCCGTCGATGCCGGCATTGTTGGAAACGACGGTGAGATTCCTCACCCCCGCATCGCGGATCGCCAGGATCAAGGTTTCCGGGATGCCGCACAGGCCGAAGCCGCCGGCCATGATGGTCATGCCATCTTTGAGCAACCCGGCCAACGCGGAGCGCGCGTCCGCATAAACCTTGTTCATGACCGCTCCATTCTCGCCCGCTGATGGCCGCTAGCCATAGCCGGGCGGATGGAAAGGTCAACTAGCCGGCGTGTCCAGACCGACGCTCTTGAGGATCGGCAGCCCGAAGCTGTGCGGATAATAGTTCCAGGCGACGAAGCCGATGCCGAACAGGATGGCGGCAATGATGGCGCCGAGAAAGTGGTTTCTGAAGGCGATGAAGGTTCCGATCAATGCGGTGATGAACGCCAGCGCGGTCATCAAGCCGACAAACAGCCAATTCACGCTCGAAAGATCAAGGCCGCCGATCATCGTCTGCTCCTGATAGTCTCTGGTGAGTCAAATTCCCGCTGTCCCGCATAGTCTAGCCGAGCCGCGCGGCGCACGCCAGCTTGGCGGCGCGTCATCCCGATCGCTATAACGATAATTTGCGGTGCTGCCGCGGCCTTTTGTTGCGTTTTCCGTATGATCAATATGCTCATTTCGCCGGCAATGGCGGCCTGTACACCGAGCTCGGCCGCACCTGCGTGCTCGGCAAGGCATCCGCCGAGCTCAAGGACGAGTTCGCCTTTGCGCTCGTATCTGATCGGCGAGGACGGCCCGGGCGAACGGCTGCACCATTTCCCCGAAGTCATCACCGAGCTCGGCTGAACGCTTGGCCGGCCGCCAAGCCCTCGCGTTTGGTTAACGGCGCCGCTTTTGGTCCCGGCATTGCGCGAAAAAATCCGCAATTGCGCCCATCTGCCGTCACGCCTGCGAGGCGGTATGCGCCGCACGATCAGCCATGGAGGACGCCATGCTGAGCAAACGCATCTTCGCAAGCAGCGTCGTGGTTCTTGCCGTTACCATGGGCAGCGCCGCGGCGCAGGACGCCACCGGCGCGGGCAAGCCGCTGCCGCTGCTGCAATTCACCGAGCACAAAGCCAAGACCGCCAGAGCGCCGCTGCACCGCCACGCCAGGGTGGCGGAGAAGCTCACCAAGAAGACGCCGGCCAAACGGCGGATCGCGAAGCATGCCCCGGCGAAAAAACCGCACAAGCTGCTCGCGGCCGTCCATCGGCATCCGCAAGCCCAGCGGCCGGCACCTGGGCCGGCGCAAGCAGCACAGGCGGCGCCGCAGCCGAGCATTTGGCCCGCAGTGGATGCCGCCGCGCCAGGTGCCGTGGCGATGCCGGCGCCGCCAGCGGCAGCACCGCAAAACGTGACGACGGAGAAGGTGCTGAGCGACGCGCCCAATGACATCGCAGCGAACGGGCAGATCGCGCAGGCGGCCCCTGCCGCCCAGCCGAACGCGCCCGATCCTGCGGCCGAGCATCATGCTGCAGCGGCCGAGACGGCGCCGCCCGTTCAAAGCGCCGCAGCAAAGCCGGCGGTCCGCGCCATGGTGGCGACGCCGGACCCGGCGGAGCCGCAGGCAAAAAGTCCGGTCGGCAGCGCCTCATGGATGGTGCAGGTCCTTGCAGCACTTGGCGGCGCCATGGCGGCCGGCGCAGTGGCGTGGTTTTTGATCCTCCGCCGCCGGCGCGAATCCGAGAACGCGGAGTTCTCCGAAACACCGGTAGCGGGTGAATAGCGGCCGGCGCCTCGACGAATCTTCCCCACGCGTCGCCTTCTCACCTGAACGGCTGCCGGGTCCCTTGACGCGGCCCTTCATCGCATTGCCCTGCCGGTTATGCGGTGCTTCGCTGTCGTCCTAAAAAAATGCACCGGGATGACAGCGGAGGAAGCGATGCCCACACCCTTGTCGCGCGGCCCGTTCGTTGCCGCCCTCACCCTTGCGTTCGGCTCACTCCTTTTCGCGGCGACCGCCTCGGCCGCCACCACGCTCACAGTCGGCAAGGCGGCGCCGAACGCCGATCCGATCATTCCGGTCGACGTCGGCCAAAAACTCGGCATTTTTCAGAAGCACGGGCTCGATCTGAAAATCATCGACTTTACCGGCGGCAGCAAGATGGCGACCGCCATGGCTGCCGGCAGCATCGATATCGGCGACGGCGCCGGCACCGAGATGGCGCTGGTCGCCAAGGGCGTGCCGATGATCGCGATCTGCGAAACCGCCGGGCCCATTCCGTTCATCGGCATCGGCGTGCCGTACGATTCGCCGATCCACGCCATCGGCGAGCTCAAGGACAAGAAGATCGGCTATTCGAGCGCCGGCTCGCTTACCGATTGGCTGATCAGGGAGCTGGAGCGCAAGCAGGGCTGGGGGCCGGCGGGCGTCACCGGCGTCGCCATCGGCAACGGCGCGAGCAACATCATCTCGGCGTTCCGCGCCCACCTGATCGACGCCGATGTCGCCGTGACTTCGCTGTTTCTTTCGATGGAGGAGAAAAAGACCGGACGCCTGTTGTTCCCGGTCACCCGCTACGAGGGCAATCTCGCCTCCGGCACGCTCTATGCGTCGAACCAGATCGTCAAGAGCAATCCCGATGCAGTCCGCGCCTTTGTCGCCGGCTGGATCGAGACCGTCGATTACATCCGCGCCCACAAGAACCAGGTGGTCAAGATCGAGAGCGCCGTCACCGGCTTTCCGGAAAGCGTGATGGCAAAGGATTACGATCTCACCATCGGCATGTTCACCAAGGCGTGCCGGTTCGACGCCGAGTCGCTGGCGACGCTCAAGCGCTCGTTCGCCGATCTGAAACTGTTGCCGGGCGCGCCGGATATGACGAAGCTCTATACCGAGGAGTTTCTGCCGAAATAGCTCATATCAGCGGCATCAAACGCCGACTCGTCTCTATGTCATCATCCGCGCGTGCGGATGATCCAGTAACCACCGTGACCGCGGAGGTTACTGTCATGCCCCGCTTTCGCGGAGCATGACAAGTCAAGAATTATCGCGGTTGGTGTCACTCCGCAGCCACGTTGGCGGTGGCACGCGCGGCGTCCGCCTTGAGCGAGCGGAACAGCTCGAACGCCTGCCTCGGCGTAGCGTTCTTGTGCACCACGGCGGCGACCGCCTCGATCATCGCCTGCGGCGCCTCGGATTGGAAAATGTTGCGGCCCATGTCGACGCCCGAGGCGCCCTGCTGCACGGCGTTGTAGGCCATGGTCAGCGCCTCGAGCTCCGGCAGCTTCTTGCCGCCGGCCATCACGATCGGCACCGGGCACGAGGCGGTGACGGTCTCGAAGCCGTCGTCGACGTAATAGGTCTTGACGTATTGGGCGCCGAGCTCGGCGATGATGCGGCAGGCGAGCCGGAAATATTTGGCGTCGCGCACCATGGTCTTGCCGACCGCGGTGATGCCCATAACCGGCACGCCGGCGCGCAGGCCGGCGTCGACCAGGCGCGTCATGTTGTGCACCGAGCGCGTCTCGTGCTCGCCGCCGATGAACACCTGGATGCCGACGCCGGCGGCGTTGAGCCGCACCGCGTCGTCCATGTCCATGGCGATCTGTTCGTCGGACAATTCGTCGCGCAGAATGCTCGGCCCGCCGCTCGCCCGCAGCACCATCGGCTTCTGGCACTGCGCCGGAATGAGCGTGCGCAAAATGCCGCGCGTGCAGAACAGCGCATCGCAGGACGGCAACAGCGGCACGATCGACAGATCGATGCGCTCGAGGCCGGTGGTGGGGCCCTGAAAATAGCCGTGGTCGATCGCCAGCATCACGGTGCGGCCGGAGCGCGGATCGAACACCCGCGCCATGCGGTTCTTCATGCCCCAATCGAGCTGGTGGCTGCCTTTGAGATAAAACCCGGGCGTCTGCTGCGGCTGATCGACCGCATAGCGTTCACCTTCCCTGTCGGCTTCCGGCATCGATGACCTCTTTTGGCTCCGCGCGACATTCTCGTGGAGAGCAATCGAGGGTATGCGCCATCGCCATTGCGCCAGCAAGACAAAGCCTTGGCGAGGCTATAGGCGCGACAGCGCGTCATGGCGTGGATCGAGGAACGTGGATCGTGGAACGTGGAACGTGGATCGTGGAACTCTTGGCATTGTTCTCATTTTGTTCTATAAGAACATAGAGCGAACATCTAATAGTTTTGCGCATGCCGATGACTCAACCCGCCGTCGTTGCCGCGGCGCGCAATCGCGCCGCTGTCGTGGAGGAATTGCGCCGCCTGCTGTCCGGCACCACGGATAGTCGCAAAGCTTTCGCTTTCGGCCTCCCTGCGC
>JASHQS010000055.1 GCA_030038995.1 Xanthobacteraceae bacterium
TTGGCCGAAATGGGGCTGTATTATGATTGGATTAACGAAGCCGTGATTCCGGCCGGTCAAAAATGCCGCAGCACCGACGCCCCTAACGCCGTCCGCGCGCAAGCGGCCTTGCCATGTTGCTCTCTCGCCCGGCCTTTTGCCGCGCACGAAGCCCTTGCGGGCGCCGCGGCGGGGCGCGATCATGATGCTCTGACGACGGGCCCGTGACGTGACCCGGGCCTAAGAGCCAAGGAGGCGCCGGATGGATCTCGGCGAAATCGAACCAAGCCAGTTGCGGGGTCCCCGCCGCGCGGAGCGCGACGGGGCACCCCGGCGCCGGGGCGGGTCTTGGCGCGCCGCCGTCCCCGTCAGCGAGGTGACCTTCAGCCGGCGCGAGCTTGACCGCATTCTCAGCCTCTATGGCCGCAAAGTCGCCGCCGGCGAGTGGCGCGATTATGCCATCGATTTCTTCAAGGATCGCGCCGTCTTTTCGGTTTTCCGCAACGCTTGCGAAGCGCCGATCTACCGCATCGAGAAGCATCCGCGGCTGGAGCGCCGCCAGGGCGCCTACAGCGTGATCTCGGCCACCGGCCACATCGTCCGCCGCGGCCAGGAATTGGAGCGCGTGCTTGGCGCGCTCGATCGGGCGTTGCACCTGGTGGCGAGCTGAACGCTCAAGAAGGCGGCGCGCCGGCGCCGCGGCCGAGCGCGCGCTGCATCAGCACGGTGTCGAGCCAGCGGCCGTGCTTGAAGCCGACCGCGCGCAGCGTGCCGATATGCGTAAAGCCGGCGCCGGCATGGACCGCAATAGACGGCGTCTGCGCCGAATCGCCGATCACCGCGATCATTTGCAGGAAACCGCGTCTTTGCGCCTCTTCGATCAGCCGCGCCAAGAGCTGTGAGCCGATGCGCTGGCGCTGCAGGTCGGGCGCCACGTAGATCGAATCCTCGACGCTCCAACGATAGGCGGGACGGGCGCGGTAGGCGCCCGCATAGGCATAGCCGGCAATGGCGCCCGCGCCGGCGCGCTCGGCAACCAGGTAGGGATAGCCGTTCTCCAACAGCGTCCGCAGGCGCCGCGCCATTTCGGGCTCGTCCGGCGGCTCGATCTCGAACGATGCCGTGCCGTGTTCGACCGCATGGGCATAGATGGTCGTAATCGCCGGTATGTCAGCGGCGGCGGCCGGCCGGATGCTCAGAGTGCACATTATCGCTGCGAAGAAAGCGCCCCGGGAAGGCCGTTCCCGGGGCGCCAAAGCCGTCGCGTTGCGGTCGTCAGCGCCGGTCGCCGAGGAAGCGCAGCAGGAACAGGAACAGGTTGATGAAGTCGAGATAGAGCGCGAGCGCGCCCATCACGGCCTTGCGGCCGGTGACGGTGCCGTCGTCGTTGGCGCTGTACATTTCCTTGATGCGCTGGGTGTCCCATGCCGTAAGCCCGGCAAAAATCAGGACGCCGATCACCGAGATAGCGAAGGCGAGACCCTGACTGCCAAGGAACACGTTGACGAGCATCGCCAGAATGAGCCCGAACAGACCCATGATCAGGAATGACCCCACGGGCGAAAGATCGCGCTGCGTGGTGTACCCGTAGAGGCTCAAGGCGCCGAACGCGGCGGCCGAGATGAAGAAGGTGCGGGTGATCGACGAGCCCGTATAGGTAAGAAACACCGACGAAAGCGCCACTCCCAGCAATCCGGCATAGAGCATAAAGAGGCTGAGCGCCGTGCTGGCCTGCAGGCGACTGATGCGGAAGCTGAGAAAGAATACCAAGCCGAGCGTGCCAAGGAGCAGGATGATCGATACGCCCGGACTGTAGATCGCATGCCCGAAGCCAGTCAGTCCGACGCCCGTGAGACGACCGTTTACCACTTCAATGGCGCTGCCGCCCGCGGCCTGATAGGTGAGCCAGGACAGCACGCCCGTCAGCGCAACGCCGCTAGCCATATAGTTGTAGACCCGGATCATGTAGGCGCGCAGACCCGCGTCGATCGCCACTTGGTCGGCGCGGTAGCCGGGCCGAGTGGTGGCGTAATTCCGATCGAAGTCGGACATGGGAATACCCCTGGGTTGGCCCGGCCCGGCCGGGCTGTGGCGTCCGGCTCGCTCCATGCGCGCCTGCGACGCGCCGCGAATGTAGTGCGAAAGTCCGGGTTGTGCCAGATGGCCGGCGGCCGAAATTCGAACTGTTACAAACCGTTCATGCGCCTTGCCGCGCCGCTTCCGGTTACAAATTCCTTAACACCTGGGCGGGCTTGCGGCCGAGTGCCGCAAATGTGCCAAGAAGGCCGAAGGCCAGTGTGACGAAAAGCGCAAACAGCGCCGCGGCCGCAGCCTCGCTCGGCTCGAAGACGAACGGGAATTCCATGATCCGGGTCACGACCAGGCCGGCGGCAAGCGCGCCCAGCGCGCTGCCGATCAGCACGGTGGCCGATCCGATCAGCAGATATTCGAGCGCATAGGCGGCGACGAGCCGCGCCCGGGTGGCACCGAAGGTTTTGAGCACCACGGCATCGTAGATGCGCAAACGCTGGCTGGCGGCGAGCCCGCCGCCGAGCACGAGCGCGGCGGCGACGAGTGTTACGCCGCTCACGGCGCGCAGCGCCAGGATGAGCTTGCTCACCATGGCATCGAGCGTATCGAGCGCGTCCTTGACACGCACGGCGGTCACGGTTGGGAACGCCTCGGCCAGCGCCTTGATGAGCGCCGTCTCCTCCGCCGTGCTGCCGCCGTCCGCGAAGCTGAGCGTGGCGATGTCGTTTTGCGGCGCGCCGGCGAACGAACCCGGCGAGAACACCAGCACGAAATTGATGCCGAGATTCTCCCAATCGACCGCGCGCAAATTGGCGATGCGTGCGGTCACGTTGCGGCCGAGCACATTGACTGTCAGCGTGTCGCCGACCTTCAGGCCGAGGCCACGCGCCGACTTGCTCTCGACCGAAACCAGCGGTTCGCCGGAATAGTCCGCGTTCCACCAGCGGCCGGCGACCACGCGCGAGCCCGGCGGCACCGCCGCCGCGTAGGTGATGCCGCGGTCGCCGCGCAGTACCCAGCGCGATCCGGCCGCCGGCTTCAGATCGTCCGCCGCGGCGCCGTTCGCAGCGACGATGCGGCCGCGCAACATCGGCACCCGCTCGAGCGTCGAGCGCGGCGCCTGCGCTTGAACGAAGGCGTCGAAGCGCGCCGCCTCGGCTTCCGGAATGTCGAGGAAGAAGAACGATGGCGCTTTTTCGGGCAGCGCCGCAGTGAACTCGCGATGCAGGTTGCCGTCGATCTCGACAACGGTGGTGAGCAGCGCCAGTCCGAGACCGAGCGAGAGCATGATGGTGGGCGTCAGCGCGCCCGGCCGGTGCACGTTGGCGACGGCTAATCGCAGCGCGGTCGAGCGCGGCCGCTTCAGGCGCCGGGCGATCGCCATGACCAGGAGTGCGATCAGGCGCAGCAGGATGAAAACGCCGGCCGCCGCGGCGACGAAGATCGTGGCGATGCGCTGCTCGGTGCTGGTGACGATCGCGAGCGCGGCAAAGACGGCGGTCGCCGCCGCCGTCGCGACGACATAGCGCGGCCGCGGCCAGCGCCGCTCGCCGGTCACCTGATCGCGGAACAACGTCGCAACCGGAGCGTCGTGGGCGCGGCCGAGCGGCCACAGCGCGAAAGCGAGCGCCGCCAGCAGGCCGTACCCGACCGACAGCGCCAACACGGCGGGATGCAGCGACGGCGTCACCGGCAGCGGAATGACGGCGCCGAACCAATACGCGATGGCGAACGGCAGGGCGGCGCCCAGCACGGCGCCGATCGCGGCGGCGAACAGAGCCACCAACACGATCTCGGTGCAATAGACGGCAAACACCATGCCGCCGCCGGCGCCGAGCGCCTTCAGCGTACCGATCGCATCGCGCTTGTGCCCCAGATGTGCGGCCACGGCATTGGCGACGCCGACGCCGCCGACCAAGAGCGTCGCCAAGGCGACCAGCGCCAGAAACTGCGTGAAGCGCTCGACGCTGCGCTCGAGCTGCGGCGATGCCTTGTCGCGCGTGCGGATCTCCCAACCGGCGTCGGGGAGGCTCGCCTCCGCGGCGCGCCTGACCGTCGCAACCGCGCCGTCGCTGGACGCCGCCGCCGGCAGGCGTAGCCGGTACAGCCAGCGCACCAGGCTGCCGGGCTGGACGAGCCCGGTCGCGCGCAGCGCCGCGTCGCCGATGAGCACGCGCGGTCCGAAGCCGATGCCGCCGGCGAGCCGGTCCGGTTCGTTCCTCAGTGCGGCGCGCAGCTCGATCGCCGCGTTGCCGAGGTTGATCCGATCGCCGATTTTCAGGTTGAGCCGCGCCAGCAGCGCCGGATCGACCGCGGCACCGAAGGCGCCGTTGCGCAGTGCCAAGAGCGCGGCAAGCGGCATCGCAGGATCTGTCGTGAGTGTGCCGAACAGCGGATAAGCATGATCGACAGCCTTGAGCTCCACCAAGGTCATGTCGCCGCCGCTCGTTCGCGCCATCGCCCGCAGCGTGGCGGCCGCCGAGACGGTGCCGTGCGCGTCGAGAAAAGCGCGCTCCGCTTCGCTCGCCTGGCGTTGCACCAGCGCAAATGAAAGGTCGCCGCCGAGAATCGTCTGCCCGGCGCCGGCGATGCCGTCGGCGAGGCTCGCGGCCACCGATCCGACGCCCGCAATGGCCATGACGCCGAGCGCGATGCAGGCGATGAAGACGCCGAAGCCGCGCAAGCCGCCGCGCAGTTCGTGCCCGGCGAAGCGCCATGCCAAAAGCAATGCCGAGAGCGCCGTCACGAGCGGCCTGCCGCGGGCACGATCGGCACGAACGGCTCCTCGATCCGCCCTGAATGCATGCGCAGCACGCGATCGCAGCTTGCGGCGAGCTCGCCGTCGTGCGTGACCAGCACCAACGTGGTGCCGTGCTCGCGGTGGCCGTGAAACAACAGATCGATGATGTCGCGCCCAGTGGTCTCGTCGAGATTGCCGGTCGGCTCATCGGCGACGACGATGGTGGGATCGCCGGCCAGCGCGCGCGCGAGCGCGATGCGCTGCTGCTCGCCGCCGGACAGTTCGGCGGGGTAATGGTGCACCCGCTGTGCCAGCCCCATGGCGGCAAGCTCGCGCTCGGCGCGTATGAGCGCGACGCGCGCGCCGGCGCCGGCGAGTTCGAGCGGCGTGGCGACGTTTTCCAGCGCCGTCATGGTCGGGATCAGATGGAAAGCCTGAAAGACGATGCCGACATGCCTGCCGCGGAACCGGGCGAGGGCGTCCTCGTCGAGTGCGCGCAAATCCTGTCCGGCCACCACCACCGCGCCGGTGTCGGGCCGTTCCAATCCGGTCATGACCATGAGCAGGGTCGACTTGCCGGAGCCGGAGGGGCCGAGCAGCGCCACCGCTTCGCCACGCCCTATAGTCAGGCTCACGTCGCGCAGGATATGAACCCGCGCGGCGCCGCGGCCGAGCGACAGGTTGACGCCGCGCAGCGCGACCGCGTCGGCGGCGGAGGAGGAAATCCCTGAAATGTCGTTCATGCGTTCGACCAGCCCCGCTGCGTGCTCCTCATATGGGTGGCGGCCGGCTGTCGTCCAATTTGCGGGCTTTTTGGCGGCTTATAGCCTGACGCTGACGATCGGGACCGCCGCGTTGCCGGCCGGCGCCGCAACGCCCGTCAAGATCGTCGCCCTCGGCGATTCGCTCACAGCCGGCCTCGGCCTGCCCGCAAAGGATGGCTTCGTGCCGCGGCTGCAGGCCGCGCTTGCCGCCGCCGGCGTCGCCGTCGCGCTCGTCAATGCCGGCGTATCCGGCGACACCGCTGCCGACGGGCTCGCCCGGCTCGATTGGTCGGTGCCGGCCGGCACCGACGCCGTCATCCTCGAACTCGGCGCCAATGACATGCTGCGCGGCTTGAAGCCGGAAGTGACCCGCGCCGCGCTCGATGCGATCCTGCGCCGGCTCACCGCGCGGCACATCGCGGTGCTGTTGTGCGGCATGCGCGCCGCGCCGAACCTCGGCGCCGCCTACGGGCAACAGTTTGCGCGCATCTATCCGGAGCTTGCCGCCAAATACGGCGTGCCGCTCTATCCGTTCTTTCTCGACGGCGTCGCCACCGATCTGAAGCTGACGCAGCCGGACGGCATGCATCCCAACGCCGCCGGCGTCGGCGTGATCGTCGAGCGCATTTTGCCCGCGGTGAAGGAACTGATCGCGCGCGCCGCGGCGCGGCGCGCCTCGTGAGGGTTGCGCGCCGTCGCCGCTGCCCGCATGCTTCGCCCGGCTCGCGATTCGCCGTAGCGAAGCCGCGCGCCTACATTGGCCAGTAGTGTCATGCCCCGACTGTTCACCGGCCTCGAAATTCCGGCCGCCATCGCCCAATCGCTGGGCATGATGCGCGGCGGTTTGCCGGGGGCGCGCTGGATCGATCCGGAAAATTATCATCTGACGCTGCGCTTCATCGGCGACATCGACGACGCGCTGGCGCGCGACATTGCCGGCTTATTGGGCCGCGTGCGGCGGACGACGTTCGAGCTCTACTTCGCCGGCCTGTCGTCGTTCGGCGGCCGCAAGCCGCGCGCCGTGATTGCCGCAGTCGCGCCGGTGGCGCCGCTGATGGAGCTGCAGGCCGAACAGGAGCGGCTGTTGCAGCGGCTCGGGCTCGAGCCGGAGGGCCGCAAATTCACGCCGCACGTCACGCTGGCGCGCCTGCGCGCTTCGTCGAGCCGCCAGGTCGCCGATTATCTTGCGGCGCGCGGCCATTATCGCTCCTCGACGTTCGCGGTCTCGCGCTTCGTGCTGTTCTCCTCGCGCGCCTCGGTCGGCGGCGGCCCCTATGTGGTCGAGGCCGATTACCCGCTGGCGGAGCGCGAGCTGCGGCGGGCCTAAACACCGTTCGGCCATCAGGCACGATCAGAGAAAGCCGTTGCGATCGACGGCGGGAAGCGATTTCCTAACAGCCTCGCAGCAGCCGCGATTGCAGATCGAGCATCGCGGCGGCGAGGCCGTGGCCGTCGGCCAGCAATTCGCGCATCAGCGACAATGGCGTCGGCCGCGACGTCGCCACTTCGCCGATGACGCTGCCGAACTCGACCGACAGCTCGGCGTCGAACTTGCGCGCGAGCTGCTGCATGCGCTCGTTGTCGGCGAGGCAGGCCATGTGCAGGCGGCGGACGCCGCGGTTGCGCGCGGCGAGCAAGGTGCGCGACAACAGTGCCGAGCCGACGCCGTGACTCTGCCAGCGCTGTTCGACGCTGAGCGCCGCCTCCGCCTCACGAGAGCGATCCGGGCCGAGCGGCCGCAGCTCGGCGGCGCCGCGCAGCACGCCGTCGATGAAGCAGCCGTGGACGACGGCGTCGCCGGCGACGGAGAAATCCAGATACGTGTCGATGTACGAGTCGGAGACGCTGCCGCCGAACCGGTTGCGCCGGCTTTGCGGATCGAGGCGCCGAACATGCTCGCGGTATGTTTCCGTCTCGCCGATCCACAATTTGCGAATCACGGCGCCTTCGGGGAGAACTTCCTGCATTGTGTAAGGGCCTCCTGATGTCGACCGCCGAAGCCCTCCTGTTCGCTTCCTCTCGAGCCGGTGCGAGCCATCGCACCCGCGCGAATCAAATATGCATGGCTATGCCAGAGAAGTGTGGCAGGCCGGAGCAGCAAGCGACATGAATGCATTCGCCTGATGCATGGCTCATTCCCGTTCACGACTGTTTGACCGGCGCGAATGCTTGCGATTTAAGCAGAGGCGCGGCCGCTCGCGTCGCATTCGCGCCGACCCCGACGTCACTCCATACGTTAACCCGGAAAATGGCGAGCTCCATTGCATCCCTCTACGCCGCGGGCATCGCCGCCGGCACGATCGAGGACGACCCGGCGCAGCGCGCGGTCGTCGATATGCTGGCGCGGCTGGAAGCGCGCATTGCCGAGCGTCGCCTTGCCGGAAAGTCGTCGCCGCTCGGCTGGTGGTTCGCCAGAGCAGAGGGCGCGCAGCAGCCGCTCAAGGGCCTCTACATCCATGGCGACGTCGGGCGCGGCAAGACGATGCTGATGGATCTGTTTTTCGAAGCGAGCCCTGTCGCGCGCAAGCGCCGCGCCCATTTCCACGAGTTCATGCTCGACGTGCACGAGCGGGTGCACGGCTTTCGCCAACAGATGAAGCTCGGCGAGCATGCGGAAGACGATCCGATCCGGCTCGCCGCCGCGCAGCTCGCCGAGGAGGCCCGGCTGCTCTGTTTCGACGAGTTTCACGTCACCGACATCGCCGACGCCATGATCCTCGGCCGGCTGTTCGCGCAATTGTTCGCGCGCGGCGTCGTCGCAGTCGCCACCTCCAACGTGGCGCCGGACGAGCTTTATAAGGACGGGCTCAACCGCGCGCTGTTCGTGCCGTTCATCCGCATGCTGGAACAGCACCTCGACGTGGTGCGGCTCGATGCGCGCACCGATTTCCGCCTGGAAAAATTCGCCGGCATGCCGGTGTGGTACGTGCCGGCCGATGCGGCGGCCGACGCCGCGCTCGACGCGGCGTGGCAACGGCTCGCGCGCGGACAGCCCGGCGCGCCGCACGAGCTGGCGCTGAAGGGACGAACGCTGCGAGTGCCGCGCGCCGCCAGGGGCGTGGCGCGCTTCGGCTTCCACGATCTTTGCGAAGAACCGCTCGCCGCCGCCGATTATCTGCGCATCGCCCGCGACTATCACACCATCATTCTCGATCACATTCCGCGCATGACGTTCGATATGCGCAACGCCGCCAAGCGCTTCGTCATCCTCATCGACACGCTCTACGACATGAACGTGAAGCTGATCGCCTCGGCTGCCGCCGAGCCCGATGCGCTCTACCACGCCGAGCAGGGTTTTGAGGCGGGGGAGTTCAAGCGCACCGCGTCGCGGCTCATCGAGATGCGGTCGCAAACCTATCTGGCGCGGCCGCACGGCGCCGCGCATTCGCAAGCCTCCGGTTCAAGCGCGGGCATCGTCGAGACATGAGTTTGTCGTCATTCCGGGGCCGAGCGAAGCGAGGAGCCCGGAATCCATAACCTCAGCGCCTGTGGTTATGGATTCCGGACTCGCCGCTTCGCGGCGATCCGGAATGACGGCGGAAGCGCCCCGTAGTTTTGGCTTCGCAGCCTGCCGCCCGTGCTTGAACGGGCCTGCCGAAAGGTCTAATCACCGCCACGCAGCGGCTCTTTGTCGAGGACATTTATCGGATGGCGCGAAACAAGATTGCACTGATCGGTGCCGGTCAGATCGGCGGCACGCTGGCGCTGTTGATCGGGCTCAAAGAGCTGGGCGATGTCGTGCTGTTCGACATCATGGAAGGGGTGCCGCAGGGCAAGGCGCTCGATCTCGCGCAAGCGTCGCCGGTCGAGGGTTTTGACGCCCGTTTCGCCGGCGTCAATTCCTACGAGGGCATCGAGGGCGCGGCGGTCTGCATCGTCACCGCCGGCGTGCCGCGCAAGCCCGGCATGAGCCGCGACGATCTGCTCGGCATCAATCTGAAGGTCATGGAGCAGGTCGGCGCCGGCATCAAAAAATACGCGCCCAACGCCTTCGTCATCTGCATCACCAATCCGCTCGACGCCATGGTGTGGGCGCTGCAGAAATGCTGCGGCCTGCCCAAGCAGATGGTGGTCGGCATGGCGGGCGTGCTCGACTCGGCGCGCTTCCGCTATTTCCTCGCCGACGAGTTCGCCGTCTCGGTCGAGGACGTCACCGCTTTCGTGCTCGGCGGCCATGGCGACAGCATGGTGCCGCTCATTCGCTATTCGGCAGTCGCCGGCATTCCGCTGCCCGATCTGGTCAAGATGGGCTGGACCACGCCGGCGCGCATCGACGAGATCGTCGAGCGCACCCGCAACGGCGGCGGCGAGATCGTCGGCCTGCTCAAGACCGGCTCCGCGTTCTATGCGCCGGCGTCCTCGGCGGTCGCCATGGCGGAAAGCTATTTGCGCGACAAGAAGCGCGTGCTGCCGGCCGCCGCCTGGCTCAACGGCGAATACGGCATCAAGGACCTTTACGTCGGCGTGCCGGTCGTCATCGGCGGCAAGGGCGTCGAACGCATCGTCGAGATCGAGCTCAACGGCGCCGAGCGCGGCATGTTCGAAAAATCCGCCAGCACCGTGCAGGGGCTGGTCGAGGCGTGCAAGAAGATCGCCCCCGATCTGGGAAACTAAAAGTCATCCGCCACCCTGAGGTACTTGACGCGAAGCGTCGAGCCTCGAAGGGCGACGGCATCCCAAATCGGCTGTTGCCGATTTGGACAATACATGCCGAAATCGGGCAACGCCCGATTTCGGGACGCGCCTCGGCCGCATCCTTCGAGGCTCGCTCCGCTCGCACCTCAGGATGACGGATCGCAAGGGCTTGGCTGTCCTGCCATGAACATCCACGAATATCAGGCCAAAGCGGTGTTGCGCGAGTTCGGCGTGCCGGTGCCGCGCGGCATTGCCGCCTTCAGCGTCGCGGCAGCCGAGCAAGCCGCGCAAGACCTCGGCGGGCCGGTCTGGGTGGTCAAGGCGCAGATTCACGCCGGCGGCCGCGGCAAGGCCGGCGGCGTCAAGGTGGTGAAGTCGGTGGACGAGGTCAAACGCGAGGCCGCGCGGCTTCTTGGCTCGACGCTGGTGACGCATCAGACCGGGCCGCAAGG
>JASHQS010000056.1 GCA_030038995.1 Xanthobacteraceae bacterium
TCCTGCTTTTCGCGCGGGCGACAAAGTGACTCGTGATGGAACGACGGTAGACCAGGGCAAAGTTCGTCTCGGTGACGGCGCTCCTGCTTTTCGCGCGGGCGACAAAGTTATCCGTGACACTGCGACCGTGGACCAAGGCAAGGCGCGTCTTGGCGACGGCGCGCCCGTATTCGTCCGCTAGCATCCCGCCACTTTAGCCCGCGGGAACGCGATGCGCTCCCGCGGACTCATATAATACTCATATAATATTCGTGCCGGCGCCGTTGTCTGATAAGACTTGGCGAGGAGTTTCGCATGCCTGCAGCAAACCCCCCCGCCCCGCTGGTCGAGTTCTTCCAGCTCGTGCCGAACGCCAATCCGCCGCGGCGGGCGGATAAGGCGGTCGGCGGCGTCATTCCGGCGCGGGCGCTGCGCTATTGCGAGGCCATTACCAGCGCCTCGGCGTTCGGCTGGTACGTGTTTTTACCGTTGAATTTCAAGGTGGTATGGGACGGCCACGACATGCTCTGGAGCTATCCGGGGGTCGACGAATGGCTGCCGCTCAGCCGCGACGCCGTGCAATATCCGAACTTCAGCAAAGCGTTCGACGCCGCCGCGCCGCCGGAAAACCGCGGCTTTTCGCCGACCTTTCTGGCGCCCTCGATTCAGCCGGGGCAGCTGCAGATCTGGACCGGTGCCATCGCCCGCACCGCGCCGGGCTGGAGCCTCCTGGTGCGCGGCGTCGCCAACCTGCCGCACAGCCAGGCGTTCCAAACGCTCGAAGGCATCATCGAGACCGACCATTGGTTCGGCCCCTTGTTCGACAATGTGCGCATCCTCAAGACCGACGTGCCGATCGAGTTCCGCAGCGACATTCCGTTCCTGCAGGTGCAGCCGGTGCGCAAGGAAATTTATGCCGAACGATTTTTGCAGAATTTTTCCGTCAAGGAGATGGCGGACTTGTCGGCCGAAGACTGGCAGGCGTTCCACCGCACCGTGGTCGTGCCCAACACCACGCCCGAGCGCAAGCGCGGCCAATATGCGGTGAACGTGCGCAAGGGAGCCGCTCATGCGGCTCACACAGCCGCTTCGCCGCCGCCGGGCGCGGAGTAGCATTCGTTACCGGCAGCACTTTGTGTTGACCGTCATCCTGAGGTGGCCGCGAAGCGGCCCTCGAAGGATGCGGCATCCAAATCGGCTATAGCCGATTTGGACACTAAACGTGCCGAAATCGGGCAAGCCCGATTTCGGGTGTGCCGCGGCCGTCGCCCTTCGAGGCTCGCTTCGCTCGCACCTCAGGTGACGGATGTGGGTCAGCGAAGTAACGGTCCATACCAAAGGATGAGCAATAGCCATACCATTGCCCCGCGCGGCGGATACGTCAGCAGGATTCCGGCGCCGTCCCTATGCTTGTTTAATCGTCTGGCGCAATCCGTAAGTGCATAAGAAGCAAGACCCAATCGGCGCCGGAGTTTTCGTTGATGGCTGATAAACTCAAACCTTCGGCGACCGGCGCAGGTTTATGCGGACGGCGGCTGATGTTCGCCGCGGTCGCGTGCATCCGGATGGCAAAGTGACCGTGGCCGTGTCCAACATGCCGAGCGGTGGCGGCGCCCATGCCTGGGCCTGGATCGATTCGGCGTACATGCGCGCGCTGGCGCAGCGTTGCTCGCGCATCGCGCGCGACTGTCCGCATCGGCCCACGTCTCAGGAACTCGAAGCGATCGGCGTCGAACTGATGGAAAAGGCCGCCGAGATCGATGAACTGATCCAAACGTATGGCACGGACGATCCGCGCGGCAACGCGGTGTCCAGGCCGAAGAAAGGGAAAACGTAAAGCGCGAGCGGCCGGCGCGATGACCGTCTCAAGGCGGTCGCAATCTTTGCGCAGGCTGCATCGCGTAGAACGCCGTTAGGGGCCACGGGGGTGGTACGTAGACGAGTATCAAGGGGGTGAAATGAAAAGCGTCAGTGTGGAACAGTCGGCGACTGGTGCGATCATTGCCGCCGATAATCGCGATACGCTCATCGCCTACCTGTCCTATGCGTTGCAGGACCTGCGCATGCTGGACGGCAAGGCGTATCACTTGCTGCAGATGACGATCGAGTCGCTGGGCGGCGACGTCGAGGCGGCGCAAACGCACTGATCCGCGCCGGGTCGCCTCGACAAAGCCGTCGTCGCCGCAGCGTGCGGCCGCGGCACGATAAGATCGTGCGTCTGGTTGCAACCGGGCGGGTTCGGCGCCATGCTGCGCTGGCAATGGCGCCGGTCATGCGGCCAATGCCAGCCGCGATAATCTTGACTTGTCATGCCTCCACGACCCGCCGTAGCTCGCAGAGCGAGCGAAGGCGGGCCGCGGATCATGACATGGAGATCAAGCCGGCGCTTGATATCATCGTCATAAGCCTTAGCGGCGTGGCCCCCCGTTCGCGCCGCCGTGCTCCGGTCCGCCGCATGAAGCTGCCGCGCAATTTTTCAAGACCTCTGGCGATCGGTGCGCCGCCGCCGCTGCGCGAATTGCCGGTGCGGCTCGAGCGCATGATTCATTTCGTGCCGCCGCATGTCGAGAAGCTGCGCAGCCGCGTTGCCGAGCTTATTCGCGACGTCGACGTGGTGCTCGGCAATCTCGAAGACGCGGTGCCGGCGGACGCCAAGGAAGCGGCGCGCGCGGGCTTCATCGCCATGGCGCAGGCCAACGAGTTCGGCGGCACCGGACTGTGGACGCGGATCAATGCGCTCGCCTCGCCGTGGATGCTCGACGATATCTGTCAGATCGTCGCCGCCGTCGGCCAAAAGCTCGACGTCGTCATGCTGCCGAAGGTCGAGGGATTTTGGGACATTCATTATCTCGATCAGCTGCTCGCCCAGCTCGAAGCCAAACATGCCGTGAAAAAGCCGATCCTGATCCACGCCATCCTGGAGACGGCGCAAGGCGTCAACAATGTCGAGGCGATCGCCGCCGCCTCGCCGCGGATGCACGGCATCAGTCTCGGTCCCGCCGATCTGGCGGCGTCGCGGGGGATGAAGACGACGCGGGTCGGCGGCGGCCATCCCGACTACAAGGTGCTGGCCGATGCCGCTTCCGCCGACGCGGCCGCGGCGCCGCGCGCCGGTTTTCAGCAAGACCCGTGGCATTACACCATCGCCAAAATGGTCGACGCCTGCGCGGCCGCCGGCATAAAACCGTTCTACGGGCCGTTCGGCGATTTCGCCGACCCGGCGGCTTGCGAGGCGCAGTTCCGCAACGCGTTCCTGATGGGCTGCGTCGGCGCCTGGACCCTGCATCCGAGCCAGGTGCCGATCGCCAAGCGGGTGTTTTCGCCCGATCCGGCCGAGGTCGCGTTTGCCAAAAAGATCATCGCCGCCATGCCCGACGGCAGCGGCGCGGCGATGATCGACGGCAAGATGCAGGACGACGCCACCTGGAAACAGGCCAAGGTCCTGCTCGACCTCGCCCGCCTCGTCGCCGCCAAGGACCCCGCCATGGCGGCGCGCTATGGACTATGAGCGCGTTCTAGGCGAAGAACACGCGGCTCGGCCACTTCGGGCCGGATCCGTTGGCGCGGCCCCGGAACGACAAGATAGAGCGAGCGGATGGAAAAAATTCGGACCGCGAAATTTCAGATCGGCCAAGTGGTGCGCCATCGCGTCTATGCGTTCCGCGGCGTGGTGTTC
>JASHQS010000057.1 GCA_030038995.1 Xanthobacteraceae bacterium
CTCGACCTTCCGTACCGTCTCGACCTTCGCCGGCGGCATTACCAACTCCGGCACGATCTCGGCGGGCTTCACCGGCATTTACGTCCTTAACGTCGCGAATTTCGCCGGCGGCATTACCAACAGCGGCACGATCTCGTCGGGCAGCATCGGCATTCGGGTTGGCTACGGCGGTGCGACCTTCACCGGCGGCATCAGCAATTCCGGCACGATCATGGCGAAGCTTTACACCGGCATTGTCGTCTTTAACGTTACGAATTTCACCGGCGGCATCAGCAACTCGGGTACGATCTCGGCGGGCGCCAGCGGCATTTACGTCGCTGACGTCACCACGAGTTTTGCCGGCGGCATCAGCAACTCCGGCACGATCTCGGCGGACGGCTACGGCATTAATGTCTCTGGCGTCTCGACCTTTGCCGGCGGCATTGCGAACAGCGGCGCGCTCTCGGCAACCGGTGGCATTTACGTTTCCAACGTGACGCAATTCGGCAGCAGCAGCGCCGGGGGCGGCATCACTAATTCCGGCACGATCTCGGCGGGCGCGGTCGGCGGCGGCATTTTCGTCCTTGGCGTCGCAACCTTCCTCGGCGGCATCAGCAACAGCGGAACGATCATGGCGGGTGCCGGCATTTTCATTGACAACGTCTCGACCTTCTCTGGCGGCATCAGCAACAGCGGAACGATCTCGGCCGGCAATATCGGCATCGTACTTGGTGGTGTGGCAGTGCCGTTTGTCTCGACGTTCCTGGGCGGCATCGCCAACAGCGGCACGATTATTGCCAATAGGACGGGCATCTTGATCGGATCAGGTGTCACAAGCTTTTCCGGCGGCATCAGCAATTCCGGCACGATCTCGGCGGGCGGCGTCGGTATTCTGGTTGGCGCCGTCACCAGCCGTGGCGTCTTTGGCGTCTCGACCTTCTCCGGCGGCATCACCAATACCGGCACGATCAGCGGGGCCGAAGGAATCGTAGTCGTGGGCTCGAGCCCGGTCAGCGTGTTCGATTCCGGGACGATCGTCGGCACGGGCGGCACGGCGGTGGATCTCTCCCACAACGCCGCCGGCAACACCTTCACCCTCGGGCCGGGCTACAGCATCACCGGCTTGGTGAAAGGCCAGGGCAACGACACCTTTCAGCTCGGCGGCACCGGCAGCGCGAACTTCAATCTCAGTAGCTTCGGCGGCACACAGCAATACCAAGGTTTTGCGACCTTCAGCGTGGTCGGCGGCAATTGGACACTCATAGGCGCTAATACGACGGCGGTGCCCTTTTCAGTCAGTGACGCCACCGCAACGGTCGACGGCACATTCAACGACACGAGCGCTACGGTCAACGCCGGCGGCATATTGGTCGTGAACGGCACGCTGAGCGATCCGACGATCAATTCCGGCGGCACGCTCAGCGGCACCGGCACAGTGGGATCGACGCAGATCAATGCCGGCGCCAGCTTCGCTCCCGGCAGCGCGGGCGTGCCCGGCACCTCGATGACCATCGCCGGCAACCTCGCCTTCCAGTCCGGGGCGCTCTACGTGGTCTATCTCAATCCGATGGCGACGACGAGCGCCAACGTCACCGGCACGGCTTCGCTCGCCGGCACCGTGCAGGCCAACTTCGCTACCGGCGCCTACACGAGCAATAAGCCCTACGACATCCTGCAGTCGGCCGGGCTCGGCGGCACCAGCTTCGCGACGCTTGCCACCGTCGATCTGCCGGCGGGCTTTGCCGCCAGCCTGAGCTACACCACGACCGACGTGCTGTTGAACCTGACGTCGCAATTGGGCGCGGGCACGAGCCTCAACGAGAACCAGGAGAACGTGGCCACGGGGCTCAACACCTACTTCAACAACGGTGGCACGCTGCCGGCGAGCTTCGTGAACCTGTACGGCCTGACCGGCAGCCGGCTCGCCAACGCGCTGACGCAATTGTCGGGCGAGGCGGCGGCGGACGCGGTGTTCGGCGACTTCCAGTTGATGGACGAGTTCTTGAACCTGATGCTCGACCCGTTCGTCTATGGACGAAGCGGCGGCGGCATCGGCGGGAGCGGGCCGGCGCTCGGCTTTGCGCCCGAGGAAGCCGACAATCTGCCGCCCGAGGTGGCGCTCGCCTATGCGGAAATATTCAAGGCGCCGCCGGCCTCGTTCGCGCAGCGCTGGACCGCGTGGGGCGCGAGTTTTGGCGGCAGCGGCACCACGGCCGGCGATCCCACGGTGGGCTCGCACAATGTCACGACGTCCACCTTCGGCTTTGCCGGCGGCATGGATTACCACTTCAGCCCGGACACGGTCGCGGGCTTTGCCGTTGGCGGCGGCGGCACCAATTGGGGCCTGGCCGAGGGGCTGGGCGACGGCCGCAGCGACGCCTTGCAGCTTGGCGTCTATGGCATCACTCATAATGGGCCGGCCTACCTTGCCGGCGCGCTCGCCTTCACCAACAACTGGTTCGTCACCAACCGCAGCGCGCTCGGCGACCTGCTGACCGCGAACTTTGCCGGACAGGGCTATGGCGGCCGGGTGGAAGGCGGTTACCGCTTCGCCGTCCTCCCGACGCTTGGTGTTGCGCCCTATGCGGCGGTGCAGGCGCAGAGCTTCCAGACGCCGGGCTACAGCGAGAGCGACGTGGGCGGCGGCGGCTTCGGGCTCTCCTATGCGGCGATGAGCGCAACGGACGTGCGCAGCGAGCTCGGCGCCCGCCTCGATGCGCCGACGCTGGTCAACGGCATGCCGCTGATCCTGCGCGGCCGCCTCGCCTGGGCGCATGACTGGGTGAGCAACCCGGCGCTCGACGCGGCGTTCGAGTCGCTTCCCGGCTCGAGCTTCGTGGTCAACGGCGCGCCGCTGCCGCCGAACTCGGCGCTGACCTCGGCGGGCGCCGAGCTTTACCTCACCGCGCACCTGTCGCTGCTCGCCAAGTTCGACGGCGAGTTCGCCCCCGGCTCGCAGATTTACGCCGGCTCCGGCACGCTCCGCTATACCTGGTGAGCTTGTAGGTCTTGCAGGACGGGTTGAGTTCACCTTCTGTTGCCATTATGCCACAGTGGATGGAAATCGCGGCGTCGGGTGTGGCCAACGCCACTTCGCAATTGCCGGTCGCGGCAAAATCCGGTAGGGCTTAAACAGTAGGAATTTTAACGCGACTACGTAGTTGACACCACAGAGCGCAAGTGCTAGTAAAATGGCCATAAGGAGCGATTCCGATGGCCAAGAACAACCTCGCAAACCCGATCTTCAGCGACGAAACCGCTGCCCGGCAGTGGTTTGAGGCGGCGCGCTGGCCGAACGGTCCGGTTTGCCCGAAATGCGGCTCAACCAAGCATTACGCGACCAAGAAGGTCGGCGTATACCGTTGTGGCGCGCCCACATGCCGCAAGGACTTCACGGTTATGACCGGCACGGTCATGGAGCGCAGCCACGCCAAGCTCACTCAGTGGGCCGCTGCATTCCATCTAGCCGCATCCAGCAAGAAGGGCTTTTCGGCGCATCAGCTCATGCGCGAGTTGGGCTGCCAGTACAACACGGCTTGGTTTCTCCATCATCGCGTGATGGAGGCGATGCGGCGCGGTGGCCTCGATTTGCCGCGCCTTGGTGGCGATGGCTTGGTAGTTGAAGCCGACGAAACGTATCACGGCCCGCAGGAAAACCCGCAGGCGTCGCCACAGCGCAAGGGGCGTCCCTATCGCAGCCGCAGAGGCAAAGGGCCGGCCGGCAAGCGCGCTATTGTTGCCCTCGTAGAGCGCGGCGGCAATGTTCGGTCATTTCACGTCGCGGTCGCCGACCGCGTTACGGTACAGAAAATCATCACCGACAACATCGCCCGCGAAAGCAAGTTGTTCACTGATGAAAGCCGCCTCTATCCGGGCGCGGACGTGGCGGCTCACGAAACCGTACGGCACAGCGCGAATGAATACGCGCGAGGCGACGTGCATACCAATACAGCGGAAGGCTTTTTCTCAATCTTCAAGCGCGGAATGCGCGGCGTGTATCAGCACTGCAAGGAGAAGCATTTGCATCGGTATCTCGCGGAATTCGATTTCCGGTACAACACACGCAAGATTACGGACATGGAGCGCACCATTGCAGCGGTGCGCGGCGGTGAGGGCAAGCGCCTCACCTATCATCAACCTCATTAAGCGGGATTGGAGGTTTCAGGCCACGCGTTTCTTGCGCTGGCGGCGCAAGCGCCGTTGAGGCTTTTTACGTTGTAATTTGCGAGACTCGCCCGTCTTGGTTGGGATATCCTTTAGCGGTGTCGGGAAACCGCTAAATGCGCCTTGGAGAATTTTTTGCAAACGTCTTTCAGACTCTTCGGGGCCGTATTGCTCGTCCCTTGATGCTCGTTGTGCCACGTTCATCGCCGCAACCTGCCTCAATGCCGAGCTTAATTAGCACATTTCTTCTTCGAAGCCCAAACCCGGCGCATTATTCACTAACGGATGGAATTGTCAGGCCGACCAAAAATATAGACTTGGGCGACGCAATCAAACTTGGCGAACAGGATCCACTATGGGGCAATCGAGGCAAGGCCATACAAGGATACGCGATGTTGGAGCAATCATTATGCTTCCTGCTAGCGGTCCTAAGCGGGATGGAACGAAATATTGCGGAAATCGTCTTTTACAAGATAACAAATGCCGATGCCCGCAATAAGATTCTAGAGAAGCTTATCCACGAAAAACATGGAAGAAAATACAATCTATTTTGGAACGAATACTTCAGACAACTTCATACAATTGACGTGAAGCGCAATGAGATTGTGCATTGGCTCTCTGCTATGAATGTAGCACTCAACATACAAGATGTAATGATCGTTGGAATGACATTAATTCACCCAGCATCGCTCGGGCAGAAGAAAGCGCCACCTAATCAGATTACATCAAGTGACCTTATAGACTTCGCCACTAAATGCGAAATATTCTCTCGATTATCTACTATGTTTGTGGGGGCGACTTCCGATCCGCAAATGCCGGATGCCATAAAGCGGACATGGCTCGAAATATTTCAACAACTATTAATCTATCCGCTTCCAGCAAATCATCCCCTTTTAATCCGGATTCAGCCAACACCCGGTACCCAGCCTCAACCATCTCGGGCGTGACCTCGATTTCATTCTGACTTCTCTCGTTCGGTTCCATTTTCCGCCCTTTCTGCGGTTGGAACCGGGCTTACGTTTTGACCTTTCCACAAGCGTCGGCCTGTCGGGTCAGACCTACATTTATAGTCTTGTGGTGTAAACTACGTAATCCCGAATTTTAAATTAATAATACCAGCGGCATCAGATATTGACTTCTGCCCATGGGCGGCTGGCGATTGATTTGATGCGGCCTTTGTCGGCGATGAGCGCGTTCCAGGCTTCGCAACAAGCGTCGAGGATGGCCTCGTAGCTTTCGAAGACGCGATTGCTGAGCTGGTTCTGGCGCAGGTATTGCCAGATGTTCTCGACCGGATTGAGTTCGGGC
>JASHQS010000058.1 GCA_030038995.1 Xanthobacteraceae bacterium
GTCGCCAGCACATGCTCGACTTCCGAGGTGCCGATGCCGTAGGCGAGCGCGCCGAACGCGCCGTGCGTCGCGGTGTGGCTGTCGCCGCACACCAGGGTCACGCCCGGCAAGGTAAACCCCTGCTCCGGGCCGATGATGTGGACGATGCCCTGGCGCTTGTCGAACGCGTCGAAATACTCGAGGCCGAAATGTTTGACGTTTTCGGCGAGGTAGGCGATCTGCGTCTCGCTCTCCGGGTCCGGATTTTTCAGCCGGCGGTCGGTGGTCGGCACGTTGTGATCGACCACGCACAAGGTTCTTTCGGGCGCGCGCACCTTGCGGCCGGCGAGCCGCAACCCCTCGAACGCCTGCGGGCTCGTCACCTCGTGCACGAGGTGGCGGTCGATATAGATCAGGCAGGTGCCGTCCGGCTGCTCGTCGACCAGATGGTCCTGCCAGATTTTGTCGTAGAAGGTACGCGGCTTGCTCATCCGTAGCCCCGGGGTCAAGGGCATGAAGTGGGGTTCAGTCGACTATTTAGTGGGTTGCTGGAGATTAAGCAAAGCGGCCGATGCGGACGGCGCCTAGAGGTACGTGCGCACTTCCCACAATTCCGGGAAAAACGAATGCTCGAGCGCGGTCTTCAAGTAGCCGACACCCGAGGAGCCGCCGGTGCCGGGCTTGTAGCCGATGATGCGCTCGACCGTCTTCATGTGGCGGAAGCGCCATTGCTGGAACCAGTCTTCCACGTCGACCAGCTCCTCGGCGAGTTCGTAGAGATCGAAGTGCTCCGGCGCATGGCGGTAGATCGACAGCCAGACATCGCGGACTTTGGGGTTCGACACGTAGGCCTGCGAAAAGTCGCGATCGAGCACCTCCTTCGGCACCGGCAGGCCGCGGCGGGCGAGGATGCGCAGCGCCTCGTCGTAGAGACTGGGCTCATTGAGCGCGGCTTGGAGCTTGGCGTTGGCGGCGGCATCGTGGCGGTGCGGCAACACCATGCCGGCATCTTTGGCGCCCAGCCGAAATTCGACCAGACGGTACTGATAGGATTGGAATCCGGACGCCGGCCCGAGCGCGCCGCGAAACGCGAGATAATCCGCCGGCGTCATGGTCGACAGCACGTCCCAGGCGGCGATGAGCTGTTCCTGAATGCGGGTGACGCGGGCCAGCGATTTGAACGCCGGCGGCAGGTGGTCGGCCCGGATCGCCGCCATGGCGGCTTCGACTTCATGGGCAATGAGCTTAAGCCAAAGCTCCTGCACGTGATGGATGATGATGAAGGCGACTTCGTCGTGCTCGCGCGTGACCGGTTGCTGGGCGGCGAGCAGGAGATCGAGCTTGAGATAATCGGCATAGCTGCGCCGGCCGGCGAGGTCGACGTGCATGCCGGGCTCGACCCGGCTCTTGGGGGTCTTGCTGTTGTCCATCCGCAAGCCGCTGCGTGCCGCGCTGACGAACGCCGCCGGTCGGCGTGGTTGGAGCGCTCGCCTCTCTGCTAGACTCTAGGCGCAAAACCCCACGCTGTGAACGATGCGATGGCCATGCCTGCCCGCCCCCGCCCGGTGCCGCTCAATCTTGCCGCCGCGTTTGCACGCTTCCGCAATGCCGATCCGCAGCGGCTGCATTTTGCCGCCCACTCGCATCACCTGTGGCCGGACGTGGCGCGCGACGCCCAGGTCAGGGCCTGGGACGACGCCGCGCGCTTGGCCGACGACAAGTGGGACAACGTGCTGGGCACGGTCTGGCGCGCCGTCAGCGCCGGCATCGCGCGCCATCTCGGGCTCGCCGACCCAAAACCCTTGGTGCCGGCGCCGAACACCCACGAGTTCGTCAATCGTCTCTTGTCGTGCTGTCCGAGCGAACGGCCCCCACGCATCCTGACCACGGACGGCGAATTTCATTCCTTTCGCCGGCAGAGCGAGCGGCTGGCCGAAGACGGGCTCGTCGTGCTGCGCGCCGTTCCCACCGAACCGTTTGCGACGCTCGCCGATAGGCTTATCGCCGCGGCCCACGAGTTGGCGCCCGACCTCGTCTATGTGAGCCAGGTCCTGTTCGCTTCCGGCTTCGCGCTGGCCGATCTCTCCGAACTGGTCGAGCACTTGGCGGCGCCGGGCCGCCTCATCGTCATTGACGGCTATCACGGTTTTTTGGCGCGCCCGACCGATCTTGCCGCCATTGCCGATCGCGCCTTCTATATCGCCGGCGGCTACAAATACGCCATGGCGGGCGAAGGCGCCTGCTTCATGCACTGCCCGCCCGGCCTCGCGCCGCGGCCGCGCAATACCGGCTGGTTTGCGAGCTTCGGCGCTCTCTCCGCCGGCGGCCATGGCGTCTCTTATCCGCAGGACGGCTGGCGTTTTGCCGGCGCGACTTTTGATCCGACTGCGCTCTATCGGATGCGCGCCGTGCTCGAATGGCTGGCGGCCGAGGCCATCGACGCCGCGCTGATCCATGCCCATGCGGTGGCGCTGCAGGAGCAATTCATGACCGCGATGGCGCGCGCGCCGATCGGACCTTTCGCGGCCGATCATCTGGTGGTGCCGCTGAGTGAGCCGGCGCGCGGTAATTTCCTGGCCTTCGAGCATCCGCAAGCGGCGCAATGGTGCGCGCGACTGCGCGCAGCAGGCATCGTGACCGACGTGCGCGGCACGCGGCTGCGGCTCGGTTTTGGGCTTTATCACGCCGCAGCCGACGTCGAGCGGCTGGTGGCGCGACTTCGCCGCCTCTAGCCCTGCTTAACGAATGCCACTGGGCTCGCTGTGTTTACTGGATGCTCCGCATTCCGCGGAGCATGACACACCTTGTTTACTCCGCCGCCTTGTCCTCGGCGCCGCCGTGATCCTGCCGCTCGACGATGCGGGCGGATTTGCCGCGCCGCCCGCGCAGGTAATAGAGCTTGGCGCGGCGTACCTTGCCGCGGCGCACGACCTTGATCGAATCGATCATCGGCGAGTAGAGCGGAAACACGCGCTCGACGCCTTCGCCGTACGAGATCTTGCGCACGGTAAAATTCTCGTTCAGCCCCGAGCCGGCGCGGCCGATGCAGACGCCCTCATAGGCCTGGATGCGGCTGCGCTCGCCTTCCACGACCTTGACGTTGACCAAGAGCGTATCGCCCGGCTGGAAATCGGGAATCTGCTTGCCGGCCGTGAGCTTCGCCACTTGTTCGTTTTCGATTTGCTTGAGCAGGTTCATGGCGAAATCTCCGTCGGCTGCGCGTATCGCGCCGGTTTCGGCCGGGGTTCTTGGCGGGTTGCGCGAGCTTCTACGCTAGCCGGCCGGCTTTGTCACCTTCCGGTCACTTGTTCCGGTCAATTGTGGCCCAAAGGTCCGGGCGGCGCGCCCGGGTCAGCCGCTCGGCCTCGGCGCGGCGCCAAGCCGCGATCTTGGCATGATCGCCGGAGAGCAGCACCTCGGGGATCGGCCGGCCTTCGAACACCTGCGGGCGGGTGTAGTGCGGGTATTCGAGCAGGCCCTGCGCAAAGCTCTCCTCGGCCGCCGAGCCGGGCGCGCCCATGACGCCCGGCAGGAGCCGCACGCAGGCGTCGATGAGCGCCATGGCGGCGAGTTCGCCGCCGGAGAGTACATAATCGCCGACCGACACCTCTTCGAGTTCCCGCGCCGCGATGACGCGCTCGTCGACGCCTTCGAAGCGGCCGCAGACCAGGACGACGCCCGGCCCGCCGGCCAAAACCTCGACGCGGCTTTGCGTCAGCGGCACGCCGCGCGGCGACATCAGAAGCCGCGGCCGCGCGTCGCTCGCCGCCGCGTCGATGGCGCGAGCCAAGACGTCCGGCTTCATCACCATACCGGGCCCGCCGCCGGCCGGCGTGTCGTCCACGGTGCGGTGCCTGTCGGCTGCGAAGCCGCGGATATCGACCACGTCGAGCGACCACGCGCCGGCAGCGAGCGCCTTGCCGGCGAGGCTCGAACCGAGCGGTCCCGGAAACATTTCGGGGAAAATGCTTAAGACCGATGCGCGCCACATCTCTCAGCCGCTCCTTTAGGGCGAGGGCGGCTTTGTTTCATCATCCTCTTCCGCAGGCGGAGAAGATGAAAGCCAATCCGCCGGCGGATCAACGACGATTCGGCCCGCCATGACATTGACGTGCGACACGTATCGGTCGTTGAACCCCAGCAACTCCGTTTTGGCGCTTCCCTCGAGCCGCACCTCAAGAAGATCGCCGGCGCCGAAATAGTGGATCGCCACGACGCGTCCGATGCGCTTGCCACTGCGATCGACGACTACAAGCCCGATGAGGTCGGAGTGATAAAACTCCTCCGGATCGGTAAGCGGCGGCAGGCGCTCGCGCGGCACGTAAAGTCTTGTGTTGGCGAGTCGCGCGGCGGCGGCGCGGTCATGAATGCCGGCGAGCGCCGCCACGAAATGATCCTTGGCCGGCCGCAGCGCTTCAATTTCGATCGCGCGGCCGTCTTCGGTCTGCAGCGGCCCGTAGGCGGCGATGGCTTCCGGCTCGGCGGTGAACGAACGCAGCCGCACTTCACCGCGCACGCCATGCGGAGCGCCGATTTGCCCAAGGCAAACGAGCGCTTCACCCGCCCAAGCGCCGCGCGCCATCGCTCGCGCCGATTTCTTTTAGGCGGCCGGCGCCGCGCCCGCCGCAGCAGCGCTGCCCGCAGCCGGCGCCGCTTTGGCGGCTTCTTCGCGCGCTTTGCGCTCCTTGCGCGGCACGGCTTTTTCCGGGTTGTTGCGCTTGGGCCGCTGCAAGACGCTGGCGGCGTCGAGAAAGCGCATCACGCGATCCGAAGGTTGCGCGCCCTTGGCGATCCAGGCCTTGGCCTTTTCCAGATCGAACTTGAGCCGCTCGGTCTTGTCCTTCGGCAACAATGGATTGAAATAGCCGAGACGCTCGATGAAGCGGCCGTCGCGGGGGCTGCGGCTGTCGGCGACGACGATGTGATAGAACGGCCGTTTCTTGGTGCCGGCGCGCGCCATGCGGATCACGAGAGACATTGGTTTCCTTTCTCCTGTTCACCGTCATCCTGAGGTGGCCGCGGAGCGGCCCTCGAAGGATGCGGCCCGAGCGCTCGGGCCGTCGCCCTTCGAGGCTCGCTTCGCTCGCACCTCAGGGTGACGGAATTGGTGTTGTCGATTCGGCTCACCTCTTCTTCCCCGAACCGGGCAGGCCGGGTAAGCCGCCCGGCAGCTTCGGCCCCAATCCCGGCAGCCGGCCGCCGGGCAGACCTGGAAAATTCGGCGGCAATCCCGGCATGTTGGGCGGCAACCCGCCCCCACCCGGCAGGCCCGTCGGCAAGCCGCCCGGCATTTTCTTGGCAAGCTCGGCCATCTGCTCGGCGCTCGGCATGCCGCCGCCGCGCCCGCCGAGCCCGAGCATGTTGGCGAGCCCGGCCATCGGCCCGCGCTTGCCGCCGCCCATCGCCTTCATCATGTCGGCCATGGTGCGATGCATTTTCAGGAGCCGGTTGATGTCTTCGGGCTTGGTGCCGGAGCCGGCGGCGATGCGGCGCTTGCGGCTCGCTTTGAGAATGTCGGGGGTGCGGCGTTCGGCCGGGGTCATCGAATCGATGATGGCCATCTGCCGCTTGAGCACCTTTTCGTCGAGATTGCGCTCGGCGAGCTGATTTTTGATCTTGGCGATGCCCGGCAGCATCGACATCAGGCCGGACATGCCGCCCATGCGCTGCATCTGCGCAATCTGCTCGCGCAGGTCGGCGAGATCGAACGCACCCTTGCGCATCTTCTCGGCGACGCGCGCCGCCTTCTCGGCGTCGATGGTGGCGGCGGCCTTCTCGACCAGCGAGACGACGTCGCCCATGCCGAGGATGCGGTCGGCGATGCGCTGCGGGTAAAAATCTTCCAGCGCATCGAGCTTTTCGCCGGTGCCGATGAGCTTGATCGGCTTGCCGGTAACCGCGCGCATCGACAAGGCGGCGCCGCCGCGGCCGTCGCCGTCGATGCGGGTGAGCACGATGCCGGAGAGATCGAGCCGCTCGTTGAACGCGCGCGCCAGATTGACGGCGTCCTGGCCGGTCAGCGCGTCGGCGACGAGGAGGACTTCGTGCGGGTCGGCGGCGCGGCGCACGTCCGCGGCCTCCGCCATCAACGCCTCGTCGAGGGTGAGCCGGCCGGCGGTGTCGAGTAGCACCACGTCGTAGCCGCCGAGCCTTGCCGCCTGCAACGCGCGGTTGGCGATCTGCACCGCCGTTTGCCCCGCCACCACCGGCAGCGTATCGACATTGACCTGACGGCCGAGCACCGCGAGCTGCTCCATCGCCGCCGGCCGCCGCGTGTCGAGCGACGCCATCAGCACCTTGCGCTTCTGCGTCTCGGCAAGCCGCTTGGCGATTTTCGCGGTGGTGGTGGTTTTGCCGGAGCCCTGCAGGCCGACCATCATGATCGGCACCGGCGCCGGGGCGTTGAGATCGATCGGCTGCGCGTCCGAGCCCAGCGTCTCGATCAGCTGGTCGTGCACGACCTTGACGACCATTTGGCCGGGCGTGACCGACTTGATCACCTCGACGCCGACGGCGCGCTGCTTCACCTCTTCGGCAAAGCTGCGCGCCACATCGAGCGCCACGTCGGCTTCGATCAGCGCGCGCCGCACCTCGCGCAACGCCGCCTCGACGTCGGCCTCCGTCAGCGCGCCGCGCCGCGTCAGGCGGTCGAGAATGCCGGAAAGCCGCTCGGACAAGGTGTCGAACATATTTCGCCTTTGTTTCACTCGTCATTGCCGGGGCCGACCCGGCAATGACAAAGGCGCCCGAGGGCGCATCGCGCTGTCGGGCGGTGGCCTCCGGCCTCCAGGGGCCGGTCGGCGTTAAACCGGTCGGCGTTAAAGATAACTCCGGTCTCTTGCGAGAGCGGCCGGAAAATAGGTGCCGGCCCCGCTGGCGTCAACCTCGGCTCGGGAACCCGGAAGGATTGCCGCTCACGCCGGACTACTTCACCAGGACCAGCACCTGGACGATGAGGTTCTTCTCGTCCGCCGTGGCCGGATCGGTGACGTATTGCTCGATCAAAACGTCACGCGACTCCAGCCGCTTGTCGTCGAGATAGTTGTTGATCGCCTCATAAGTATCGTCGAGCGCATCATACGAGCCGCGGTGGACGAATTCGAGCGCGCGGCCGTCCGGCGACTGGCCGCTTTGGATCGCGCCTTGCGGCGGCTCCTTGGGCGGCGCGGCGAGCGGGATCGCCGCCTCGTAGTCGAAGCCGTGGTCGTCGGTCGCCGTGAAGATCGTCATCGGCAGCCCGTCGGCCTTCAGCCCCGCCTTGGCCACATAGGCCTCCACCGTCTTCAACGCGCCGCTGATGACGGTAAAGGCTTGGTCCCACGTGCCCGATCCCTTGACGAAGACGATCGGCTTTGCGGTGAGCATGACCTCCTCGCCGAACGCGTCGCCGGGCTTGGTGGCAAGGCCCTCGGGCGCGATCGGCGTCGGGGCGGCTGGCGCGGCTGGCGCGCCCGGCGCGCCCTCCGGCTTGGCGGCCGCAGGGGGCTGCGCGGTCTGCGCCGAGATCGGCTCCGCTGCGGCGATCAAGAGGGAAATCGCCATGCCCAGGGCGGCGAAAGCAGCCCCGGTTTTTCTGCGGCGCGCCGAGCGGACGACCATTTGGCTCTCCTTGGACATAGTTTCGTCGCGGGCGACGCCGTAACGCCGCGCCCGAACCGCCGCCCCGCTTCAGCCACCATGCTACTGGCGCCGCCGACCGAAGTCCTCATATAAGTCGCTACGCAATCGGGCTTTATCATGAGCGCGCTCGGCAATCGCGATTTCGTCAAGATGAACGGCCTCGGCAACGAGATCGTCATCGTCGACCTGCGCGCCGCGCCGGCGCCGATCACGGCGGCCGAGGCGCGCGCGGCGGCGCGGCAGGAGCCCTACGATCAGCTCATGGCACTCTATCCGGCAAGCGGCGCCGACGCGGCGGTGCGCATCTACAACAGCGACGGCTCGGAGGCGGGCGCCTGCGGCAATGGCATGCGCTGCGTCGCTTTCCTGGTCAGCGCCGCGACCGGCAAGGCCAAGCTCGCGTTTGCAACGGCGGCCGGCATCGTTGCGTGCTGGCGGAGCGGCGACGGGCTGTTCACGGTCGACATGGGCCGGCCGCGATTGCGCTGGAACGAGATCCCGCTGGCCGAAGAATTCGCCGACACGCGGCGGATCGAGCTGGAAATCGGGCCGCGCGGGGCGCCTATCCTGCATTCGCCGTCGGTCGTCAGCATGGGCAATCCGCACGCGATTTTCTGGGTCGACGATCCAGCCGCCTATCAGTTGGAAAAGATCGGGCCGCTGCTCGAAAACCATCCGCTGTTTCCGGAGCGTGCGAATATCACGCTGGCGGCGACGCCGTCGCGCGAGCGCGTGATCATCCGCACCTGGGAGCGCGGCGCCGGCCTCACCAAGGCGTGCGGCTCGGCGGCTTGCGCCGCGGCCGTTGCGGCGGCACGGCTCCGGCGCACCGGCCGCAAGGTGACGGTGACATTGCCGGGCGGCGATCTCGCGGTCGAGTGGCGCGCCGCCGACGATCACGTGCTGATGGCCGGCCCGGTCGAATTCGAGCACAACGGCCGCTTCGATCTGGCCGCGCTCGCCGGCGCAGAGGCGCCGCGATGAGCGTCGAGGTCGTCACGTTCGGTTGCCGGCTCAATGCCGCCGAATCCGAGGTGATCCGCCGCCAGGCCGCGGGCGCCGGATTGGAGGACGCCATCGTGGTCAATACCTGCGCGGTCACCGCCGAGGCGGTGCGCCAGGCGCGCCAGGCCATCCGTGGGCTGCGGCGCGAACATCCGCAGCGGCGCATCGTCGTGACCGGCTGCGGCGCGCAGACGCAGGCGCAAACCTTCGCTGCGATGCCGGAAGCCGATCTGGTGCTTGGCAATGCCGAAAAGCTTGATGCCGCGGGCTGGGCCAGGGCGCGCGCAGCTTTTGCCGAGGCGCATGGTCCGAAAACGGTCGTCGGCGACATCATGGCGGTGGAGAACGGCACGCCACACCTGATCGACGCTTTCGCCGGCCGTAGCCGCGCTTTCGTGCAGGTGCAGAACGGCTGCAATCACCGCTGCACCTTCTGCATCATTCCGTTCGGCCGCGGCAATTCACGCTCGGTGCCGATCGAAGCGGTCGTCGAGGACGTGCGCCGGCTGGTCGTCAACGGACATTGCGAGATCGTGCTCACCGGGGTCGATATTACCGCCTATGGGGCCGATCTGCCGGGCGCGCCGCGGCTCGGCACGCTGGTCAAGCGCATCCTCAAGGAGGTGCCGGAGCTGCAGCGGCTGCGGCTCTCATCGATCGATTCGGTCGAGGCCGACCGCGATCTGCTCGACGTTTTGGCCAGCAACCCGCGGCTGATGCCGCATTTGCATCTGTCGCTGCAGGCCGGCGACGATCTCATTCTCAAGCGCATGAAGCGGCGGCACAGCCGCGCCGATGCGAT
>JASHQS010000059.1 GCA_030038995.1 Xanthobacteraceae bacterium
GACGTACCGGACAATCTGGCGCTCGATTACGAATACGGCAATCGCCAGGCCGTCGATGAAGCGATGGCCGCTGCGGCGCACGTCGCTCGTGTCAAGGTGCGGGCGCAGCGCATCGCCGCCAATCCGATGGAGCCGAAATCGTGCGCCGCCTCCTATGACGCGGCGAGCGACTCGTTCGACCTCTACGCGCCCACGCAAGGCACCGCCGACCTGAAAACCGCGCTGGCGCAGACCACCGGCGTGGCGGCGGAGCGCCTGCGCGTCCACTGCATCGACGTCGGCGGCGCCTTCGGCGTGCGCAACGAGGTCTATCCGGAGTTTCTCGCCGTCATGCTGGCGGCGAAGACGGCCGGACGGCCGGTGCGCTGGATCGGCACGCGCAGCGAAACCATCATCGGCGACCATCACGGCCGCGCCGCGGATTTGAGCGGCGAACTCGGCCTCGACCGCGACGGCCGCTTCGTGGCGCTGCGCGTCGCATGGCTGGTCAATCTCGGCGCGTTCTGCAGCAACGCCGGGCCGCTCATCAATACCGTGGCAGCGCCGACCAGCTCGGCCATCAGTCTCTACAATGTGGCGGCCGTTTACGGCCGGCATCGGCTCATCTTCACCAACACGACGCCGACCACCGCTTATCGCGGCGCCGGCCGCCCCAACGTCGCCTATCTGTGGGAGCGCCTGGTCGAAACGGCCGCCGCCATGACGGGAATCGATGCGGTCGAGCTGCGGCGGCGCAACGTGCTGCGCAAAGCCGCATTCCCGATGCGCACGCCGACCAATTCCAATTACGACAGCGCCGATCCGCCGCAACTGCT
Organism: Xanthobacteraceae bacterium; assembly: GCA_030038995.1. GTDB lineage: Bacteria > Pseudomonadota > Alphaproteobacteria > Rhizobiales > Xanthobacteraceae > BOG-931. The sequence goes on from JASHQS010000059.1 coordinate 816, forward strand.
CAAGACCGCCTTGCAGGCCGCGGATTGGAAAGGCTTTGCCAAACGGCGCAGGCAAGCCAAGCGCCGCGGCAAGCTGCGCGGCATCGGCCTTGCTTTGTTTCTCGAACCATCCGGCGGCCTCGGCAAGGAGCAGGCCGAAATCCGCATCCAGAGCGACGGCCGTCTCGCGCTCTATTCGAATGCCGGGCCGTCCGGCCAAGGCCACGAGACCGTGTTTCCGCAGATCGTCGCCGACGTGCTCGGCATCCCCGCCGACAACATCGAGCTGCGCTACAACGACGTGGACGCGCCAAAACTCGCCGGCACCGGCTCGTTCGGGTCGCGTTCGCTGATCAGCCACGGCCGCGCGCTGCAGGCGGCGGCGAGGGAAGTCGTCGAAAAAGGCCGCAAGCTCGCAGCGGGCGAATTCGAGGTCGCGCCGGGCGACGTGGTGTTCGAAGGCGGCCAGTACAAAGTCGCCGGCACCGATCTCGCCATCGGCCTGCAGACGCTGCTCGAACGGCGCTGGAGCGAGCCGGCGCATCCGCTCGACAGCAACGTGACGGTCGATCTCGCCAGCGCCTTTCCGAGCGGCGCCCATGTCGCCGAGGTCGAGATCGACCCCGACACCGGCGCGCTCGACGTCAAGAACTACGTCGCCGCCGACGATTGCGGCACGATCTACAATCACACGCTGCTCGAGGGCCAGTTGCATGGCGGCCTGATGCAGGGCCTCGGCCAGGCGGTCGGCGAACGCATCACCTACGACCGCGACAACGGTCAGTTGTTGTCCGGAACGTTCATGGACTATTTCATGCCGAAGGCCGACAATTTTTCGCCGCCGCTGACGCTGATCGATTGCGGCGTGCCGTCGCCCGCCAATCCGCTCGGCGCCAAAGGCGCCGGCGAAGCCGGCGCCACCGGCTCGGTGCCGGCGCTCGCCAACGCCGTGCTCGACGCGCTCCGGCAAGCCGGCGTGCGGCAGCTCGACATGCCGTACACGCCGGACCGCATCTGGCAGGCGATCCAGGCGGCGAAGACGGCGGCTTCGGCGTAACGGTTTGCCACAGTCGATTTGGACCCAATTTCCCTGTCGATCAGAGAAAGCCGTCGCGGCGGTATGAGTGAGAATGCTGGCCATCTGCGGCGTTCCCCTGAGCAGCTCCAGAAACGTCGGCCGCACCGGCGTCCCCCTGTCCTCGTCACCACCGGGCTTGACCGGTGGTCCGTGCTGACGAGACGAAACAAAAGCACGACGGCGAATCTCAAAGCGGCAGCTCTGCATGGATTGCCGGGTCAGGGGGCACCCCGCCGCGCACCCCACGCCCGGCAATGACGACGCAGAGGATCGTTCTCGCGATGCATCAGCATCCGAGCTTTGCCACGGCACGGCACGAAAGCGTCGCCTCCCGAGCAAATAAGGAGGGAGGCGGAGCGCCGACAGGCGCGTAGTCAGGAGCCGCGCCACGCATTGCGACGTTACCGCCGCAACGCGCTGCGGGCGCGGCGCGCGCCACGGCTCGATCCGGTTGCCCGGACCGGGCCGCTTGCGGGCGCGCTCGCCTCTCGGCGCTCCACCGCGGCTTTCCTCGCGCGGCTTTGAGGCTGCACGCGATTCGGTCCAGGCCGCGCGTCACGCGAACGGGAGGGCCGGGCGTTACCCGGTCATCGCTCGCGCCTAAGCCAAGCACCTGGCACCCCGACCGTAGTGTCGAGGGGGTCGATACCCGGACCGCCCGGGAGCGGAGTGTGTCGCTCCGCCCGCAGGAACCGCGCTCGCTTCCGCCTTACAGGAGCACCCTCGCGAAAGGCATCCCTCAGGAGCGAGCGGCGCGCCTAAGAAACGATCGCAGAGTGATTGTCAAGGTTATTGCGCCATGGCTGGAAGAGGCATTGATTCTGTGTGAGTTTTTTCTCCTCGCTCCGGCTGTTTTCTCCAATCCTCGCCGCTCACTCGATCATGATTCGCAAGACCCGCGTAGCAAGGGTAGCCCGGATTGAGTGAAACGAAATCCGGGATATCTTCCCGGCATGGTTCGCTACCGACGAAATTTGCTCGCGGGCGGATGTTTTTCATTACCGCAACGCTCTTCGACCGAAGGTCGCGTGTGCTTGTCGACCACATTGGGGCGCTGCGGACTGCAATAAGATTGACGCGTCGGCGATATCACTTCGGCATCGACGCC
>JASHQS010000060.1 GCA_030038995.1 Xanthobacteraceae bacterium
GCGACTCCGCAGCCGCCACCTTGGCGGCGACCGGCGGACGCGCCTCCTTCAACACCGGCTGCTCGGGCCCGGCATCGATCGCCTTCGCGCGTTCGGTTTTCTGATTGGGCCGGCCGGCCGGCACCGCGCCGGCGCCTTCCTTGATGGCGCCGAGGAGCGCGCCGACGGCGACCGTATCTCCGTCCTTGACCGCGACATCGGTGAGCACGCCGGCAGCCGGCGCCGGCACCTCGATCGTCACCTTGTCGGTCTCGAGCTCCACCAGCGGCTCGTCGACCGCGACCACGTCGCCGGCTTGCTTGAACCACTTGCCGATCGTCGCTTCGGTCACCGATTCGCCGAGCGCGGGAACGCGGATTTCAGCCATGGCCTCGTTTCCTCGTTTGCAGGACCGTCAGCAAAGCGACGACGGAAGACGGACGACAGAGTACGGAAAAAGAAATTCTATTTGTTATCCGTCGTCCGCTGCCCCAGCGCCTCTTCAAGCAATCGTTTGAGCTGGCCGAGATGCTGCGACATCTGCCCGACCGCCGTCGAGGCCGAAGCCGGCCGGCCGGCATAGCGCGCGCGGCGGCTCTTGGCGCCGATCTGGTTGAGCACCCATTCCAGGAAGATGTCCACGAACACCCACGCTCCCATGTTGCGCGGCTCTTCCTGGCACCAGACGATCTCGGCCGCTTTGAAGCGCGACAGCTCGGTCATCAGCGCCTTGGTCGGAAACGGATAAAGCTGCTCGATGCGCAGCAGATAAATGTCGTCGATCCCGCGTTTCTCGCGCTCCTCGTAGAGATCGAAATAGACCTTTCCAGAGCAGAGGACGACCCGGCGAATCTTGTCGTCGGCGACGAGCTTAATCGCCTCCTCCCTCCCCTCCCCCGCTTGCGGGGGAGACATCTGCGCGTCGTCCCAGAGCAGCCGGTGGAAGGTCGTATTCGGCCCCATCTCGTCGAGCCGCGACACGGCGCGGCGATGGCGCAGCAGCGATTTCGGCGTCATCAGGACGAGCGGCTTGCGGAAGTCGCGGTTGAGCTGCCGGCGCAGGATGTGGAAGTAGTTCGCCGGCGTGGTGCAGTTGGCGACCTGCATGTTGTCCTCGGCGCACATCTGCAGGAACCGCTCCAGGCGCGCGGACGAGTGCTCGGGTCCTTGTCCTTCATAGCCGTGCGGCAAAAGGCAGACGAGGCCCGACATACGCAGCCATTTGCGCTCGCCGGACGAGACGAATTGGTCGAGCACCACCTGCGCGCCGTTGGCGAAATCGCCGAACTGGGCTTCCCACATGGTCAGGGCGTTGGGCTCGGCGAGCGAGTAGCCGTACTCGAAGCCGAGCACGGCCTCTTCCGAGAGCATTGAATTGACGACCTCGAAGCGCGCCTGTCCTTCGGCCAGATGATTGAACGGCGTATAGCGCTGCTCGGTCTCCTGGTCGATCAGCACGGAATGACGTTGCGAGAAGGTGCCGCGCTCGCTGTCCTGGCCGGAGAGCCGCACCCGGTGGCCTTCGAGCAGCAAGGAGCAGAAGGCGAGCGCCTCGCCGGTCGCCCAGTCGATGTTCTTTCCCGACTCGATCGCCTTGCGCCGGTTCTCGAAGAACCGGTTGAGCGTGCGATGGAGATGGAAGTCCGGCGCGACGGTCGTGATCTTCCGACCGATCTCCTGGAGCGTGCCGATATCGACGCCGGTCTTGCCGCGGCGCGGATCTTCGGCATCGCCCGCGGTCTTGAAGCCGGACCAACGGCCGTCGAGCCAATCGGCCTTGTTGGCGCGGTAGCTCTGCGCGGCCTCAAGCTCGGCGTCGAGACGGCGGCGCCAGTCCGCCTTCATCTTCTCGATCTCGCCGGCGGCGACGACGCCTTCGCCGACGAGCTTGTCGCCGTATATTTCGAGCGTCGAGGGATGGGCGGCGATCGCCTTGTACATCAGCGGCTGGGTGAACGAGGGCTCGTCGCCCTCGTTGTGGCCGTGGCGGCGGTAGCAGAACATGTCGATGACGACCGGCTTCTGGAATTTTTGCCGGAACTCGGTCGCGATCTTGGCGGCAAACACCACCGCCTCGGGATCGTCGCCGTTGATGTGAAAGATCGGCGCTTCGATCATCTTGGCGACGTCGGACGGATAGGGCGACGACCGCGAATAGCGCGGGTTGGTGGTAAATCCGATCTGATTGTTGACGATGAAATGCAGCGAGCCGCCGGTGCGGTGGCCGCGCAGCCCGGACAGCCCGAACGACTCGGCGACCACCCCCTGGCCGGCGAACGAGGCGTCGCCGTGAATGAGCAGCGGCAGCACCATGGTGCGGTCTTCGGGCGTGGCGCCGTGCTGGTCCTGCTTGGCCCGCACTTTGCCGAGCACGACCGGATCGACGCTTTCGAGATGCGACGGGTTGGCGGTGAGCGACAGGTGCACCTTGTTGTCGTCGAATTCGCGGTCCGACGAGGCGCCGAGGTGGTACTTGACGTCGCCCGAGCCTGCGACCTCGTTCGGCGTCGCCGAGCCGCCCTTGAACTCGTGGAAGATGGCGCGGTGCGGCTTGGCCATGACCTGGGCCAGCACGTTGAGCCGGCCGCGGTGCGGCATGCCGATGACGATCTCGAGCACGCCGAGGGCGCCGCCGCGCTTGATGATCTGCTCCAGCGCCGGAATCATCGCCTCGGCGCCGTCGAGGCCGAAGCGCTTGGTGCCGGTGAATTTCAGATCGCAGAATTTCTCGAAACCTTCGGCCTCGACCAGTTTGTTGAGGATGGCGCGCTTGCCCTCGCGAGTGAACGTGATCTCCTTGTCGGGCCCTTCGATGCGCTCCTGGATCCAGCTTTTCTGCGCGCCGTTGGAAAGGTGCAGGAATTCGACGCCCAGTGTCTGGCAATAGGTGCGGCGCAGGATGGCGACGATCTGGCGGATGCTGCCGAATTGAAGCCCCAAAACGCCGTCGAGAAAAATGCGGCGGTCGAGATCGGCTTCGCCGAAGCCGTAGCTGCGCGGATCGAGCTCCGCCTCGTTCTTCGGCGGCTCGAGGCCGAGCGGATCGAGATTGGCATGAAAATGGCCGCGTGCCCGATAGGCGCGAATCAGCATCAGCGCCCGCACCGAATCGCGGGTGGCGCGCTCGACGTCGGCGGCCACGAGATCGACGCCGCGCGCCTGGGCCTCGCCCTTGACCGTGGCGGCGACGCCGGTGGCGGCCTCGGCCAAAAAGCCGCCGTCAAATGCGGCGACCAGATCGCCGCGGGGAAGCGGCGGCCAATCGGGCCGCTGCCACGAGGGCCCGCGCGCGTTCTTGGCAACGTCGCCGGCATCGTCCTTCAGGTCGGCGAAGAACGCTTGCCATTGCGCGTCGACAGCTTTGGGATCGGCTTCGTAGCGCGCATGAAGATCCTCGATGTAGGGGGCATTGCCACCGTACAGAAAAGAGCTGACGGCGAAAGCGGCGTTCGCATCTTGACGAGACATATGTGATCCTGGTTGGGCGATCCTGACTAATCGCGTTTTCCGGGGATTGAACGAAGTCGGCGGCGGCGCGAGCACAGCGAACCGCGACAAGACGGGCCCAAAGCCGAAATGCGGCCCCATACCGAATCAGCCAAGCGGGCCGTGCTGCCTTGTAGCTTATTTAGGGAACAGGCAGGCCGATCTAAAGACGCAAGAAGTGAATTAAGCGTTCAACAGTTCGGCCAGCGTCTTGCCGAGCCGGGCCGGGGATGGCGAAACCTTGATGCCGGCGGCCTCCATAGCGGCGATCTTGGATTCGGCGTCGCCCTTGCCGCCGGCGATGATGGCGCCGGCATGGCCCATGCGGCGGCCGGGCGGCGCGGTACGGCCGGCGATGAAGCCGACCGTCGGCTTCTTGCGGCTGCGCCTGGCTTGGTCCTTGAGGAACTGCGCCGCGTCCTCCTCCGAGGCGCCCCCGATCTCGCCGATCATGATGAGGGCTTCGGTCGCGCGGTCGGCCAAGAACATCTCCAGCACTTCGATGAAATCGGTCCCCTTCACCGGGTCGCCGCCGATGCCGACGGCGGTGGTTTGGCCGAGACCCACCTGGGTGGTCTGGAATACCGCCTCGTAGGTCAAGGTGCCGGAGCGCGATACGATGCCGACCTTGCCGGGCTTGAAAATGTTTCCCGGCATGATGCCGATCTTGCATTCGCCTGCCGTCATCACGCCCGGGCAGTTCGGCCCGATCAGCCGCGACTTCGAGCCGGACAGCGCGCGCTTGACCTCGACCATGTCGGCGACCGGAATGCCTTCGGTGATGGCGATGATCAGCGGTATTTCGGCGGCGATCGATTCGCAGATGGCGTCGGCGGCGCCGGCCGGCGGCACGTAGATCACGCTGGCGTCGCAGCCGGTTTTTTCGCGCGCCTCGACCACGGTATCGAAAACCGGAAGGCCCAAATGGGTCGAGCCGCCTTTGCCGGGCGAGGTGCCGCCGACCATCTTGGTGCCGTAGGCGATCGCCTGCTCGGAATGGAACGTGCCGTTCTTGCCGGTAAAGCCCTGGCAGATCACTTTGGTGTTCTTGTCGACGAGGATGGACATGCTACTTGATCCGGCGAGTTACCAACGCCTCAGGGAAGAAAGGGATTGACGACGCGGACGGAGCCATAGACTTGATTATGGTTCAAGTCTTCCGAATAGAAGATTTTGGCGCCGAGGCGGTCGGCGGCCGCAAGCAGCGCCGCATCGTAATAGCCGATGTGATAACGCCGCGACAAAAATATTCCGAGCCGAACGATGTTGGCATCGACTGCAGTGAACGGAAACTTCAGCAGACGTTCTACCCAGTTATCGATTTCGGTCAGTGACAGCGGCTTGGCGATCCTGACGACGGCGTTGTAGAACTCGGCGAGAGTCTGGGCGGATACGCCGAACACTTTCGTTGCGATGAGGTCGCGGGCAATGGCTGCCTTGTGGGTTTCATCCCGACTTCCGGCGGCGGCGTATACCAGTACGTTGGTGTCGAGGAAGCAATCGATCCGCATAAAGCGCCTCACGATTCCATTGGTAGTCCGGGCCGAGCCGGCCCGTCGATTTGTCGATCAGTTCCAGCAGACCCCGCCGAGCCTCCTCGATCCTGTGCTCCTCACCGACAAGATCGGCCAGATGTTCGCGCACAAGGCCATTAAGTGTCGTTCCCCGCCTCGCGGCGTAGGCGCGCGCCTGTTTCAGGACCGTTTCATCGATCGCGAGAGTGATGTTTTTCATGGCCTGAATGTCACTTCGCTCAATATGTGTAATTATGTGCGATTGGACCGTTCGGGTCAAGCCGTGACTGTTCAGCCCTATGTCGGTCGCACCGCCCTGACGATCTTCTGCGCCGCATCGTCCAAATCGTCGGCCGAGGTGACGTTGAGGTTCGACTTTGAGATGATGTCCTTGCCGAGCTCGACATTGGTGCCTTCGAGCCGTACCACGAGCGGCACGCGCAAGCCGACCTCCTTGACGGCGGCGACCACGCCCTCGGCGATGATGTTGCAGCGCATGATGCCGCCGAAGATGTTGACCAGGATGCCTTTGACCTTGGGGTCGGAGGTGATGATCTTGAACGCGGCCGTCACTTTTTCTTTCGTTGCGCCGCCGCCGACATCCAGAAAATTCGCCGGCGTCTCGCCGTAGAGCTTGATGATGTCCATGGTCGCCATGGCGAGGCCGGCGCCGTTGACCATGCAGCCGATGGCGCCGTCGAGCGCCACGTAATTGAGATCGTATTTCGAGGCCTCGATCTCCTTTTCGTCCTCCTCGTTGAGATCGCGCAGCGCCACCACGTCGGGATGGCGGTACAGCGCGTTGTCGTCGAAGCCGATCTTGGCGTCGAGGCAGATCAATTGGCCGGATTTGGTGACGACCAGCGGATTGATCTCGAGGAGACTCATGTCCTTGGCGAGGAAGGCTTGATAAAGCTTCGGCAGCACGTCGCCGGCCTGCTTGGCGATGTCGCGACGAAATCCGAGCGCGCGGGCGACGCGACGCGCGTGATGCGGCATGAGGCCGGTCGCCGGATCGACGGAAAAACTCAAGATTTTATCCGGATGCGTGCGCGCCACTTCCTCGATTTCCACGCCGCCCTCGGTCGAGGCCACGAAGGCGACGCGCGCGGCGGCGCGATCGACCAGCGCGGAGAGATAATATTCGCGCTCGATGGCGGAGCCTTCCTCGATGTAGAGCCGGCGCACTTGTTTGCCTTGCGGCCCGGTCTGATGCGTCACCAGC
>JASHQS010000061.1 GCA_030038995.1 Xanthobacteraceae bacterium
CGCGTCGTCACCGGCGACAGCGAGGTGGTGCCGAAGGACAACGGCTCCTATTCGTCGCGCGTCACGTTCATGGTCGGCAACGCCGCGATCGACGCGGCGCAGAATCTGAAAGCCGTGCTGATCGCCGCCGCCGCGAAAAAACTCGATGCGAAACCGGGCGAGATCGAATGCCTCGGCGAACTGTACCGCGCCGGCGCCCAGGACCAAGGCTTGACCTTCAACGAGGTCGTGACCGAAGCGTTGAAAGATTCCGGCACCATCACGGTCACCGGCATCTACTCGACCATTCCGCAATCGCACGGCGGCAAAAAATATCGCGGCGCCGCGATCGGCGGCACCATGGGCTACAGCTATTCGGCGCAGGTGGTGGAAGTCAGCGTCGACGAGGACACCGGCGTCGTCACCGTCGACAAGGTTTGGGTGGCGCACGATTGCGGCAAGGCGCTCAACCGGCTCACCGTCGAAGGCCAGGTGCAGGGCTCGGTATGGATGGGCCTCGGCCAGGCGATGAGCGAGGAGGCCGGCTACCACGACGGCCTGATGCTGACCGCCAACATGCTCGATTACCGCGTGCCGACCATCAAGGATTCGCCGCCGATCGAAGTCGGCATCGTCGAGAGCATCGATCCGCACGGGCCGTTCGGCGCAAAAGAAGCCGGCGAGGGCTCGCTCGCCGCGTTTCTGCCTGCGCTGACCAACGCCATCGCCGACGCCATCGGCTTGCGCTTCAACGATCTGCCGGTGACGCCGGACCGCGTCTTTGCCGCGCTGGAGAAGCGGGCGCGCATGAAAAGCAACGGCAAACAAGAGGGCGATACTTGATAGGTGCATTTCTCCGCGCGTCCCCGCGAAAGCGCATAGGCGCTAACATAGGCCTGTTTCCCGGATGCGGTGCAGCGCGAAGCGGTGCACCGCTGATCCGGGACCGTCCCAGACTCCGCAACTTGTTACGATCCCGGGTCTGCAGCGCACCACTTCGCTGCGCTTCGTGCTGCGCTGCGCCCGGGAAACGCAGCTATGTTAGCGCCTATGCGCGAAAGCGGGGACCCAGACTGGATGCCCGCTTGCGCGGGCATGAGCGGATTCGTGGAAACGGCGGCACCTGATGGACGCGTTGCCGCATCTCGATCTCGTTCGCCCGCGCTCGCTCGACGAAGTGATCGCGGCGCGCGCCGCTTATGCGGAAAGCCGCTTGCTCGGCGGCGGCACCGATCTGGTCGTCAATATCCGCCGCGGCATCGTCGCGCCGCCGGTGCTGATCGACGTCAATGGCGTGCCGGAGTTGCGCACCATCAAAGCCGACGCGGCCGCGCTCGAGATCGGCGCCGCGGTGACGCTCGCCGAACTCGCCGCGCATCCCGACGTCGCGCGCCGCTATCCCGTCGTCGCCCAGGCGGCCGGCCATATCGCCGGTCCGACTCAGCGCAACATGGGCACCGTCGGCGGCAATCTGTGCCTCGACACCCGCTGCATCTATTACAATCAGAGCGAATGGTGGCGCGCCGCCAATGCGCATTGCCTGAAAACCACCGGCACGGTCTGCCACGTGGCGCCGAAAAGCCGCGGCGTGTGCTTCGCGACGTTTTCCGGCGATCTGGCGCCGGCGCTGCTCGTGCTCGATGCCGAGATCGACATCGCCGGACCGGCCGGCCGGCGCACCATGCCGTTGGCCGACCTCTACATCGGCCACGCGCGCCAGAACGAGCCGGTGACGGAAACCCGCGGCGACGGCAAATATTTTCTGGCGCTGCGCCCCGGCGAGTTCGTCGCCGCGGTGCGCGTCAAGAACACGCCCGGCCTGCGCTCGGCCTACGACAAGATCCGCATCCGCCGCTCGATCGAATATCCGGTCGCCGGCGTCGCCGTGGCGCTGCGCCGCGATGACGATACGTTGGCCGATCTGCGCGTCGCCTTCACCGGCACCAATCCGCGGCCGGTGCGGCTGTCCGGCGCCGCCGCCCTGTGCGGCGGCCCGCTCGACGCGCGCGTGTTCGCCGGCCTCGACGCGCTCGTGCGCGACCAGATCATGGCGATGAAGACGACGTTCACGCCCGGCCACTACCGCCGCCGCGTCGCCGGCGTCCTGGCGCGAAGATTGGTGCAGCGCCTGTTCGAGGCTGCCTATTGACTCGACGTTGTTCCAAGCTGTTTCGCGAATGCGGTGCAGCACGAAATGCTGCACCGCTGATCCGGGAACTTCGCAAACTCCGAGCTTTTGACGATCCCGGGCCTGTAGCGCACCACTTCGCTGTGCTTCGTGCTGCGCTAAGCGAAGCAAATCCAGTGCGGCGGCGCCGTCCGGGATTGCTTCGTCGCTTCGTTCCGCGCAATGACGAATTCACGGGAAGCCTTGCTCGGAAATGTTACGACAAATCCATCGCCGAGACGCCGCCGTCGACGAACAGGTTGGCGCCGTAGACGAACGAGGAATCGTCGCTGACCAGAAACAGCACGGCCTTGGCGGCTTCGGCCGGCTGGCCCGGCCGTTTCGCCATGTTGGGCACCGGCCGCGTCGGATCGAATTCGTCCTTGCCGACCGGCGAACCGATCTTGTTCGGCACGATGGCGTTGACGCGGATCTTGTGCGGCGAGAGCTGCGCCGCCATGGCGCGGGTGAGATTGGCCACGCCGCCTTTGGCGGCCGAATAGGCCAGCGCGCGGCTGCGTCCGGTAAATCCCGAGGTCGAGCCGATATTGACGATGCGCCCGCCGCCCTGCGCCGCCATTTGCTTGCCGACATGCTGCGCCATGAGAAATTGGCTCTTCAGCGTGACCGCGAGCACGCGGTCCCATTCCGCCTCGGTGATGTCGAATATGTGCTTGTTGTCGGAGATCGCGACGTTGTTGACCAGGATATCGATACGGCCGTAATGGGCGACCACGGCCTTGACCAAAGCCGCGACGTCGGCGCCCTTCGATACGTCGGCGATGAACAAGGTCGCGTCGCCGCCTTTGGCCGTGATGGCGTTGCTGACGCGTTCGCCGCGCGCCTTGTCCATGTCGACCACCGCGACCTTGGCGCCCTCGGCGGCGAACAGCTTGGCGATTGCTTCGCCGATATTGCGGCCGGCGCCGGTCACGATCGCCACCTGGTCCGCAAGCCTCATCGTCTCGAATCCTTTGCGAAGAAGCCGCCGCGTTGTAGAAGCCGGCCACGGCGCGGCACCATAGGGGGTTGCGTCGGGTCCTTCAATTGCGCACTAAGGCGTTGCATATATTACCAAATGAGATCCGGCCGGCGAGCCGCGTCGCCAAAAGCCGCGGCACCGTCTAGACTGTCCAGGGGGGCCGGCGACGCTGTCGTTCCCGTTTGCCGGGAGCGCAAGCCGCATGCCGGGCCGCGAGCAACGGCGGGAGCGCGATGTTCAGATCCTTGATGATGCGGCGGAAGTTCGCGCCGTTGTTCTTCTGCCAGTTCTTCGCGGCGTTCGGCGATAATTTCCTCAAGACGGCGCTGAGCTTCGTTGTGCTGGCGCAGATCGCCGGCCCCAATTCCGGGGCACTGATCACGCTCGCCGGCGGCGTGTTCATCGCGCCGTTCTTCTTTCTCTCCGGGCTCGGCGGCGAACTCGCCGACCGCTACGACAAGGCCTGGGTGGCGCAACGCGTCAAGCTCGTCGAGATCGGCGCCGCGGTGCTCGCCGTCGTCGGCTTCGCCTTTCATTCCGTCATCCTGCTGTTCGTCGCGCTGTTTCTGTTCGGCACGCTCGGCTCGCTGTTCGGTCCGATCAAATACGGCATCCTGCCCGACCATCTCGCCCGCGCCGAGCTGCCGGCCGGCAACGCGCTGATCGAGGCCGGAACGTTCCTCGCCATCCTGCTCGGCACCATCATCGCCGGCGTCGCCGCCAACGGCAGCAGCAATCCGATTCATTTCGCCTGGCTGATGCTGGTGACGGCGCTGGCGGCCTGGCTGTTCAGCTTGCTGATCCCGGGCACCGCGGAGGGCGCGCCCAATCTCGTGATCAATCGCAACGTCCTGGCCTCGACCGTCGACCTCATCAAGGAGCTGCGCGACGACCGGCGGCTGTGGTGGGGCGCCATCGTGGTGAGCTGGTTCTGGCTGGTCGGCGCGCTGGTGCTGTCGCTCTTGCTGCCGCTCGTTCACGCCAACATCAACGGCAACGAGCTGGTGATCACGCTCTTCCTCACCATTTTCTCGGTCGCGGTCGCGCTCGGCTCCGGCCTGGCCGCCTGGCTTTCGGCCGGCCGCATCGTCATCCTGCCGACGCTGTTTGGCGCGGTACTGCTCGGCGTGTTTGCGCTCGACCTCGGCTGGACCGCGTACGTGATCGCGCCGGCGTCGCATCCGCTCGGCATCGGCGCGTTTTTCGCCATGCCGCGCAGCCTGCACATCGCCATCGATCTCGCCGGCCTTGCCATCGGCGGCGGCCTGTTCGTGGTGCCGACCTTCGCGGCGGTGCAGGCCTGGGCCGGCACCGACCGCCGCGCCCGCGTCGTCGCCGGCGTCAACGTGCTCAATGCCGCCTTCATGGTGGCCGGTGCGGTGATTCAGGGCGTGCTGCAGAGCCTCGGCCTGAGCGCGCCGGCGCTGTTCATGCTGATCGGCGTCGCCAACCTGTTGGTCGCGATCGCCATCGGCCGCACCATGCCGGCGAACTGGTTGACCGATTTTCTCTCGATCCTTTTCCGCGCCTTCTTTCATCTCGAGGTGAAAGGCTACGACAATATCGCCAAGGCCGGCCACAACGCCATCATCGCGCTCAATCACGTAAGCTTCCTCGATCCGCCGCTGGCCGTGTCGATTTTGCCGAAGCGGCCGGTGTTCGCCATCGACGTGGCGATGTCGCGCAACTGGTGGATCCAGCCGTTTCTGAAATTCGCCCGCACCATGGCGCTCGACCCGCTCAAGCCGTTCTCGCTGCGCGCCATCATCAACGCGGTCCGCGACGGCGACATGCTGGTGATCTTTCCGGAAGGCCGCATCACCGTCACCGGCAGCCTGATGAAAATCTACGATGGCGCCGCGATGATCGCCGACAAGTCGGACGCCATGCTGGTGCCGGTGCAGATCACCGGGCCGGAGGCGACCATTTTCAGCCGCTTGACCAATTCGCAAGTGCGGCGCCGGTTGTTTCCGAAAATCACCATCAACATTCTTGAGCCGGTGAAGCTCAAGCTCGATCCGGAACTGAAGGGCCGGCGGCGCCGGCAGGCGGCGGGCGCAGCGCTCTACGATATCATGTCCGATCTGATGTACCGCAGCGCGCCGACCGAACGCACCGTGGTCGAAGCGCTGATCGAGGCGGCAAAGATCCACGGCAAAAGCTGGACGGCGATCCAGGATTCGGTCAGCGGCCGCCTTTCCTATAAGCGGATGCTGCAGGCGGTGGCGATATTGGGCGCCAAGCTGATGCCGCTGGCGCTCGAAGGCCGCGCGCTCGGCATCATGCTGCCGACCTCGAACGGCGGCGTGGTCACGCTGTTCGCGGTGATGTCGGCCGGGCGCGTGCCGGCGATGATCAATTTCACCTCAGGCGCGGCCAATATTCTGGCCGCCTGCCGCGCCGCCGAGGTCGACACCATCCTGACCTCGCGCACCTTCGTCGAAAAAGGCCGGCTGGACAATCTCGTCGCCCAACTCGAGCAGAAGGTGCGGATCATTTATCTCGAAGACTTTCGCAAGACCGTCACCACCGCCGATAAGCTGCGCAGCTTGCGGACCTGGAAAAAGCCGCTGGTCGCGCGCAAGCCCGACGATTGGGGCGTCATTCTGTTCACCTCGGGCACCGAAGGCTTGCCCAAGGGCGTCGTGCTGTCGCACCGCAACATGCTGACCAACGTGGCGCAATGCGCCGCGCGCATCGATTTCGGCCGCCAGGACAAGCTGTTCAACGCGCTGCCGATCTTCCACTCGTTCGGCTTCACCGGCGGCGTGATGCTGCCGCTGGTGTACGGCGTGCCGATCTATCTGTATCCGTCGCCGCTGCACTACCGCACCGTGCCAGAACTGGTTTACGGCGTTTGCGCCACCGTACTGTTCGGCACCGACACCTTCCTCAACGGCTACGC